>CACXUB010000079.1 GCA_902770735.1 uncultured Bacteroidota bacterium | reverse complement strand
ACCTCAACAAGATAACCTGCGACACCTTCGCTGACAATTACGGAAGCATCAAACACTTGGAGAAAGTAGGGTTCCAGAGAGAAGGATGCCTCAAACAGCATTATTTCCATCAGGGAAAATTCAAAGATGCGCTGATTTACAGTCTTCTGCGAGAAGATTTCAACCGCAACAAGGAACAACACTAATCCGGAGACGTCGTATGTTTTACCAGAATGTCATTGAGCCGTACATCCGGCTGACGGAGCAGAACCCGGACCAGACCGTGGCCAAGATTGACGGCCAGGTGTATTCTTACTCGCAGTTGGCGCAACGTATCGCACCGATAATGAACGAGTTGGATGCCATGAGCATAACACGTGCGGGCATCGTGATGAAGCCTGACCTCACCGCCTGCGCCGCGCTGTTGGCCTGCCTGTTCAGCGGGGTGACCGCCGTCCCTCTGTCGCCGGAACTGACCGAGGAGAAGCGACAGCGGATTGTCAGCGAGCTCGAACTTCCGCAGGTGCTGACCGTGGAGCGCATGCACTACTATTTCCGAATGACTTTCGAAGACGCTCTCTGTCGTATCGACAACGGGCTTTATAACATTGAGGACAAGCAGATTATGTGTGTTCAATGCCGTTTTGACGAAGCAGGGGAATTGGCCTGCCGCTCCGTCTATGCCCATGAGTTCCCGAAACAGAAGAAATTCTCGCTGACGGCCGTTTTCCAACAACTGATCCCAGATTTCCCGGAAATATGTTCCATTCTATAAACAAAAACCTCAACATCCAGCTGTTTTTCCTCGTCCTTTTGTTCGGATGGGCCGGGTGGACGATATTCGCGCAGATGACCCCGACACCCGCGGACGGCACCATGCTGCTTTTCCAAATGGTGTCAAAAATTTGGGTCTGGAAGCCCATGATTGCCCGTATCTTGGTATTAATCACAGTGTTGCTGATGACCATTGGCATTATCCAGCACAGTGTCAAAAACCACTTCACCGAGAACAAAAGCTACATGCCAGGCGTTTTCTTCCTGCTGCTGCTCAACTGCGGGAAATTTCTGACGACTTTCTCCCCCGCGCTGCTGACTGTCTTCTTCATCACGCTGATCATGATGCTGTATTCGCCCAACGAACAGGCATCGAAAATGAAAGACCGGCTATTCGGGTTCGGACTTCTCATCGCCATCGCCACCATGCTGGATATCAGTGCTTTCGGCATTGTCTTGTTTCTGATCATGATGGTGGCCATCAACAATGTGACCTCATTCAAGGACATTCTGATTCTGTTGTCGGGAATCGCCCTCCCGTACATCTTCGCGTTTTCCATCGCCTTCATTTCCAACGGTTTGCAGACGTTCGTGCAATCGTGGCGCGAAGTAAACATCCTCGTTCCCATCAAACAGTTCACGCATCTGCGGGTCATCGAATACGTCGCCATCGCCTATTTCCTGTTGGTGACCATCATTCTCGCAATTCGCAACAAAAGATTGCTGGACAACAAGTTGATAGTCATCCGACAGGCTTTTAACAATATAAACCTGCTGCTGATTTCCATGCTGCTGTTCTTGTTTTTGGCCATCGTGCCCCTTCCCGCCGCGCTGTTCTACGTTCTGCCATCCGTCGCCCTCCACATGTCCGTGGCGGTGACGCAGAAACGGTACTGCTATGTGATCGACGTCCTGATTGTCAGCCTTTGCGTACTGCTATGGCTTTAGCCTCCCACTACTCCCCCACCCCGACGGTCGAATGCGGGTGTGACGAGGCCGGGCGCGGCTGCCTCGCCGGACCGGTCTGCGCCGCCGCCGTCATCTTCCCCTACGACTACACGAACGACGAAATCAACGATTCCAAGCAACTTACGGAGAAAAAGCGCAACGAGCTGCGCGAAATCATCGAACGGGACGCCCTCGCATACGCCGTCGTGGAGGTTTCCGAAACGGACATCGACAAAATGAACATCCTGCGCGCCTCCATCCATGCCATGAATTTGGCCATCGGGCAACTCGCTGTCACTCCGGAGCTTATCCTCGTTGACGGCAACCGCTTCACCGACCGATGGCACATCCCCTATCGCTGCGTCGTGAAGGGCGACGCCACCTATCTCTCCATCGCCGCCGCCTCCTACGACTGGAAAAAAAACAAAGGCTACCCAACCGCCAAGCATATCGAAGCCGTCAACCGGCTCGGCCTAACTCCTTATCACAGAAAAAGTTTCCATCTCAAAAACCAGCTGTCGCTCGACCTGTAATCCTTTTCTCATTTTTTTCGTTTTTTTTTGCCACAAATCACTCCGAATTTCGTTATAGACTTGTTGATTACAAATGCTGACAGAAAAAGATATAGAGATCATTGAGGGATGCCGCCGCGGCGACACCGCATGTCAGAAAATGTTGTATGACACGTACGGTCCGATGGTGAAGGGTATTTGTCTGCGTTATGCAGACGACATCCAGGAGGCGGAAGACCTGTTTCACGACATTTTCATCTTCATTCTGACGCATTTCGAGGACTATGACCGCATCACCAATCTCGGAGGCTGGCTGCGTGTCATCACCATCAACAAACTGATCGACCACGTGCGGAGGAAGAAGATTTACGACGCCACGCCCATGAGTCAGCTGGTTCTGGAGCCCGGCGCGGCCGACGAAAACTACGACGGCATCCCCATGGCAGTGCTGATGGAGATGATCAACGGGCTGCCGCTGAAATACAAGACCGCCTTCAACCTGTATGTGGTCGATGAAATAGAACAGGAGGAAATCGCCCGCCTGATGAACGAGACGCCGACCAACGTCCGGTCGCTCGTCTCGCGCGCGAAGCAGAAACTCCGGAAGAAAATTGAAAAATATATGCGAAATGAAGAATACCGATACTAATATGAACCACAACCCCATAGAGGAGCTGCGCCAGATGACCACGCCCGTTTCCGAACAGGAGTGGGCCGCCATCACGAGCGACAAGCGCTACACGCAGAAATTCGGGCGCAAAGGCGGTTTGTCGCCGAGAGGCCGCGCCGCCATCATCGCCGGCACCGTCGCCGTCCTGATTGCCGTGCCGATTCTCGTGAAGACCCTGACTCACAAGTCATCCGAAACCGCGCAGACCACCGTCCCCGCCACGGAAACGACCGTTCCGCAACCCGCTGTCACCACCACGACCACCACTGCGAGCACCAATGTCACTCCGAACGCGCCTTCCATTTCCAATGCCACGGCGCAGTCCAACCGCGTCGAGACCGTCGCGCAGGCAGCCGCCACCGAGCGTGAAACCGTCACCGCCGTCATCGCTGCACGCACGCAAACATTTGATAATCTGACATCTACAAGCACTACAGTAACACCCGCGGCCACTGCGACCCCGGCACAGAGCACCCCGCAAGCGCCCGCAAAGGCTACCCGGACGGCAAACCAGACCGCCCCGCAGCGTGTTCCGGCAAGCGAACCCGCCGTGGCGGAGAACATCACGATGGACGAACAGCCGTTGAAATCGGAGGAGACTCCCGAGGAGGAGCTGCCGACGGCCGACGAATTCTTCATCCCGTCCGCCTTCACCCCCAACGGCGACGGACTGAACGACCTCTTCTACGTGAAAGCCAACTTCGAGCCGAGAAGCTACGAACTTTCCGTCCTAAACCGCAACGGAGACCTGGTCTTCATCTCCCGCGACATCAACACCGGCTGGGACGGCAAACAACACGGCAAGGCCCTGACGCACGGCATGTACGTCTATATCATCAAATACAAAGACTCCCAGGGCAACGACCAGCGCAAACAAGGACAAGTCCTGCTAATCCCGTAACCGATGACAGACCGTTCCACACCTCCCGAAATCCACGCCATAGAGGCGTTTCCGCTTCCCACCCCACGCCGCGAGTCGCTCCAGAACGGCATTCCCGTCTTTCTATTCGACAACCCCAACCTGGACCTTATCCATCTCCTCGTGCAGGTGCAGACTGGCTCCTTCTATCAGCCGGCGAAACACGTCTGCAACTTCACCTATTCGTTGCTCAAGGAGAGTTCCCCGCGTTTTTCACCGCAGGAAACGGCCGAGAAACTCGACTACTACGGCACCGCGGTAAGCGTCAATGTCGGACTGACGCGGGTGCAGATCCTCATTTCGACGCCCAAGGACAAACTGGCCGACATTTTACCTGTCGTCGCCGACTTCCTGATTTCGCCGACTTTTCGCGACGAAAACCTGCGGATCATGCAAGACAAGGAAGTGAAAAACCTGGCATACAATTCGCAAAAGACCGACTATCGTTCCTGGCAGCTGATGTGGCACGAGATGTTAGGAGAGACCTTCCCCGCCGTTTCGGAAATCGCCACGCCGGCGACCATCAACGCACTGACCACAAAGCAATTGCAGGATTTTCACAAGGGAAGTTTTTGCGCGGAGAATGTCACCGTTTTCGTCACCGGGAACACGGACAGCGCGTCGGAGCGGCTGATTGCGGACACCTTTTCCGCCATCCCGCACGGCACGCCCTCGCCGAAGCTGCCGAGAATCACCACCTTTGACAAGACGACGAACTTCGTCTATCAGCCCATGGAAGGCTGTCTGCAGTCCTCCATCATATTAAGTTCCATATCCATCGGCTACAATCATCCGGACCGCACCGCATTTTCGGTGTTGAACACGCTGACGGGCGGTTACTTCAGCTCACGGTTGATGCAGAACTTGCGCGAGCGGCAGGGGCTCACCTACGGCATCACCTCGGCCAGCACCTATTTCGGCGAGCAGTCCGTTTTCGCCATCAGCAGCGACGTGAACGCCAGCCAGACCGCACACGCCATCGATTCCTGCTTCGAGGAGCTGCAACGACTTCAAGACGAGCCTGTTAGCGAACAAGAGCTAACCATGGTGAAGAACTATATCGCCGGTATCCAGCTGCGTGCCGCCGACACCACCGTCAACGCCATGCAGAAATACGCCTACTTCCACACATTCGGATTGGACGAATCGGAGATGTACCGCTATCTTACTGACATAAAAAAAGTTACACCCGAGGAAATTTTAAAATTATCAAGAAGATATTTTTCATACAATAATTTCACCCAAATTATCGTTGGAAATTATTTGCGGGAAAAATGAAATCTGACGTGATGAAAAAACACCTACTCGTCGCATTACTGTTAGCACTCGTTTGGGGCAGCTACGCTTGGGAGCCGCCTAAAATGCAGTGTCTGAAACTGATGAACAACAATCAGCGCATGAAAATGGCCTGGAGCAGCAACGGCGACTGCATCCACTTCGAGAAATACTATTTCTACATCAACGACGTCCTCTGCGACAGTCTTTTCGGCTACAGCAGCACGACCCAGAGCTACACGCTGTGCGACTACGGTTCCAAAGACATCAACGACATTCCCACGGCAACGGTATACTACTGCTATATCGTCGCGGTGGACTCCAACGGCAACCGGTTCTATTCCGACACCATCCACTCCATCAGCCTGACGGTCACCCCGCAGGCCAACAACACCTTGGCGTACCTTGAATGGGAGTCGCCGACCACCGTTCTGGACAACAGCTGGGGCAGCACGTTCGACATCTTCAAGAAGCGCGATTTCGAACCGGACTTCCCGCCCGAGCCGTTCGCCTCCGTGCCGAACACGCAGCTCAGCTACACCGACACCTCCGACGTCTGCAACAACATCATCTCCTATCAGGTGAGTATCTCCAACATCTACGGTGTCAACGAGCATTGTCCGTTCATGACGACCATCGGCTCCGCCCACCTGGTGGACAGTATCAGCCCAACCCCGCCGGTGCTCGACAGCGTGACCGTGACCCCGACCAACGAGGTGATGCTCGGCTTCCACGAGACAGAGCCGTACATGATGGGGTTCATCATTTACTACATCACCCCCAACGGGACCATCCCTTTGGACACCGTTTACGGTCAGACCGTCTGGATCGACCCGGTGCTCAACCCGACCTACGACTCGCGTTTTTACCGCATCGCCGCCATGGACTCGTGCGGCAATGTTTCCGCGCTGACCAACAACCAGCAGAGCAACATGATGCTGCACCTCCAAGGTTTGGATGCCTGCACCCGGTCGGCCACGCTCCAGTGGTCCGCCTACACGAACCTTTTCAACGACATTGACCATTACGAGGTGATGTTCAGCGGGGACTTAGGGCAGACGTGGCAAATGCTCGGCAATGTCACGACAAACAGCTATCTCATTGAGAATCTTGACCTTAACCACGAATATTTAGCTTATGTCCGCGTGGTGAACAACGGCGGGACCGTCACGGCGAGTTCCAACCGTGTCAACATCACGATTTCGGCGGGCGAGTCGCAGGATTTCACCTACATCCGCTCCGTGTCGGTCATCGACAACTCGTACCTCCGCATCCGAGTGCTGACCAGCGGCGACACGCTGCCGTTCGTCTCCATCACCCTGCAGCGCAGCGAGAACGGCGTCGATTTCGAGGATTTCAGCACGCAAAGCTTCATTTCGGGCGCCAACGGCTACGTTTTCAACGACAGTTCCGCGAATTTCAACCGGAGCACCTACTATTACCGGTCGTATGTTCTGAACAGCTGCGGGACGTATTCCGGCTACTCCAACGTCGCGCACAACATCCTGCTGCGCGGCGAGAACAACGCCCAGAACAACATACTCACCTGGCACGGATACGACAACTGGGACGGCGGCGTGGCGCAATATTTCGTGATGCGGAAGGTGGAGAGCGAGGAGCTCTTCAACACGGTCAGCGAGGTGGTGCCCGCCTCCATCAACAACTTCAGCGATGACATCTCCTCCATGTATGAGTCCGGCTCGAAGTTCATCTATTACGTGGAGGCGAAAGAGAGCCCCAACACGTACGGTTTCGAAGAGACGAGCCTGTCGAACCAGGTGCAAGTAATCCAGCCGCCCACGCTGTACGTGCCGAACGCATTCCGTCCGTTAGGGGCGAACAACAACGTGTTCAAACCGCTGAACTCCTTCGTGTCGTTCGACGGCTACCGGTTCTCGATATTCACGCGCAGCGGCACATGCGTCTTCATGACCACCAACCCGCAGGACGGTTGGGACGGCCGCATCGACGGCATCGTGGCGCCGATGAACGTTTACGTGTGGCTCATCGAATACAAAATGCCCGACGGCACCCCGATGGAGCTGACGGGCACAGTGACGTTGGTGAAATAAAAGGTTAGAAGGTTAGGGGGTTAATGGTTATAAAAAAATTGGAACTCTTTCGAGTTCCAATTTTTTTGTATCTAATTGTGTTTTTTATTCGATTGAGTCGCCGGTAGCGCTGTCGCCTTCCTGCACTTTCTTCTCCAACTCCATCTTTCCGAAGCGCAACGTGATGCCGGCCGACACATAACGGCTGTTCAGCATCTTGTTGGTGCTGTTGTTCAGGAAGTAGGGGTTCGTGTTGACTGAACCGGAACCGTAGCGGCCGCCCCAGTTGAAGATGTCCTGCACATTGACGAAAATCGACAGTTTGCGTTTGAAGAGGTCGCTGCGGAGACCGAAATTCAAAGCGTAGCGGGCTTTGCGCTCGCTCATCAGGCTGATTGTCGGGGAATTGTAGAAACCGGAAGCGGTGAACTGCAACCAATCGAAAGCCTTGGCCCAGAAGTTCAAACGCACACTCCATGACCATTTGTCACGCCCGTCGATCTGGTGCACGCCGTCACGGTCGTACTCCATCTTGTAACCGTAATCATAGACATTGGCGTAGAGTCGCAGGTTGACGAAACCGGTCGGACGGTAAGTGGCGTTCAACGATGCGCCATAACGCCAGGAAGTCCCCATGTTGTAGGGCACCGAATAGCTGACAACCCGGTCGAGATATTGGTCAAACTCGGAGTCGGTCAGCGAACTGATCTCGTTGGTGCTCAAGCGGCCGTAAACCTCAACCCCGATATTGCCGAAACGGTTGAAGTATTTCTGCCAACCCGCTTCCAGATTGTGCGTGTACCCGCTCTTCAGTCCGTTCGGATTGTCCGACGAATAACGTCCGAAAGGATTGCCCGTGGAGTAGCTGTTGTCGCTGTAACGGCGGAAATGGCTCAAGTCCTCCTCGTCGGGGTGCGACATGCGCATGGAGTAGTTGAGCTTGATGTTATGCATGCTCTTGGTGCGGTAGGTAAGGTGGATGGACGGACGCAACGACAAAAAGATGGGAGCGCCTTCGTCGGCGAAAGGCATGTCGCTGATGTACTCGTAGGCATCGCGCAACATCCCAACACCCAATCCGGTGCTGAGCGTGAAGCCGCCCCAACGGTGCGTCCAGTTCACGTCGGCATTGACGTTCGTCGAGCCGCCGTTGAAGTGGTAGGTACGCAACGTGTCCACCAACTCGCCGTCAAGGTCGTTGTAACGGCGGTAGTCGTTGCTCATCTGGAAATGGCTGGTACGCAGACCATAACTCATCTCGCCGTTATCGCTGTAAGGCCGGTTGTAACGGGCATCGAAATCCGCACCGTAGCGGAAGCTGCGCGTGAGCAGGTAACGGTGCTCGTCAAGATCGTAGTAGGTGTCATAGAACCGGTTGTACCATTGCTCGCTGGCGTTGTGCGAGAACCGCCCGTTAAGGCCGAGGCGCAGGTTATGCCCTTTTTTGTCGAACTTCTTGGTGTAATCGACCCCGGCGTGGGTCATCACGGAATGGCCGACCGACTTGCTGCGGGTGGTGTCAATATACTCGATAGAAAATGGCGGCAGAGAGTCGAGGTAAAAATAGGTCTGGTCGCGGCCGGCAACATAGCGGCTGCCGTTGTAGTTATAAAAACCGCCGGCATCGAAAGAGATCTCGCTGGTAGAGTCAATTTCATAGTTGATGCCGAGGAAGAAGTTGCCGGCAGCGTTACGGTTGGTGTCCTGCTGCGCGATAACATTCGACCACGTGGTGTCGTACTCACCGAGGACATCCGCATCGCGGCGCTGATATGAGGTGGACGCGGAACTGTTGCGGCGCGCGCTGTAGCGACCCGACACGAAAAAGTTGACGCTCAGCTTCTCCTTGGTCCACATGTAGCTGACCCAAGGCGAGACAAACGGCTGGTTGGAACCGTTGACACCGAAACTGACGAACTGGTTGCTCTTGACGTGCGCGGAGGTGACGATGTTGATGACCGCCTCGGCATCGGTAGCGTATTTGGCCGACGGATTCGTGATGGCCTCGATGCGTTCCAGCGCGTTGGCAGGCAACGTCTGGAGATAGGTTTTGAGGTTCTCCTCGGTGAGTTTAGATGGTTTGTCGTTGATCCAGATCTCCACGCTCGACACACCGCGCAGGGTGATATTGCCCTCCACATCGACCTCCACGCCAGGCGCGTTCTGCAGCGCGTCCTCGGTGGTGCCGGTCTGGATAGAGGCATCCTCGCTGACGTTATAGACGAGCTTCTCGCCGTCCATGGCGTAAATGGGCTTCTCCGTCTTGATGGTCACCTCGCCCAAGGATGTTGACATAGGTTCGAAAAGCAGGGTGCCAAGGTCGGTGTTGTTGGTCACCGTGAAAGGAATGAGACGCGGTTTGTAGTTGAAAAACCAGACGCGAAGCAGGCACGGTCCTTGAGGGATGCCGTCGATCTCGAAATAGCCATTGTTATTGGCCGAGGTGCCCTTGATGAGCATCGAGTCCTCCGGGTCGAGCACCGCGACGTTGGCGTAGGCCAGCGGGCCGCCGGTGACGGAATCCTTCAGCATTCCCACCACCTTGAACGTGGCGCCTTCGCGGACCTTTTTCTTCTGTTTCACGGGAGCGTTCTGCTGAGGCATCTGCTGATTCCAGCCGCCTCTTTCGCCACCCATCGGCGGCCGTCCGCCGGGATAACCGCCGCCGGGAGGACGCCCGCCAGGATATCCGCCGCCCGGGGGCTGCGCCATGACTAAAAACGCCGACATCACCATGACCAAAGTCAGCATGAAAGCCTTATACTTGTTAATTTTCAGCGAAAAAACATCAAACATCATCTTCTCAATTTTTAAGCCGCGAAAATACGCTTTTTCTTAAAACAAACAATGTCTAAAAAAATTCGTATCTTCGCGGCGCAAAAACCAAAACCTATGGCTGACGATTTTGAAGATGAAGAACTGAACGAGGAATTGGACGAAAATTCTTCGGATATCATTATCCCACAGGAAGATACAGATAATAACACGCAAGACGAGTCGGGCTTGCACAAGGTGATTTTCGCGCAATCGATGTACCGCGAATGGTACTTGGACTACGCCTCCTACGTCATCCTCGACCGCGCCTTCCCCGACGTTTACGACGGTTTGAAGCCCGTGCAGCGCCGCATTTTGCACTCCATGGACGAGTTGGAGGACGGCCGTTTCAACAAGGTGGCGAACATCGTGGGTAACACCATGAAATACCACCCGCACGGCGACCAGTCCATCGGGGCGGCCTTGGTGCAGATGGGCCAGAAGCACCTGCTCATCGACACGCAGGGTAACTGGGGCAACATCCTCACCGGCGACGACGCGGCGGCCCCCCGTTACATCGAGGCACGCCTCACCCCGTTCGCCAAGGAGGTCGTCTTCAACCACAAAACCACCGAGTGGCAGGTCTCCTACGACGGCCGCAACCGCGAACCCATCGCGTTGCCTGTGAAGTTCCCGCTGCTGCTCGCGCAGGGCGTGAAAGGCATCGGCGTGGGCATGTCCACCCTCATCCTGCCCCACAACTTCAACGAGCTGATTGACGCCTCCGTGCACATCCTCAAGGGCGAGGATTTCGAGATCTACCCCGACTTCCCCACCGGCGGCACCATCGACGTGAGCCGCTACAACAACGGGGCGCAGGGCGGCAAGATCCGCAACCGCGCCAAAATCAGCATTGTCGATAACAAAACACTGGTAATCAACGAGATCCCTTACGGCACCACCACCGAAGACCTCATCTCCGAATCCACCAACTCCATCACCAAGGCCATCGACAACGGCAAGCTGAAAATCAAGAAGATAGACGACAATACGGCGGCGCAGGCCGAGATCTACCTCCACCTGATGCCTGGCGTCTCCCCCGACCAGACCATCGACGCGCTCTACGCCTTCACCGACTGCGAAATCACCTACTCCACCAACGCCTGCGTCATTTGGAACGGCAAGCCCGTCTTCACCAACGTCAAGGACATCCTGCGCATCAACACCGAGAACACCCTCAACCTGCTGCGCAAAGAGCTGGAAATCGAGCTCGACGAACTTCGCCAGCAATGGCACAAGGTCTCCTTGGAGAAAATCTTCTTCGAGAAGCGCATTTACAAGGAATTGGAAAAGGACGCCGAATCCTGGGACGCGCAGATCGACCGCATCGAGCGTGCCTTCGACCCCTACCGCCCACTCTTCCGGCAGGAGATCACCCGCGACGACGTGCTCGCACTCTGCGAGAAGCCCGTGCGCAAAATCTCCAAATTCGACATCAAGGCCGCCATGGACAAGCTCGCCGAAATCGAGCTCAACATGGACGAAGTGCAGAACCATCTGGACCACCTCGTCGATTACGCCATCAACTATTTCCTGCAACTGAAGAAAAAATACGGCGCCGACCACAAACGTCTCACCGAAATCAAGAGTTTCGACAACATCAACGCGGTCACCGTGGCCGTGGCCAACCAGAAGTTGTTTGTCAACAAGAAGGAGGGCTTCATCGGCACCAACCTCAAGAAAGACGACGACGTGGAGTTCGCCTGCCTTTGTTCCGATTTGGACGACATTATCGTCTTCCACGAGAACGGCGAGTGTTCCATCAGCAAGGTGGCTGACAAGCACTTCGTGGGCAAGCACATCATCCACGCGGAGGTGTTCCGCCGCGGCGACGAGCGGCAGATCTACAACATGATCTACTCCGCCGGCGTGAACGGCCCCGTCTATGCGAAACGGTTCAACGTGGGCGGCGTCACCCGCGACAAGAAATACGACCTCGTGAA
>CACXUB010000078.1 GCA_902770735.1 uncultured Bacteroidota bacterium | reverse complement strand
ACTAGTGACTTGTGATTAGTGATGTCCAAAAAAGCAAAAGTCTTAAATCAAAAGTCCTATGTCTTAAGTCTTAAGTCTTAGTTCTCCAGCACTCTCAACATGAAGCCGGTGCCGTGGATGTTGCAAATCTCGACGGTGGGCTGGTAGCCGTTCTCGTATTTGGTTTTGCGTTGGCCGGGTTCCTTGGGCAGCACCTTGTCCTCGCAGTCGATGATGAGGTAGCCGCGCAGCTTGGTCATGAAGACGTCCATGCTGCGGGAGGTGGTGTTGTCGTCTTCGCCCCAGACCTCGCGGAGGATGATCTCTCTGGGCACGAGCTTGTTCTTGTGGTCGAGCATGAGTTTGAGCAGTTCGCATTCCTTGCGGGTGAGCGTGCGGGTGACCTTCGGGTGGATCAGCTGCATCTCCGTGTAGTTGAGCAGGAAATTGCCGAACTTGATGGTCTCGTCCTCGGAGACATATTCACGCGGCGCGTTGGCTTGGCAGCGGCGCAGGATGGCCTGCATGCGCAATCCCAACTCCTCGATGCTGAACGGTTTGGAAACGTAGTCGTCGCAGCCCAGCATGAACCCCTTGATGCGGTCTTCTTTGGCCGTGAACGACGAGAGGACGATGATCGGCACGTTTTTATCCACCTTGCGCATGTTTGACAGCAACTTGAAGCCGTCGTAACGTTTCAACGCCACGTCGATGATGCAGATGTCGTACAACCCTTTGTTGAATTGCTCGTCCGCCTCACCGCCGTCCTTGAAATCGATGACTTCGTAGCCGGACATTTCCAGATAATCTTTGATTACGTGGCGCAGGTTGTCGCTGCTGTCCACTAACATGACTTTTTCCTTCTTTAATTTCATAATGGTGAATTTTACAATCTTTTTTTAGTTTTTTGCGCTTTTTTCCGGACAATCTATCGTGATCTGTCTTGTTTTATGGTCGTTTGAAAGCCTTTGCCGGAATGCGGAAACTCCGTTTTTTCTCATTCAAAACGCCCGTTTTTAAAGCACCTGCAAAAATAACATTTTTTTAAAAAACAGTATAACTAAAAAAATTTTTTTTTTTTGAGGTTGTTTGCCGATTAATTTTTTACCTTTGCGACCGTTAGAGAAAATTGATAACTTATTAGAATATGGATAATTACACTTCAGTAGAACAGTTTTATCTGCGGAATGCCAACAAACGATTCCAGACCAATATTCCTTACATCACCGTTGACAATTTCCCGACTTTAGGGCTTTTGACGGCGTTGCGTTTCCTCGAATGGGTGGATGAAAACCCTGATGGGGTCATCAGTTTGCCGACCGGAAAGACGCCGGAATACTTCATCACGTGGGTGAAGAAGATACTGTCGGAATGGGACACGCCCGAGGGAAAAGTTTTCCGAGAGAGCCATGGGTTGCACATCATGCGGAGACCGGTGCTTTCCGGGCTGCGTTTCGTGCAAATCGACGAGTTTTACCCCATCAGTCCGGCGCAGCACAACAGTTTCTGCAACTACGTGAAGAAATTCTACGTCGAAGGATTCGGGTTGGATGTCAACAAGGGCATTTTCATCAACTGCGACGAGATCCCGTTGGCTGACGGGCTGCATTTCAGCGAGGTGTTCCCTGACCAGCGGGTGGACCTCTCGTTGCGCTACCGCGAGGCCAAGAGCGAGCGTGAGCGTCTGCAGCAACGTTCCATCTTCATGATTGACGACTGGTGCAGCGGCTACGAGCAGAGAATCAAGGACATGGGCGGCATCGGGTTCTTCCTCGGCGGCATCGGTCCTGACGGCCATATCGCGTTCAACGTGCGGGGCAGCGATTTCCACTCCACCACGCGGTTGACGGCCACCAACTTTGAAACGGCTGCCGCCGCGGCGGGCGACCTCGGCGGCATCGAGGTGTCGCGCTTCCGTCCCGTCATCACCATCGGTCTGCACACCATCACCAGCAATCCCGACGCTGTGGCCATCATTTTCGCCGCCGGCGAGGCCAAGGCTGAAATGGTGCGGCTTGCCCTCGAGGAAAAACCTTGCAACCAGTATCCCGCTTCTGTGCTGGCCAAAATGCCCAACGCCCGTTTTTATCTTACCGCAGGTGCCGCTTCGATGCTGAAAGATTCTGTGAACCAGTATTATACGGCTGGCGAATGGAATCAAGAGAAAAGCGATCGCGCTGTGCTGGATCTTTGTCGGAACATCGACAAGTTCAGCGACAAACTCACGTTGGGGGACTTGCAGAACGACACTTTCTGTCGCATGATCCCCGATTTGGGCCTGCAGACGGTGCAGGAAAGCATCGATTCCATTACGAAGAAGATTGAAAGGGGCATGGCGCCGGTGCGCGGCAAGGTGATTTACAACACCGCGCCTCACCACGACGACATACTGCTCGGCATGTTGCCTTACCTGCAACATATCGCCGGCGACGAGTCTAACGAACTGCATTTCTCCATCATGACCTCCGGCTTCAACGCCGTCACCAACCGCTTCCTCATCAAGCATCTCGCATACACGCTGCATCTGTTGCGCCAGGGCCTGATCCAGATGGTCTATTACCCGAACTTCTTCACAGAGGGCTACAAGCTCAAACGCGAAAAGGATGTCTATCATTCACTGATCAAAATCGCGTCGCAGCAGCGCAAAGAGTTCCTGCGCGGTTTCGCCCATCGGCTCGTGCGCGACATCGTGGAGATCTGGCAGATCGACTCCGTGCAGGCGCTTGACGACAAGTTGATGGAGATTATCTCGTTCACGAAAAGCTGTTACGACGGTCAGAAGATGCCCGCCGACATCCAGAAACTCAAGGGCATGATCCGCGAGTTCGAGGAAGAGCTGGTGTGGGGGCATTTCGGCATGATGCAGGATCGCGTCCACCATCTGCGCCTCGGTTTCTACAAGGGCGACATCTTCACCGAGAACCCGAACCGCACCCGCGACGTGATGCCGATTTTAGAGGAACTCCGTGCCATAAAGCCGGACGTTATCACGCTCGCCTTCGACCCCGAGGGCAGCGGCCCCGACACGCACTACAAGGTGCTGCAGGCCATCGCCGACGCTGTCCGTCTCTGGCGCGACGAGTACGACACCTCCAACCTCAGGATTTGGGGTTACCGGAATGTGTGGTACAAATACCACCCGTCGGAAGTTTCGCATATCGTGCCGGTGTCGCTCAATGACATCAGCGCCTTCAACGAGGCTTTCGCTAACTGCTACCTCAGCCAGGTGGACGCTTCGTTCCCGAGCTACAAGTTGGACGGCAAGTTCAGCACGCTGGCGCAGAGCATTTGGGTGGAGCAACTCAAGAATGTGCAACTGTTGCTCGGCAAGCCGTTCTTCTTCCAGAACCCGAGTCCTGTGCTGCGCGCCACCCATGGCTTGGTTTTCCTCAAGGAGATGACCGTCGAGGAATTTCTCGCCCACGCCCGCGAACTGGAAAAATCGATGCAAGGGTAGGGAAGGAGTGAACGTTTGAAAGAAAGTGTCTTTGCGTCAAATTTTGAAAAATGAAAACACTGCGACAGCAATTTTTGGAACATGTGGGACAGACCTCGCCGGAGCCGCTTCTGTTGGAGGTGGCGCGTGCGGAGGGCGTCTTTTTCTATACTCCTGAGGGAAAACGCTACTACGACCTCGTGTCGGGCGTCTCGGTGAACAACGTGGGACACGCCAATCCCGCCGTGGTGTCCGCGGTTCAGCAGCAAGCGGCTGACTATATGCATATTATGGTCTATGGGGAGATGGTGGAGCGACCGCAGGTGCAGTATGCCCGGCAGATGGCGGAACTGCTGCCCGCGCCGTTGGACAGCGTCTATTTCGTGAACTCCGGCAGCGAGGCGGTGGAGGGAGCGCTGAAGCTCGCGAAACGCTATACCGGTCGTCACAAGATGATGTCGATGCATTGCGCCTACCACGGCTCCAACCACGGCTCGCTCAGCATGATGGCCTCCCCCGAGGGCGACCCTTGGAAAGCTCCGTTCCAACCGCTTCTTCCCAATGTGGAATACCTGTGGTTCAACAATTTCGAGGACGTGCAGCGCATTGACGAAGAGACGGCCTGCGTGCTGGTGGAACCCGTGCAGGGCGAGGCGGGGGTCATCCCTCCGAAAGAGGGTTACCTGCAGGCTCTTCGCAAACGGTGCGACGAAACCGGCACGATGCTGATATTCGATGAGATACAGACCGGCATGGGACGCACTGGCAGCCTGTTTGCCATGCAGAAATACGGGGTCGCGCCCGACATCGTCTGTCTTGCCAAAGCCTTCGGAGGCGGCATGCCGCTCGGCGCGTTCATCTCTTCCAAAGAGATCATGGACTCCCTGCAAAGCAATCCCGTGCTCGGCCACATCACCACCTTCGGCGGACATCCCGTGTGTTGCGCCGCCGGACTCGCCGCTCTTAATTATATTATTGACAATGACCTTGTCAAGGATGTCGAGCGAAAGGGCAAACGCTACGAGGATGCACTGAAAGACGCCCCGCACGTGTTGGAAATCCGCCGCAGCGGACTCCTCATGGCTGTCGAACTCGGAACTTCCGACAAACTCTTCAAAATGATGTCGCTTTTTAAAGAACACGGCATCATGAGCGACTGGTTCCTCTTCTGCGACACCGCCTTCCGCATCTCCCCGCCGTTGATTATCACGGATGAGGAGATCGATGACAGTTGCCGGATCATTCTTCAATGCCTGCGGGAAATATGACGTTGTTACAACAATCAAATACAGACATCCTCCAGACGCCCATCGAGTTTCTGAAAGGGGTGGGCGAGAAGCGCGGAGCAGTGCTCCGCAAGGAATTCAACATCCAGAATTTCAACGATTTGCTGTACTATTTTCCGTACCGGCACATCGACAAATCGCACGTGTATCACGTGAGCGACATTGTGAACGACGGCGGGTATATCCTGTTGCGCGGCAAGATCCAGAATGTGCGCATTGTCGGGCAGATGCGGGCGCAGCGGCTCACGGCGATATTTTCCGACGAGACCGGTTCCATCGAATTGGTGTGGTTCAACGGCATCCGTTGGGTGCAGGACGTGCTGAAATCGCGCACCGAGTTCGTGATTTTCGGCAAACCGACGCTGTTCAACGGACGCTGGAACATCACCCACCCGGAACTCATCGACCCGGCGCAGCAACAAAACTCCCCGGTGTCCCTGCGATTCCAGCCGCTTTACAACACTTCTGACACCGCCAAGAAGAAGTCGCTCGACTCCAAGGCGGTTTCCAAATTGACCGCTAACTTGCTGGCCCAGGTCAAGGATGTCATTCCCGAGACCATGCCTCGCGAGATGGTGGAGGAACTGCATTTGATGTCGCTCCGTGACGCGTTGGTCAACATACATTATCCCGAAGACAGCCAGAAACTTTCGCAGGCCACCCTTCGCCTCAAATTCGACGAACTCTTTTTTACGCAGCTTAAACTTCTGAAACTCAAGCTGATAAATAACAAAAAGTTCCAAGGTCACCTTTTCCAGCAAGTCGGGCATTATTTCAACACGTTCTACAAAGAGTGTCTGCCGTTTGATTTGACGAACGCGCAGAAGCGGGTGCTTCGGGAGATTCGCGGTGATGTGGGCAGCGGCCGTCAGATGAACCGGCTCCTGCAGGGCGACGTGGGCAGCGGCAAGACCATCATCGCGTTGTTCAGCATGCTGTTGGCCAAGGACAACGGTTTCCAGGCTTGTTTGATGGCGCCCACGGAAATACTCGCCACGCAGCATTACGAAAAGATCAGCAAACAGTTGGAACCTTTGGGAATGCAGGTCGAGTTCCTCTCCGGCTCCACCAAGACGGCCAAGCGCAGGCAGATTCTGACGGACTTGCAGAACGGTCAGGTCGATATTCTCATCGGTACGCACGCGCTCATCGAGGACAACGTGGTCTTCAACAAGTTAGGGATAGTGGTGATTGACGAGCAGCACCGTTTCGGGGTGGAGCAGCGGGCGAAATTGTGGCGCAAGAGCGGCAGCATCCCGCCGCACATCTTGGTGATGACGGCCACACCGATTCCTCGCACACTTGCCATGACCCTCTACGGCGACCTCGATGTTTCCGTCATCGACGAGCTGCCCGCCGGCCGAAAACCTATTGTCACCCAGCATTTTTACGAAAAAGACCGGCTTAAACTTTTCGGCTTCATGAAGAAACAGATCGCCGAAGGAAGACAGGTGTATGTCGTGTATCCGCTGATTCAGGAGTCGGAGGCGTTGGACCTGCTGGACTTGCAAGCCGGTTACGAGGCCATCGAGCGCAGCTTCCCGCCGCCGACCTACAGCATCGGGGTGGTGCATGGCAAAATGAAGGCTGAGGAGAAAGACTACATCATGGACCATTTCAAGAAAAACCATATCCAGATTCTGCTCTCCACCACGGTCATCGAAGTGGGCATCGACGTGCCGAATGCCACCGTGATGGTGATCGAGAATGCCGAGCGGTTCGGACTGTCGCAGCTGCACCAGTTGCGCGGGCGCGTGGGCCGGGGTGGCAACCAGTCGTACTGCATCCTCATGTCAAAGTACGAGCTTTCCACCGAAGGCCGCAAGCGCCTGAACGCCATGGTGGAGACCAACGACGGCTTCGAGATCGCCAATTTCGACCTGCAACTGCGCGGTCCCGGCGATCTGCAGGGCACGCGCCAGAGCGGTATGCTCGATTTCAAGATCGCCGACCTCACCAAAGATGAGAAATTGGTGGCATACACCCGCAACTTCGCGCAGCAAATCCTCGACAAAGACCCGGATTTGTCGCTGCCCGAGCACAAACGCCTCGCCGAGACGTTGGAAAAACTGATGCAACGCGACACGAACTGGAGCGTGATCAGTTAGTAGTTAGTAGTTAGAAGTTAGTAGTTAATAGTTCGCTTGCGAGGAATTGTTATCGGGTGACTTAGACTTAAGACTTAAGACTTAGACTTAGACAATAACTAAACCACTATATTCTCGGCTCTAATCCCTACTTTCTAATCACAAATCACTAATCACAATTCACTATTCACAAATCACAATTCACAATTCACAAATCGCCATTTCAACAAAAATTGTACTTTTGCGGCTGAATTTTAAAACCAAACCTATTATGAAAAAGTCAGTTCTCTTATCCGTGATAATGATGTTTGCCGTCCTCGGCGCGGCTTACGCGCAGGAAGCTCCCGAGAAGAAAGGACGGAGACCTTCCGCGACTTTTATCAAAGATCCTTGTCAGGGGTCCCGCCTCAACTTCGGGGTGACGTTTGCGCCCGCGTTCGACTGGATGTACGCCCGCACGCCCGGCTACTCGAAGAGCGGTGTCGTGCTCGGCGCCCGCTATGGCGTGAACCTCAACGTCAACCTTACAGAAAAGAAAAGCTACTACTTCTCCACCGGCCTTTTTGTGGAGCATTGTGGCGGCAAGATGCGTTTCTTGGACAACATACCGGTGGGATCGTTAGGCATCGCCGACAGCACGCAGACCATGCGTACCTACCGTTCGATTTACCTCACCGTGCCGACGGCCATCACTCTCAAGACCGGCTCTATCAACAATTTCTTCGTCTGCGGCAACGTGGGACTGCTCCACAGCTTCAACCTCAAGGCAACGAATACGGACAGCTATTTGATTGGCGGCGAGATGTGGTCGCGGGAAAAACAAGACTCTCATGAGGCTTCGGTGCTGAAGGAGTCTTTGATTGCGGGCCTCGGTTTCGAGTATTCGGTGACGCCGAATATGCGCGCCGGTGTGATGGTCAATTACGTCCACGGTATCTCCAACTACTTCAAGGGCAAAGGGAAAGCCCCGAACGGCCTCAGCGGTGCGGACCAGCGCGCCAACTTGGGCTATGTGGAAATCGCGTTGAACATCAACTTTTTCTAAACCTATATGAAATTCATCTGTATTGGACGGAACTATGCGGCGCATGCGGCGGAATTGCACAATGCGGTGCCGACGAAACCGGTTTTCTTCTTGAAACCCGAGTCTGCCATCACCCGCTGCAACCGTCCCTTTTTCCTGCCGGATTTTTCTGACGAGGTGCATTATGAAACCGAGATTATCGTGAAAATCAACAGGTTGGGGAAGTGTATCGCCGAGAAGTTCGCGCACAAGTACTACGATGAAATTGGTCTCGGGGTTGATTTCACCGCCCGCGACATCCAGCGCCGTTGCATGGCCGAGGGTGAACCGTGGGAAATCGCCAAAGCGTTCGACGGCTCGGCGGTCGTGGGCAAGTTCGTGCCCAAGACGAAATTCGCGGACGTCCAGGACCTCCACTTCCATCTCCTGCTCAATGGCGAGAAGGTGCAGGCCGGTCACACCCGCGACATGCTCTTCTCCATCGACACGCTGATTTCGTACGTCTCCCGCTTCATGACGCTCAAGATGGGCGACATTTTGTTCACTGGCACGCCTGTCGGAGTGGGCCCCGTGCATATCAACGACCGTCTCCAGGGTTACCTTGAGGACGAGTGCCTTTTTGATTTTCACGTGAAGTGAGCCTGGGGACTTGGACTTAGACGTGAACTTAGACTTAAACTTAGACTTAGACTTAAACTTAGACTTAATTTTGTAAGAATATGAACATAAAATTCAGACTGATTCTCATGAATTTCCTCCAGTTTGCGGTTTGGGGGGCGTATTTGACTTGTATGGGCACCTATCTGCACACGCACGGGTTAGGGCGGCAGATTGGTATTTTCTACTCGATACAAGGTATTGTTTCCATCTTCATGCCTGCCATCATCGGCATTATCGCCGACCGGTGGATTCAGGCGCAGAAAATGTTGGGTATCAGTCATTTGATTTCGGGCGCGGCGATGATTTGCGCCGGTATTTACGGATTGGGCGCGGGAGATGCCGTGCAGTTCGGTCCGCTCTTCGCCCTTTACACCATTGGTGTGGCGTTTTACATGCCGACGATCGCGCTTTCCAACTCCGTGGCCTACCATGCGTTGGAGGCGGCCGACCTCGACAGAGTGAAACATTTCCCGCCGATCCGCGTGTTCGGCACCATCGGCTTCATTGTTTCCATGTGGTGCGTCGATTTGATGGGTTTCCAGCAGACTGCCAGTCAGTTTGTGATGAGCGGCTGCATCGGGCTGGTGTTGGGCTTGTACGCCTTCACGCTGCCGGTTTGCAATAGCAACAATGACGGCAAAGTCACTTCGGTGGCGGACATGTTCGGTTTGCAGGCGTTCAAGCTCTTCAAACAGAGAAAAATGGCGATTTTCTTTATCTTCTCCATGTTCTTAGGCGTTTCCCTGCAGGTCACCAATGGTTTCGCCAACCCGTTCCTGCACAGTTTCGGGCACATCCCTGAATATGCCGACACTTTCGGGGTGAAGCACGCCAACATGTTGATTTCGCTTTCGCAGATTTCCGAAACCCTGTGTATCCTGCTGATTCCTTTCTGTCTGAAGCGTTTTGGCATCAAGAAGGTGATGCTGATTGCCATGCTCGCGTGGGTGCTGCGCTTCGGTTTCTTCGGAATGGGCAACCCTGGCCCGGGAGTCTGGTTGTTTATCCTTTCCTGCATCGTCTATGGTGTCGCTTTCGATTTCTTCAACATCAGCGGCTCGTTGTTCGTCGATCAGCAGACAGATCCGGCCATTCGTTCTTCAGCGCAGGGACTCTTCATGTTGATGACCAACGGCATCGGCGCGACGCTCGGCACTTTTGGTGCGCAGGCGGTGCTCAACCACTTTGTTTTCACACCGTTGAAGGGTCACGCCGATCCCGCCTTGATCATGCAGGGTTGGTCCACGTCGTGGTACATTTTCGCCGGTTACGCCTTGGTGGTCGCCGTGGCGTTCTTCTTCGCTTTCCGGGAAGAGTAGGGGATTGGACTATACCAGTTCCTTCCAGAAGCTCA
>CACXUB010000077.1 GCA_902770735.1 uncultured Bacteroidota bacterium | reverse complement strand
GCCGCCTTCCTGTGCGACTGCCTGTAATATTTCGAAAATCTCATGATCCGTGATTCGAAGATTCGGATATGCCATATAGACTTTGTAGGAGGTGACGCCCTCACGTGTCATCACAGGAATCTCGCTTTTGATATCAGGATTCCAGTCCGTGATAGACATATGAAAACTGTAATCACATGAACAGTGTCCGTCTGCCATCTCATGCCAGTGATCAAGGGCAGCTATGAGTGTCTTCCCTTTGTTCTGTGTCGTAAAATCCAGAATGCAGGTGGTGCCTCCTGCAAGCGCCGCGCGTGTTCCGCTGTCAAAATCATCTGCCGTGACGCAATCCGATGCCTGCATCTGAAAATGAGTATGAGTATCGATAAATCCGGGAAAAATGAGCTTGCCTGTAACATCGATCACCTCAGCGCCACTCAGACGGAAAACGATGGAGACCCGTTCGCCCTTTTCTTCCAAGTAGCTCAGGATGAACGGGATATTGACGAAAATCTCCTCAAAGTCGGAGAACTGAACACCCCGTACTATCAAAACTATTTGATGACGGATGCACAGATTTTCACTGTGGAGGCATCGGCAGGAAGCATTTTCTACGCCAACCAAAAAGATGTCCGCAAATTAGTTCCTAAAGTATTGGTTGGCAACGACTTATTCAACAATGAAAACTTATACGACGAGACCAAATCCATCCCGTCAGCGTATGAGATGTCCACGGACAACAGCTACGAGTCGTTCGCCCGCGACTTCCGGGCAGCCACGGAGTCGGAATACCGCAAAGCGGTGCGGGACTTCGCCATCAAGAAGGCTCTCGCGCAACCCATTGACGGAAAGAGTGTTCGGGAACGCTCCGACATTCTTCCCGCCGAAATATTCGGCGGGACGGGCGAGTCTGTGAATCTCCTGACAATGAACAATTTGGAGCATCTCGCCTGCGAAGCCTCCGCCAAACTGGCCAACAATTCCTTCTTGGAAAGCTCGGGCGTCCATCTATACGTCATGACAGGCTACCACTATTTTTGGGGCAGCGACAAGGTGAAGTATTCGCAACCGGTGGAAATCATCGGCGTGCAACTGTACGGAACGGTTAAACTACCTGATGGAAAAACTTTTACAGATGCAAAAACGGTTTTTCTGCCCCATTCTGGATTCCTCTTTAACCCACAAAACCTCCAAGAAGACATCGAAGAATTGCTGTCGCATTTGAGAAAATTGAGCCAGAACGGAACGTGCATGACGGAGACCTACAATGGACCCGTATTGGTGGAGGGTGACGCCGTGGGACAACTTCTCGCGAAAGCATTGCTGGAAGAACGGCCTAATTTGTTGGCGTACAAAGAGTCCACCGTTGAGAAATACGGACACGACAATACGACCACCCCGCATTTCGAAGATTTTCTCGACAAGATCATCACCTCGAAAAACATATCGGTGACCGCCAACAAGTCCGCCGATGAGTTCGGTACCGCCGCGTTTTGCCGTCATGACCAGACCGATGCGGAAGGGGCTGAGTCGCAGGAGACGGAAATCATCCGCAACGGCGAGCTAATCACCCTGATGGGCAATCGAACCATCACGAAATCAACCCCTTACAGCAATGGTTTCCAACAGATAGCCATCAACCAAGAGGCTGGCTTCGGCACGCGCGGCACTTCACGTCTCGACTTTTCTTACAGAACAACGGTGGCGCACAGCAAGCTCAAAGGCCAGCTTCTGAAGGAAGCAAAGAAACAGGGCTTATCGTACGCCTATATCATCAGAAGACTGTATGACAACACGTTACAGAATATTGTCGATTATTCTGGAACCCAAGGGACACCCATCCTGCAACTTTATCGCGTGGATGTGCGCTCGGGCCAGGAGACACCAGTCACCGACGCGAATCTGTCGTCATGCAACTTCTTTGTCCTGAACCAGATAACCGCCGCTTCAAAAGAGAATTCCGCCTATCCCGTGATGGTGGGCGTTCCGGGCACGTCAGGCAGCCGCGATTTCCCGTTCGCCGGTGTTCCGACTTGCATCGTCGCCCCGAAAGGGATACTGCTGCAACACACATTCCTTTCCAAAAGCGGAATGTAGCACATTTTGACAAGACGGCCTTCGGTAAAAATTACACTATTTCCGATTTTTTTGTATTTTTGCACCGTTGTTTGTGTTGAACAACGAACATCGTTTTTTATACTAAGCCATTTTCGCTATTCGTCAGAGTGAACCTGGAAAATTCATTGACGTTTGCACGGGTAACGGAAGTCAAGCTTGCCTATTTGTATGTAATTGCCAAATAGGTGGGGCTTGTTCTTCAATATCTTGCATTCGGGGATTCCAGGCCCTACTCTGAGGATAATGAACGGATGGAGCTCCACTTTTTTCACAAAAGCGCATAAAAAATCCTTGGAGACGTGACGAACAGCATCTCCAAGGATGAATCTTCAATGAGTCCTTCAAAAGGATTATTGCACAATCTTCAGTTCCTGCATCAGGTTCTGGGCGTTGGCCATCTTATCGATGATGAAGAGCAAGTATCTGGCATCCATGCAGATGGTGCGTTGCACTTCGTTCTCGAAGGCGATGTCGCCGCTCATGGCTTCCCAGTTGCCGTCGAAGGCGAGACCGATGAGGTTGCCCTGTGCGTCGATGACGGGGCTGCCGGAGTTACCGCCCGTGATGTCATTGGTGGTGATGAAGTTGACCACCAGGTCGCCGTTCTTGTCGGCATAGCGGCCGTAATCCTTCTTCTCCCACAGTTTGATCAGCTCTTGCGGCACGTCGAACTCCCAGTCGCCGGGTTTGTACTTGGCCATCACACCGTCCAAAGTCGTGTAGTAGCTGTAGGTCACGCCATCGGCCGGCTGGTAATCCTGCACGCTGCCGTAGGTGAGGCGCATGGTGAAGTTAGCGTCCGGATAGAAGTTGCGGTCTTTCTGCATCTCCTTCAGTCCCTCCATATAGAGGCGGTCGGCACGGCTGCAATCCACCTTTTCGGCTTGTTCGCTCAAATCCCAATAAGATTGCAAAATGTCGTACATCAGCATGAAAATGGGATCTTTCGCCAAGGATTTGGGGTTCGCCAACCATGCGTTCATCTTGTTTTCATCCACGAAGATGGATTTGTCGAAAGCCTTGTTCACGTATGCGGTGAAGTCGCCTCCCGACTTGTCGCCCACTTTCCGGAGATTGACTGGCAACTGGCTGTGATCCACATCTTTATAGAAGAGGTTCAGCATGGCGATGGTGACATCGCGGTCAAGGGCTTTGTTATAGTCTTTGAAGAAATCCTGAACGGCTTTTTTCATACCGCTGGCACGTTCTATGATTTTATCCTGGCTGGCGGTTTTGGATTCAATAATATTGTTCAATTGTCTGAATCTCAACGAAAAATAGACAGCTTCACTGCCATTCCAGCCTGCTTCGCGGTGGTAAATCAGGGCTTTGGTGTATTTTGACTGGTGGGCCCAATATTTGTCCATCTCGTCAAAGATGCCGGCGTATTTCGCCTTGCGGGCGGGGTCGGCATTCGCCCAATTGCGGAACGCCTGCTCTTGTTCCAAACGTTTCTCCATCACCTTGTTGCGTTTCAGCTGCTTGATTTGGCCAATGGAGTATTTCCAGTAATTGCTCACGCTGGCCTGTTTGGAGGCATATTGGATGAAGACGGCGGGATCGGCATCCATGTGCTTGCGATATTGCTCCAGTTTCGTGGTGCGGCAGGCGACAATGGCGGGGTCTTCCAGCTCGATGACATTCTTCACGGAGCCGGAAGTGGAGTAACGGTCGGTAGAGCCAGGGTAGCCGAGAACCATCGCATAGTCGCCGGGTTGCACGCCCTTGAGGGAGATCGGAAGGAAGTGCTTCGACTTCATGGGGACGTTTTTCTTGCTGTATTCGGCGGGAGAACCGTCGGGGGCGGTATAGACGCGGAACATGCAGAAATCGCCCTTGTGGCGCGGCCACGTCCAGTTGTCGGTGTCGGCGCCGAACTTGCCGATGCCCCACGGCGGACAGGCCACCAAACGGACATCCTTATAGACGTCATATACAAACAAAATGTATTGGTTGCCGTGGTAGAAGGGGACGATTTCCACGCGCACGTCGCGGGTGCCTTTCTTCTCGGTGGTCAGCCGCTTGCCGTTTTCGGCAATCTTCGCGTCGCGGTCGGATTCCGACATCTTGTCGGTCACGCCCTTGAGAATCGCATCGGTGACATCCTCTATGTAGTTGAGGAAGAAGACAGTAAGTCCTTCGTTAGGGAGTTCCTGGTCCTTGCTTCTGGCCCAGAAGCCGTCCTTCAGATAGTCGTGTTCCACGGAGGAATGGGCCTGCACCTGGCCGAGACCGCAGTGATGGTTGGTGAGCAGGAGTCCCTCTGCGGAAATCAGCTCGCCGGTGCAGCCGCCACCAAACTGCACGATGGCGTCCTTGAGGCTGGGCTGGTTGAAACTGAAAATTTGCTCGGCCGTCAATTTGCAGCCAAGTCGCTGCATATCAGCCAGATTCTGCCCGTTTATGGAATAGGGCAGCCACATGCCT
The DNA here is from genome assembly GCA_902770735.1 of uncultured Bacteroidota bacterium. Classification (GTDB taxonomy): domain Bacteria; phylum Bacteroidota; class Bacteroidia; order Bacteroidales; family WCHB1-69; genus F23-D06. The sequence continues at coordinate 5,449 of CACXUB010000077.1, read as the reverse complement.
TCGTCGGCGCGCGCGCCAAAGGCAAACAGCATCATAACGATGCACATAAGGTTGATTTTCTTTCTCATTTGGCAAAATATTTTGAAAGTGCAAAGGTATAAAAAATCGGCATTCGCCCCCTTAAAAACAAAACAGAAAACCAACGGAAAAAAAATGTTGCCGATACGAAAAAATCGTACTTTTGCCGCCGAAACATTCAATCATTGTGTTATGAAGAGAACCCTTTTAGCAGTTGGACTTTTTTGCGGGCTGACACTGGTGCTCGCCGGTTGCAAAACCAAAATCGACACGCAGGCGCTCAACACCCTCACCTCGCTGTCGCAGATCACCCCCGCCGACATCAACACCCGGTCGATGTCGCTCGCCGACTCCGTCACGGTGAAAAACGTCAAAGGCACTGTCAAGATCCAAGCCGACTTCCCGGATTCGGGCAACTTCTTTGCAATCAACAACATACGGGAGTGGATGTCCGAGCAGTTGGGCGGCACGTACGAAGGAACTCTGGAGGATGGCGCCAAGATGCTGGAACACTACAAAAACGTCATTTTGACGGATTTCAAACAGAACATCATCCCCGACATGCCGCCGGTGGAGGATATGGGATGCTATAAGGACATCAAATTCACCAAATTACACGAGACCGATCGTTATGTCTCCTACCTCTACACGCAGGAAGGCTACGCCGGCGGTGCCCACGGCTGGTACCTGATGCAGGGACAGACCTTCCGCAAATCCGACGGCCGCCGCATCGACTACGACATCTTCCGCGAGGAGTCGATGGACGAGCTGACGGAACTGGTCAAGGACAATATCTTCTCCCAGTATTTCGAGTCGGATGCCAAGGAGATGGAGAACTTGCTGACGATGGAGAACAACGATCTCTTCCCGCTGCCGCAGGCCGCGCCCATTTTCCGCGAGGACGGCGTGGAATTCGTCTATCAACAGTATGAGATCGCCTGCTATGCGGCCGGAATGCCCGCGTGCGTGATCTCCTACGACCTGCTCGAACCGTTCCTCACCCAGGCCGGCAAATGGCTGGTGAACACGGGACACGTGGCGGAAAACTAAAAGTCACTGCATGTACCATTCCTTGAACTCCGGGACCCTCGACTTGCTGATGGTGATTTCCTCTGGAACGGGCACCGACAGCGTGAGCCGCAGCTTCCCGCCGAACCATACCGTGATCCCTTCGATGGCCTTGTGCGCCACCACGAACTGACGGTTGGCGCGGAAGAACAGCCCCGGGTCTAACTGCTCGGCAATCACGTCCAACGGCTTCCCAATCACCACGGTCTTGCCCGGATAGGTCAACGCCCGCGACACCTTGTCCTCCAAGTAGAAACAAGCTATCTCATTGACCGCCAGGGGCACCAACTTGTCCTTAACGGGGATGAGGAAGTAGGAAGGATACCGCTGCGACTGCTGGCTGAACATCTTGACAAGCGCGTCAAGCTGCTGATTACCCGTTGTGTCGTTTCCATTCCCCGACAAAATGGCCCATTTGTCCAACGCCCGCTGCAAATCCTCCTTGCCGATGGGCTTGAGCAGGTAGTCGATGCTGTTCACCTTGAAGGCCTGCAGCGCATATTGGTCGTAGGCCGTGGTGAAGATGATCGGGCACGGGAATGACACCTTGTCGAAAATGCGGAATGCGTTGCCGTCGGCCAAGTGGATGTCCATGAACACCAGGTCGGGGAAAGGGTGCGCGGAGAACCACTCCACCGTCTCCTCCACCGACTGCAAAACCTGCTCCACCGTGCTCTCCGGCGACACCTCGCCGAGCAAATGGCTGAGCCGCTGCGCCGCAATGGCCTCGTCCTCGATGATTACAACTTTTTTCATTAGTGAATGGTGAATTGAGTTTTGAAACTTGAACTTTGAACTTTGAACCTTGAAACCTGATACTCACCCCATCTCCTCTCCAAGCTTAGCGAGGATGGCTTCCGCTTTCTGAGCAGGAATGAGGGGAATCTCCACGGAAAACGTTGTTCCGTCGTTGCTCACCGAGATATGCTCGCCGGCAATCAGCTCGTAGCGCTTGTCCATGTTGGATAGACCGATGCCTTCCGAGGTTGAGTTCTCCTCTTTCGGGCACATTGAGTTGCTGACCCGCAGACTGCCGTGGCCGGTGGACGCCACCGTGATGGTGAGCGGGTGCCGGTTGCTGACCACATTGTGCTTGATGGCGTTCTCTATCAGCAGCTGCACGCTGATGGGCACCACGTAATAGCCGCTTTGCACCTCGTCGAAATGGCGGACAACCGTGAGGCTGTCGCCGTAACGGATATTCATCATGTAGAGGTAGGCGTCAGCGAAGGCGAGCTCGTCGGCCAAAGGCACCAGCTTGTTCTGCTGGATGGTATAACGGTAGGTGGAGGCCAACTGCATCAAATAGGCCTGCGCCTTCTCGTCGTCGGTCCCGATCAGCCCGCTCAGCGTGTTCAGCGAATTGAACAGAAAGTGCGGATCCAACTGGTTCTCAAGCGTTTCATAACGCACCAACAGATTTTCGGACTGCAGGCGTTCGTTCTCCATCTCCATCTGATGGCGCCGGCTAAGCATGTAAATCAGCACTGTAATCAAGATGGTGATGACGGCAATCAAACTGTCTTTCAGCACATTGTCACCAAGATGCTCCAGCAGCTGCCCTTCGTACATCTGGTTTTTCACCCAGTTGGAGAGCAAGGAGAAAGAGGCGGCGATGACCAGCGCCCCTATGGTGGCCAACGCGAATCGCCAGGCCACGCGCATGCCGCTCTTGAGGATGCTGAAGACGTAGAGGAACAGCAGGAAGAACAGGGCGCAGTTCAGCGAAAGCGTCAGCACGAAGTGGAAGTCAGGAGCCACGGTCCAAGTCTGCGTGTTCAGCTTTCCCAGCAACACAATGACGGTCAACAAGATGCCGGTCGGAATGGACATGTAGAGCGCATTCCGCACCGTGAAGGGCGTGACCATCCGCAACGGTTTCAGCGTTTCGAGGCTCTTGCGCTTCAAAATGGCGGGCGTCATCGTGACGACTGACCTGAGGAGTTCTTTATTTAGCATAAACTTGGAAATCTACGTGTGTTGACCCGCTCAGCTCCGCCTCGACTTCTCGAAATCGGCAATCGCCTCTTTCAGCATCGCTTCAAACTGGTCGATGGAATTGTCGATGGAGTATTTCTTTGCTGATTCGGAATAGATTTTCTCCATTCGCCGCTTCTCCTCGGGGTTGTCGAGCCAGTAGTCGATGGCGCGTGCCAGATCCTTGGGGTCGCCGGCTCTGAAGAGGCTCCGATGGTCGAGGGCGAACTGCTTCGTGGCCGAAAGCCTGCTGTTGGAGATGACGGGCACGAGCCCTGTGGCGAAGGCTTCGATGCAGGAAATGGCCTCGGACTCCATGTCGGAAGCGTGGACATACAAGTCACACTGTCCCAAAAGGTTGAGAAGTTCATCCTTGGTGAGATAGGTGAAAATTGGCGGGTTCTTGAGCTTTTGACCCAGTTTATAATACTGTTTGTATTTCGGTCCTTTTCCGGCGAACACCAGTTGGATTTTGTCTCCGTATTTGGAGTATTGCAGGGCATTGATGATAAGGTCCTGACGCTTTTTGCCGGCCAAACGCCCCACCATCATGATGAGGATTTTGTCGGCATATTCTGGGCTCCTGGGCGTTTTCGTCCAGGTGAAATCCGATTGGATGCCGTTGGAGATGGGATGAATCTTGGCCGTATAGCCGCGCTTCTCGATTTCGCCGGCCATGAACTGCGACGGGGTGTGCACATGGCCGTAATGGTTGTAGGTGGTGTTGCGGAACAGCCTGAAAATGGCGTTGTTGACCCAGGCGATGTTCCCCATACCGATACTGGAGGTGATGTTTTCAGGCTGGATATGGAAGGCGGCCGTGGAGGGCTTGCCTAACTTGTCGGCGATTTTTTTCGCCTTCGCCTCCATCACGAACGGCATGTAGCAATGGACGATGTCCGCCCATTGCACCGCCTCGGTGAGCGTCTTCCGCTTCCATTTGGCGAACTGGAAGCCGTGTTTCGAGATCAGCCCCTGGAAAAAAGGGACTTTCAGCTCAGGAAGCCCGTAGATGTCCTCCTTTGCCTCTTTGCAGGTGGTCAGGATGCGCACCTCATGGCCTCGTTTGCGAAGCTCGTCCGCGAAACGCTGCGCGGAAATGCTTGTCCCGTTGTTGTTGGTGAAGTAGGCGTCTATTACGAATAAGATTTTCATTTTCTGATTTTCTTATTATTTTTTCGTATTTGATTTCGTCCTATCCTTTATTGGATGTCCACATCCATGCTATTTTTTTGAAGCGGCAAAGATAGCCTTTTTCCGTTTAACTCGAACGTCCACCCCTCTTGCTTCAGCCGCTCGTGGAGGAAGAACAGCCAGTAGAAGAGGCACGACAGCAGGAAATAGCCCCCGGCCTGGATCCACAGCATCAGGTACTCGAACTGCACCTGCCTAAGCTGCGCCCCCATCGAGTTGATGCGGACAAAGCCCTGGATGCCGTGCGTGGAGGGGAACAGGTAGGAGAAGTAACGCCAGAAGGCAGGCATATTGGACCTCGGCCACACCACACCTGACAGGAACAGCAAAACCACGCTGAAGAAGATGCAGGTGAGCACCACCGTGTCGCGCTCGCGGATGAACATGCCCACGGTCATGCTGAAAGCGACGGTGGCCAGCATGAAGGGCAGTAGGAACAGGCAGAGGTCGCCGAGACGGCCGATGTGGGGCAGTCCGAACACCCGCGGCAGCAGCACCAGGTCAATGGCTATCAGCGGGATATAGATCATGATGTAGGCAAGGGAACGCCCCAGCACCACCCGATAGACGCTCTGGTTGCGCAGCCGCTCCGGGATGACGTTCACCGTCTGTCCCTCTTCGCGGATGGTGCCCGACAGGATGCAGATGCCGAGGAACAGCGTCTGGTGGATGACCAGGGCGAGCAGCGCCGGCACAAGAAAACTGGTGAAGCCGCCCGCCGGTGAGAAGAGCTTCACATCATCGTAGGGGATGGCCGCAATCATCTCCTCCGCATCCGCGCCCGTCGTGCCGGCCATGGCGTATCGCTCCAACTGGATGTGGCGCATCTCGTCGAGCATCACGCTGCTGGCCCCCGTGAACACGCTGCGGTAGTACAGAAAACTGCTCATGTCGCAGAACAGGCAGAGTCTCGCTTGCTCGCTGTTGACAATCAAGTCGTTGTATTCCTTCGGGAAATAGAAGATGCCGTTGATTTTGCGCTGGTGCATCATCGTTTCGGCCTCTTCGAGGGTGTTGCAACGGAAATCGACGTTCACTTCGGGGGTGGCATCCAACTTGTGGATGAACCGCCGGCTCGACGCGCTTCGGGAGTCGTCCACCACCGCCACCGGGAGGTTGCGCACGAGTTCGTGCTTGTAGATGGCCCCGAAAATCAGCGGGTAGAGCAGCGTGGCCACAAAGAAAATCAGCA
>CACXUB010000076.1 GCA_902770735.1 uncultured Bacteroidota bacterium | reverse complement strand
CCCGACTTCCAAATCGCCGAATCGGATATTTTTGATCTTGTTTTGTAAAAAATCTCAACCGAACTTCTGCCCCCTCTAACCCTCTAACCCTCTAACCCTATTAACCTTCTAACCTATTAACCTATTAACCCTCTAACCTATTAACCTTCTAACCCTCTAACCTATTAACCCTCAATAACCAAAATGCTAAAAACGAAAGACGACATCGTAAAAAACTGGCTCCCGCGTTACACGGGGATGCCGCTGGATGAGTTCGGGCAGTACATCCTGCTGACGAACTTCCAGGATTATGTGAACAATTTCGCCAAGCTCACCGACGCCAAAATCTATGGAATAGAAAAATCGATGCAAAGCGCGACGAGCGACAACATCACCATCATCAACTTCATGATGGGCAGTCCGAATGCGGCCACCATCATGGATTTGCTGACGGCGGTGAAGCCCAAGGCGGTGCTGTTTCTCGGCAAATGCGGCAGTCTGAAGTCCTATATCGGGCTGGGAGCCATGCTGCTTCCCATCGCCGGCATCCGCGGTGAAGGTACCTCCCGCGACTATTTCCCGGAGGAGGTGCCCGCGTTGCCCGCCTTCAACTTGGAAAAGGCCATTTCCGCCACCATCAGCAGCTACGGGCTGGAGTATTGGACGGGGACGGTTTATACGACCAACCGACGGGTGTGGGAGCACGACGAAAAATTCAAGGACTACCTCCGAAAAATCCGCGCCACGGCCGTCGATATGGAAACCGCCACGCTCTTCTCCGTCGGGTTCTACAACCGCATCCCGACCGGCGCCCTGCTGATGGTTTCCGACCAGCCCATGCTCCCCGACGGCATCAAAACCGCCCAGTCGGACAAAAACGTCACCGAGAATTTCGCGCTCACGCACTTGAAAATCGGAATACAGTCGCTACAAGAGCTGCAGAACAAAGGCATATCGGTGAAACACCTGCGCTTCGACTATTACGACCAGCAGTAGCCCAACCGCATCCATACAATTTTGAACATATAAAATCTAAACAGAACAATGAGAAGGATTTATTTTTTCAGCTGTATAATACTGGTCATCAGTGTTTTATTCACAGGTTGCAAGAAGAAGGATAAGCCTGTTGACGTGACAAAGCCCAAACTCACGGAAGAACAGGTTGAAGTCTCCAAAAATGTGGAGATCAACATCTTGCGTTACGAGCAAGACCTTTTCAACATTGATCAAGGCAACATGAAGGCGGCTTTTGCGGCCTTGTACGGCAAATACCCGGAGAACCTCATCGCCAAGAACGCCTGGAACAACAACGAAATGCTGCTGTCCATCAAAGATTTCCTCAACGACCCCGTAATCAAGGAAATATACCAGGACACAGAGACCATGTATGCGGACATGTCGTGGTTCAAGAAGGAGATCACGCCCGCGTTCACCCTGTACCTCACCCACTTCCCGAACGAAAAGATCCCCGATTTCTGCACGCTGGTTTCGGGTATCGACTTCCAGATGCCCCAAGTGTTCGGTTACGAGAACACGATATTCATCTGCTTGGACATGTACCTGGGCAAGGACAACAAGCACTACGGCCAGGCAGGGATGCCGAAATTCATTTCCGCCCGGTGCGAGAAGAAGTACATGGTCACCGACTGTTTCTCCAAAGCCCTCGTTTACAGACATTTGCCTGACAGGACATTGGTGACGTTGTTGGACAACATGGTGGACGCCGGCAAAAAGATGCTGTTCACGCAAACGATGTTCCCGACCACTTCGGCGCAAGACATTCTCGGATATTCCAAAGAGCAGTACAAATGGGCGACATCTCACGAATCCGCCATCTGGCACTATTTAGTCGAAAAGAACCTGGTGTTCGACAACACCGACAATGTGATCCGCCGCATGATGGACGAGACACCGTTCACCCGCGACTTCGGCAACGACTCGCCAGGAAGATTAGGCGTGTTCATCGGATTCCAGATCGTGCAAAGCTATATGAAAACGCACCCAGGAACCACTCTGAAGGACCTCATGGCCATGAACGACAGCCAAAAATTACTGAAAGAATCTGGCTATAAACCGAATTAAATATTTGATAATAAAGAAAATAAAATTTTATCAACAATTAACACTTGATAAGTTTTTTAAAAACGTCGTTGAAAATTTTCAAAACGGTTGTATTTTTGCCGTGAACTTAAAAACTAAATATTATGTCAGGTATTAACAAAGTAATCTTAGTGGGTTTTTTAGGAAAAGACCCGGAAATCAGAACTTTCGAGAACGGCAGCAAAAGGGCTAGTTTCTCTTTGGCGACCACCGAGTACCGCAAGGACAAGGACGGCAACCGTGTTGAATTGACGGAATGGCACAACATTGTCATGTGGCGGAACTTGGCAGAACTGGCGGAGAAGTACCTCTCCAAAGGGCGGCAGATTTATGTGGAAGGCCGGCTTCGCACCCGCAACTGGGACGACGAGAAAGGCGTGAGACACTATTTCACGGAAGTGGAGGCGAACTCCTTCACCTTCCTGTCCCCGAAGGAAAACGGCAGTCCCACAGTGACCCAAGTGCCCAACCAGACGGTCGTGACCCCGCCTCAGCCTCAACCACAGCCGGCACCGCCGGAGAACCAGCAGCCGGAGGAAAGCTTCTCGGACGACTTACCTTTCTAACTTCAGAAGGTGTTTTGTTTTCATGATTTTGTTAAGAGCACAGCGGCGGCCGAATAGTTTGGCCGCCGCTGTGTTTTTGTTCATAAAATACTCGAAGCACACGCTCAGAAAAGCTCGCCCTGCGCCGAGACATACCTGGACTTCCCCAAATGGGTGAATGCCAGGTCCGTGGCCTCCCGGCCCCTCGGAGTGCGCATCAGATAGCCCTCCTGAATCAAGAACGGCTCATAGACCTCCTCGATGGTGCCCGGATCTTCGCCCACCGCCGTGGCGATGGTAGTCAACCCTACCGGACCGCCCTTGAACTTCTCGATAATCGTGCTCAAAATGCGGTTGTCCATCTCGTCCAACCCATGTTGGTCGACGTTCAACGCCGACAAGGCCACCTGGGTGATGGGCAACGTGATGGTGCCGTCGCCCTTGATCTGGGCGAAGTCGCGGACACGCCGTAACAGCAGGTTCGCGATACGCGGTGTGCCACGACTGCGAGAAGCGATTTCGTAGGCGGCATCGTCATCAATCGGAATATCCAAAATGGACGCCGACCGCTTGATGATGTTGCCAAGTGTCTGGGCATCATAATATTGCAAACGCAAGTTGATACCGAAACGCGACCGCAGCGGTGCCGTCAGCAGACCCGACCGCGTGGTCGCACCCACCAACGTGAACGGGTTGATGGTGATCTGCACGCTCCGCGCACTCGGACCGCTGTCGATCATGATGTCAATCTTGTAATCCTCCATCGCCGAGTAGAGGTACTCCTCCACCACGGGCGACAGTCGGTGGATTTCATCAATGAAAAGCACGTCGTGGGGCTCCAAGTTGGTGAGCAGACCGGCCAAGTCACCGGGCTTGTCGATGACCGGCCCCGAGGTGACACGCACGTTCACGCCCATCTCGTTGCCGATGATGTGCGACAGGGTGGTCTTGCCTAATCCGGGAGGCCCGTGCAGGAGCACGTGGTCGAGTGCCTCGCCGCGTCCCTTCGCCGCGTGCACGAAGACCATCAAGTTCTCCAAGACCTGCTTCTGCCCCTGAAAATCAGTGAATTGCGCAGGACGTATCGCACGCTCGAACTCTTTGTCCGACGCCGACAGATGTTGTTTGGTGGGATCCAGATTCTCGTTCATACGGCTTAATGTTGAAGTTTGTCCAATCGGTTGAGGCCCTTGATAGCCGGTTCGAAATTCGTGGAGAGTTTCAATGCCTCCTCATAATCCTTTCGCGCAGCCACGTAGTTGCCCAAATATTCGTAAGCCACACCACGATTACAAACGGCATACACGAATTGCGGATTGACTTGCAGTACTTGCGTGAACAGTTTCACCGCCTCGTCGTACTTCTTGAAATTATCATCCAAATACAAGTAACCCAGATTGTTGAGCGACGGGATATGCGCGGAATCAATGCCGATAGCGGTCTTATATTCCTGTTCAGCCTCTTCGAACTTGTCCATATCCTGGAACATTTTGCCGAGATTGTAGTGGAGCTCCACATTCTTCGGATCCACTTTCAATCCGTTCTGATAGTAGGAGATGGCGATGGGATCATTCTGCTGCTGATAAAAATATCCAAGTTCGGAGTATGCCTTGACCTCATTCGGATCCTGGTCTATAACCAACTGAAGCATACGGAGATAGCCGACCGTATCCTTCAAATCCTTGAGCATGAACGCCTTTACAAGATATGCCTTCGGATTGTGCGGTTGTCGCTGGACCGCCGCGTCAATCGTTTTGCCGCAATCATCGTATTGCCTGGTATAAAACTGCAACTCAGCCAATTTCAAACGGGCTTCGTTATTGTCCTCGTCCTTGGAGATGGCCTTCAGCAACGCCTCCTCCGTCAAGTCGGTCTCATGCTGCGCAAAATAGAGGTCGGAGAGCGTGACGTAATATTTGCTGCTGTCGGGCTGCAGTTTGATAGCCGTCTGGATATCGGCAAGTCCCTTTTCGATTTCCTTGTTGAGGTAATAGTAATTCGCCCGAGCGTAATAATTTTCGGCCTTCTTGGGGTGTTTGTCGATGTTTTGGCAAAGTTCAGCCAACTCCGGCGGCAGGTCGGCGTATTTGTTCTTGTTACGGCAACCGTAGCCGAGGAGCATCAGCATTGCCAGTAAATAGATGATATTTTTTTTCATTCTCTTCTTTTTTGCTATTGGATGTTGGCTATTAGCTGTTGGCTATCGGTAAGAAATGCCAACAGCCAAAAGCTAAAAGCTAAAAGCCATTACTTCATCCCTTCTTTGATGGCCTCGCGGATCTTGGCCTCGATCTCGTCAGAGAGTTCGGGATTGTCGTTGAGGAGTTGTTTCACGCTGTCGCGGCCCTGGGCGAGTTTGGAGTCGCCGTAGGAAAACCACGAACCGGCTTTCTTAATAATATTGTATTCGACACCGAGATCGACGATTTCGCCGGCTTTGGAGATGCCTTCGCCAAACATGATGTCGAACTCGGCAGTGCGGAACGGAGGCGCGACTTTGTTCTTCACAACCTTGACTTTCACGTGGTTACCGATAGCGGTGTCGCCGTCCTTGATCTGGGTTTGGCGGCGGATGTCGAGGCGTACGGAGGCGTAGAACTTCAAGGCGTTACCGCCGGTGGTGGTTTCCGGGTTGCCGAACATAATGCCGATCTTCTCACGCAATTGGTTGATGAAGATACAGCAACAACCTGTCTTGTTAATGGTTGCGGTCAGCTTGCGCAGTGCCTGCGACATCAAGCGCGCCTGCAGACCGACCTTGGAGTCACCCATGTCGCCTTCGATTTCGCTCTTCGGGGTGAGGGCGGCCACGGAGTCGATGACGATAATGTCGATGGCGCCGGAGCGGATGAGGTTGTCGGCGATTTCGAGGGCCTGCTCACCGTTGTCGGGTTGCGAGATGAGCAGCTCGGCGGTGTTCACACCCAGTTTCTCGGCGTAGAAGCGGTCGAAAGCGTGCTCGGCATCGATGAAGGCGGCGATACCACCCTGTTTCTGGGCCTCCGCGATGGCATGGATGGCCAGTGTGGTCTTACCGGAGGACTCGGGACCGTAGATCTCGACGATTCTGCCTTTCGGGAATCCGCCGACGCCCAAAGCCGTGTCCAAACCGATGGAACCGGTGGAGATGACGTCCATTTCTTCAATATGCGTCTCGCCCATGCGCATGATGGAGCCCTTGCCGAACGTTTTTTCGAGTTTTTCGAGCGTGGAATTGAGCACTTTCAGCTTCTCTGCATTCACATTGTTTTTGATTTCTTCCTTTTCCATTCTTGATAGGTTTAATGATTTCAGGGGGCAAATGTACGCTTTTTTTCAATCGTTTCAAGCGTAAAAACACAAAAATATTTCATTGGAAACTAACTGTTTACCAAAAATTTAACTATTGATTGTTAATTTAAAATGACGGATTTCGGAGGAAATGGAGCCTGAATCCAAAATCTTTGACAGAATGCTATTTTTATTATTTTTGCGCTCAGTATTCACAAATCCAATTCGGACAATTATGCGAGCAATCCATAGAACAATATGTTTTCTTTTGATATTACAGACACTCTCTTTTCTCGCCATGGCGCAACGCCCAAACTTCACCGTGACGGGAACAGTAAAGGACATGGAAGGCGTTGTTATCACTATGTATGATGATGCCACAAGACAAACCATGGATTCGATTGTGGTGAGTGACAACAAGTTCCAGCTTCAGGGCCGCGCCGATTCCGCCATGATGGTGGGACTGTATTCCAGCGACTACAGCCTGTTTGTTGAAATGATGGTGTTACCAGGCAGTACCATGACGGTGGACATGGTGGCTGGCGAAGTGACAGGAAACAAACCCTCGGAACAGCTTAACCAGCTTGCGCAAGGGAACAGGGCATTGATGAAGAAGCGAACCGAAATCGCCTATCAGATGATGGCTGCCGGCGAAGATCCTGCTTTCGACTCCCTGAAAGTGCTCTATCACAGCTGTAACGACCGCCGGAAGCAGTTGATGGATTCATTGGGATGGGATTATTACAAGGAGAACATCGACAATCCCGTCGCCGGTCACATCCTCTTTGAGATTGCGAGTGTGATGACGGAGGACGTTTTTTTGGACAAAGGCGAGGAACCGACTCCAGCCATCCTCCGCCTCTTCTCCCTTTATGAGTCTGCGCCGCCCGCCGTGAAGGAGTACCCGTCGTTGAAACGGACCATGACCAAGCTTCAAGCAAAGGCGGCGATAGCCCCCGGCAACCGTTTCCGCGACTTCGAAGCCATCGACTACATCACAGGGAAGCCCACAACCCTCGGGGAAAAAATCGCCGGACATCTGGCTGTCGTCGATTTTTGGGCGTCGTGGTGCGGACCGTGTCGCAAAGAAATCCTCGAAACGCTCAAACCACTGCACGAAAAGTACGCCGACAGCGGACTGATCGTGATAGGGGTTGACATCTGGGACAAGATAGAGGACTACGACCAAGCTGTCAAAGAACTGGGCATCCAATATCCCCAGATTGTGGATACCATCCATGACAACGCGGGGTTGCTGTACGGACTGGCTGGTGTGCCGTACGTTCTCCTCATAGACCAAAACGGCCTCATCATCGGCAACTTCCGGGGCGAGAAACTGGTGGAAGCCGTGGAGAAAGCGCTCGGAATCCGTCCCAAAACACTGACCCGTTAACCTGCAACCGTGTAACCTAAAAAATTGTATCTTTGCCCCGTTTTTCAAACAACGGAAATATGAAAATGGACATTCTGCTCGGCCTGCAATGGGGCGACGAAGGCAAAGGTAAGATTGTGGACGTTCTCACGCCCAAGTATGATGTAATTGCGCGGTTCCAGGGCGGCCCGAACGCGGGTCACTCCCTCGAATTCAACGGCATCCGCCACGTGCTGCACATCATCCCGTCCGGCATCTTCCACAAGGAGAAGACCAACATCATCGGCAACGGCGTGGTCATTGACCCCATCATCTTCGAAGAGGAAATTAACGCGCTGATTGCCATGGGGTTGACGCCTACCGATAACCTCTTTATCTCCCGCAAGGCGCACCTTATCCTGCCCACGCACAAGCTCCTCGACGCCGCGCAGGAGGCTCACAAGGGCAACATGAAAATCGGCTCCACGCTGAAAGGCATCGGACCGACCTACACCGACAAGATCGCCCGCACGGGTCTGCGCGTCTGCGACCTCGAATCCCCTGATTTCGAGACCAAATACCGTCAGAAAATCGACGAGCACATCGAGATTTTGCAGAATTTCCACTTCGACTATGAAGCGAAGCTCGCCGAGTTGGACGCTCAATGGCGCAAGTCGTTGGAGACCATTCGCAAATTCCAGTTTATTGATAGCGAATACGTTGTTCATCAATATCTTACGGAAGAAAAATCCGTCCTGGCCGAAGGTGCGCAGGGCACGCTGTTGGACGTGGAGTTCGGCGCGTACCCGTTCGTAACCTCCTCCAACACCATCGCCGCCGGCGCGTTCACCGGTCTGGGACTTGCCCCGCACTACGCCGGCCGCGTCTTCGGCATCGTGAAGGCATATTGCACCCGCGTGGGCAGCGGTCCCTTCCCGACCGAACTCTTCGACGAGACGGGCGAGTTCCTCCGCAAGGAAGGCAACGAATACGGCGCAACCACCGGAAGACCAAGACGTTGCGGATGGCTCGACCTTGTCGCACTCCAGTACGCCTTGATGATCAACGGCGTGACCGACATCGCGCTCACCAAAGCCGATGTGCTCGACAAATTCGATGAAATCAAGGTCTGCACCGCCTACCGCGTGAATGGCGAGCTCACCGACCGCATGCCCTCCGCCACCGATGTGGAAATCGAGCCGGTCTATACCACCCTACCCGGCTGGAACGAGGACATCTCGGAGTGCAAAACTTACGAATCTCTCCCGCAAGCCTTCAAGGATTACATCCAATTCATTGAAGATAAGACCCATACGAAGATTTCCATCGTGTCCGTGAGCCCTGACCGCGAAGGCACGATCTTCAGATAACCTCACTGTTTCAAGTTTCAGGTTTCATGTCCTCCTACCCAAAAGTCTGGCTATTGCGGTTTCTTTGCTGCGCTCTGCTTTGGGTGGGCGGCATGACCGTTTTTGCCCAAACGAAGTCGCAGGACGATGAATTGTTGCAGCTGCTGCGCACGGAACTGCAGCGGAACTACGGCGCTCTCCAGGACAATCAATATCCGCCCTACTTTTTGGCATATCGTGTCAATAAGACGGAAGAACACCATGTTGCTGCCAATTTTGGCCATATTTACGATAATTCCAGCTCAAAAACGGTATTTTTGACTATAGAACTGCGTGTCGGGAAGCGCGAAACGGACAATTATCACTATCTTGACCACCAAAGCTATTCGGTGAAACAGGTGGCGTTGCCGTTGGATGAAAATCCGGCTTTGGTGCGCAAGATTCTGCAACGCGAAACAGAACGGGCCTATCGGGAGTCTGTTCTGCAATATACTGACAATCTGGTAAATGCGACACTCCATGGCAGTGACAGCGCGGAGACTTTCCTCTTCCTGCCGATGGACATGGACCAGTATTATGAGCCGCCTGTTTCGGATGACCATTGGAATGCCGACGACTGGGTAAACTGGCTTCGCCATTGCACCTCCGATGCTTCCCTTTCCCCAAATGTGACGAACGCCTCTGCCGAAGTGACTTACAAAATCAACCGCAACTATTTGGTTAACAGTGAGAGTAGTTTCGCAGTGCAGAACCATACCGAAGCCTGGCTGAACCTGCATATAGAGAGCCTCGCCATCGACAACACGACAGAACACCTTGATTTCCCCTATTTCGCATCGTTTCCCGAACAATTGCCCGATGCGGATATGATGGAATCGTATTTCTCTTTGATGGAGGATTATATGACCCATATCTGTGACGCACCTTTGATGGAGAACAAGGACTGCCCTGTATTGCTATCTGGATTGGTGGCTTCGACGTTGATACACAACCTCATTGGTCATGCGATGGAAAATCCAGACAACAGCCTTTTCGCAGGAAAACTACACCAAAAAGTTATGCCAGAGAATTTCTCCATCATCAGCGATCCTTTGAAAGAAACCTGGAACTTTGGTTATACCTTTGATGATGAAGGCGTTAAAAGTCAGCGGACAACTCTGGTCAACCACGGTGTATTGGAGAGTTTCCTCTCCACGCGCACACAGCGGCCGGGAGCTTATGCGCCCAACGGTCACGCCCGAGGGAACTTGGGACTGCCTTCGGCTCGGCAATCCACCTTATTTGTGAGAGTGGACAATTCTTTGAATGAGGAAGAATGTTCATCTTTGATTGCCGATGAGTTGAAAAGGCAGAATCTGGAATACGGTATCTTTGTGGCGAACTGTGATATAATCTGCGATACTGCAAAAGAAACTATCACTATCTATCCGACAAGATGCTATAGAATATATGCCAACG
>CACXUB010000075.1 GCA_902770735.1 uncultured Bacteroidota bacterium | reverse complement strand
CGCCGAAGCCCTCGGTGGTCGCGCCGTATGGCACGTAGTCGAGAAGGCTCTGTCCGGTGGTGCGGATCACGGCGATGACGTCCGCGCCCTGGCGTGCGCCGGCCTGCGCTTGGACGACATCCTCGTAGATGTTGCCGGTGGCCACGATGATGTAGAGGTACGGTTTCGGACCCTCGCCGATGGTGTTCAGGTATTCGTTGCGCTTGGCCACGTTGCCCTTGATGCGGGTGAGGCATTGCTCGATGTAGGGCTGTATCGCCTTTTGGATCTCAGGCAGGGGGTGTAGCGGCAGGGAGGTCACGTTGAGTTTGCCCGAGGCGATGGCCTCCGCGATTTCCTGCGGGGTCTTGCCCGTCTCCAAGATGGCGTTGCCCATGAAGTAGAGCACGCCTTGGCTGAGCACACCGGCCTCTAAAAGCGCGTCCACCACACGGTTGGGCATGGGGACCTCGTTCTCGTCGATGCCGTCGATGCCGATCAGTCGGCAGAGCGTGCGCTCCACCGTCACGGTCGTGTAGCCGTCCACAAACTCCTGGACCTGGTCCGCGATCTGTTTCGCCAGCTGTTTCGCAACAGCCACCTGGTTGAAATCCAGTCCGAGTTTCGATTTTTCTGTCATATCTTTACCTTTTATATTAATGTATAATTTCCTTCGTTTTTTCAAATCGGCAAAGATACAATTTTTTTGGTTATGCGCTCAATATGACGACGTCTGTCCGCCGCAAGTCAACAGCCAAAAGTTAATTTTTTCAAGCGTTGAAAATCGTACTATAAATTTTGTATATTTGCGACCTTAAAAAAATTAAGTTGAGAAAGTTATAAATATTTATAAATCAAAACATTAATAAAAAAGAGATGAAAAACAAAGGACTGATTTTATTCTTTACCATTCTAATTGCGCTGGTATGTATCTATTGTTTGTCCTTCTCCTTCGCTTCTTGGAGGGTGGAAAACAAGGCGGAAAAATTCGCCAACGACCCCACTGCCATCGCTGAAGTAAAGAAAGCGGCTAACGGTGACGTTATGCTCGAAAAACATTTGGTTGACTCTTTGGTGGACGCCCGCACGCGTCAGTATCTGACCGGCATGAACGACTCAACCGTTTATCTCGGCAACACTTACAAACAATGTAAGTACAAAGAGTTGAACCTCGGTTTGGATCTGAAGGGTGGTATGAACGTGACATTGGAGATTTCCATGCCCGACGCTGTGAAGAGTCTGGCGGTCAATACCGAAGACCAACTTTTCAAGAACGCTTTCGAAAAAGCGCAGATCGAGCACGCCAAGACCGTGAATGGTGACTTTATCGATATTTTCGTGAAGAATTTCAATGCGGAGAAGAAGGCGCTCAACATGAACAACGCCAACCTTCGCACTTACTTCGGCGAGCGTTCCGGCATCAAGAACGCCACCGACGACCAGATCATCAGCTACATCCGCAAGGAGAGCGGCGAAATCGTGGACCGCACCTTCAAGATCCTGCGTACCCGTATCGACCGTTTCGGTGTCGCCCAGCCTAACCTGCAGATGCTTCAAGGCGGACGTATCCTCGTGGAGCTGCCCGGTGTCAAAGAGCCCGAGCGTGTCACCGACCTGCTGAAGAGCACCGCTAAACTGGAGTTCTGGGAGGTTTACAGAGATGTCGTGGGCGGCAAGTCCATCCAGCAACGTTTCATGGAAGCTGATGCCAAACTGGCTGAGCAACTGAAGAACACCACGCCTGCCGCAGAACCCAAGAGCGAGGCCGACACCGCGTTGGACGCTGCTCTGAATGCCAACGCCGACCTGGCCGCCACTGAGAACACCGAACCCGCCGATGTTGACGAGGATGAGGAGGAAGAAGACGCCGAGATTGGCGAGGGCGCTATCCTCAGCCACGCCGTCACTGGTGGTTTCAATGTCATCGCCTATTTCAAGGAAGCTGACATGCCGAAGATCGACCAGATGCTTCCCGAATTGGAGAAACTCCTCGGCGACCCGAATGTTGTCTTCTACTGGGGCTCCCCCGAGAAATTCGACAATGTCGGTACAGCATATCCGCTTTATCCTCTGAAAAAGAAAAACGACCGTATCGGACCGCTGTTGAGCTCCGAGACCATCGGCGGCAACCGTGTTGTCCGCAACGCCCGTCAGGATGTTGACCAGAACAACCGCGTGGTCGTCACCATGTCCATGGAAGACCAGGCTGCTGACGAGTGGCGCAAGATCACCCGCGAGGCCGCTGCCAAGGGCACGAACGACAACCCCACCTGCATCGCCATTGTGCTTGACCAGTTCGTCTATTCCGCCCCGAGCGTGCGCGGTGAGATCCCGAACGGAAACTCTGAGATTTCCGGTAACTTCACCATCGAAGAGGCCAAGGACCTCGCCACCGTGCTGAACTCCGGTAACCTGGAGGCTGGCGTCAACATCGTCCAATCCGAAATCGTCGGACCTACGCTTGGTAAGGAATCCATCCGTTCCGGTTTGCTCTCCTTCCTCGGCGCTTTCCTGTTGGTCATCATCTACATGTTCTTCTACTACAGCCGCGCCGGTCTGGTCGCTGACCTCGCCCTGCTGCTGAACGTCTTCTTCATCATCGGCGTGCTCGCCTCCATGGGCGCTGTCTTGACGTTGCCTGGTATCGCCGGTATCGTTCTGACGTTAGGTATGGCCGTTGACGCGAACGTGATTATTTACGAGCGTATCCGTGAGGAGGTGCGCGCCGGCAAGGGCATGCGCGTGGCCGTTGATGAGGGTTTCAAGAATTCTTACTCCGCTATCATCGACGGTAACGTCACCACCCTCATCACCGCTTTCGTCCTCTACATCTTCGGTTCCGGTCCTATCCAAGGTTTCGCCACCACGTTGATCATCGGTATCTTCTCCTCCCTGTTCACCGCCATTCTCGTGTCCCGCGTGATCATCGAGAACCGTCTCAAGAGAGGCAAAGAATTCTCCGTGGGCACCCCGCTGACGATCAACGCTTTCTCCAACACTCACTTCGATTTCCTCAAGACCAGAAAGATCTTCTACATCCTTTCCGGTTCTTTGATCGTCATCTCCATCATTTCCTTCTTCACCCTCGGTTTGCAACCCGGCGTTGATTTCACCGGCGGCCGCAGCTACGTGGTGCGTTTCGACAAGGATGTGGTGACGAAGGACATCCGTGAGGCAGTCATCAAAGAGTTCGGCGGTTCTCCCGAGGTCAAGACCTTCGGTAGCAACAACCAAGTCCGTATCGTGACCAACTATAAGATCGAAAGCAACGATGTGAAAGTTGACGAAGAGTGCGAACACAAACTCTATACCGCTCTCAAAGGTTTCTATGACAAACAGGATTTGAGCGAATACGACTTCACGCATCTGACCAATGATGTGCGTGGTATCCAGTCGTCGTCCAAGATCCAGCCCACTGTCGCCCGCGAGCTGTTGCGCAACGCCGTTTGGGCCGTGCTGGCTTCCTTGGTGCTCATCTTCATCTACATTGCCATCCGTTTCCGCAACTGGCAGTTCGGTATGGCCGGTGTCTTCGCTTTGTTCCACGACTCCTTCCTGACCATCGGTATGTTCTCCTTGTTCTACAAGGTGCTGCCGTTCACCATGGAGATCGACCAGAACTTCATCGCGGCTATCTTGACGGTCATCGGTTACTCCATCAACAACGTGGTGGTCATTTTCGACCGTGTGCGTGAGAACTTGGCCCTGTATCCGAAACGCAGCAACTACGACAACTTCAACGCCGCCATCAACGGCACGTTGGGTCGTAACGTGAACACCGCCGCCACCACCTTGGTCACCCTGTTGGTAATCTTCATCTTCGGCGGCGAGGTCATCCGCGGATTCGTGTTCGCCATGTTCCTCGGTATCGCGTTCGGTACCTACTCCGGTATCTTCGTGTCCAACCCCTTGGCTTACGACTTGCTTTCCCTGAAGAAAGATAAGAAAGCCGTCGAGGAGTCGAAGAAATAACCGTTGAGGTTTTAGAAATGGAAAAAGGGGAGTCGTCGCGGCTCCCCTTTTTTGGGGTTTATTGGGTTGGTAAGGTGATGGAATGTTAAGTAGTGAGTAGTGAGTAGTGAATAGTGAGTAGTGAATAGTGAGTAGTGAGTAGTGAATAGTGAGTGGTGGATAGTGAGTGGTGGATAGTGAGTGGTGGATAGTGAGTGGTGGATAGTGAGTGGTGAATAGTGAGTGGTGGATAGTGAGTGGTGGATAGTGAGTAGGGAATAGGGAGTAGTGAATAGTGAATAGTGAGTAGGGAATAGGGATTGCGATTGTTAGGATACGAAATGATTAGAATGGGTGTTCCAGTTTCGAGATCCGGTTCGAGACTTTATCTGAACGGCATAAAATGAGGCCGTCTGGGGTGATGAACAGCGGTTCGATCATATAGCATTTGTGTTCTTGGTAATTCATGAGCATTTCAGGACGGGAAATTTCGTGTTTGCTGTCGATGGTGCAATGCGCGGCACAAACATTATCGTAGTTGAGACCGACACCGAAAACCCTTTCGGAAATGAAAGTGTGCTTGTCTGTTTCACCATTGTAGTTTTCGCAGTTGTCATGGAAAAAAAGGTGTATCTTGTCTTGATACATCATCGCATAGTAGGAAAACATTCTTGAACGAAGTCCAGTTGGAGACGAGGAACGGCCCACGATACATTGGTTCTTGTTGATTGTCTTGAAGTCGTTGAACTCACCGGTTTTGTCGGCGAAGTGCACGAGGATGGGACCGCCGGCGGTTTGCAGCTCAAATCCCCTGTGTAGAGTCTGCATCTCACCTAACAGCACCAAACTGCTGTCGGAAAACTCGAGAAAATCTATTGTATAGGCATTGAAATCCTTTGCCGATTGCTTTGTGGCCGAGTGTTGGTAGGCGTAGTAGGAGGCGGGGAACTCTTGAAGATTGAGATGAATGCGGCTCAGGGAGGATTGGGTGGTGGCAATATAACAGCCTGTCTCCTTCTCGTCGGGTGCCGTGGCGTAGTAGCCGCCTAAAGCTAACCGGTTGTCCTTGGTGACCAGCAATTTGCCGCTGGAAATATGCCCGAATTCCACAAGATCCTCCACGGTGTTCTGTTCTCCGTATTGACCGCATTGGTAGAAGTGAAGTGTTTCGTTCTCGTAAATTTCCTTGTCGCCCTCTTCTTTTTGGTTAAATGAAATGAGAGCGGTGTAAATGTCGGCGTTGTCGTCAATAGCTATGTCCAAAAGTTTGAGGGTTTTGTTTTCGAAGTCAAAATCAATGGGGTGCTCCCACTTCAGACCGTTTTCATCGAACGAGAGCATGTGGGCACTTTGCAAATTGGACGTGTTGAACTGCATCTGGAAGATGGCGACGCCTGCCTTGCGTTTGTCAGGGGAAGTGACCCCGACGGCGTTGAACGTTATGCGTTTGTCAAAGGGTACTGAAAGTACCGTTTGAGGATTCCACACAAACTTTTCTGTGTTTTTTGGAAGTGTGTTCCAACAGATGTTGTAAGTGGATTCAGTGTAATAGCTGTACACGGAAATCAAGTTCTGGTCGTCTTCATAGCAGGCCAGAAGGTTGAAAAACTGGTTCTTCGACTCGGACGGACGTTTCACGAGAATCTCCCGTCCTGCTCCGCCAGATTTTGGTATGACAGCGAGACTTACATCGTAGTACTCTCCCGAAAGCCACGTGCGAGTAAACCAAACATACTGGTTTTCCTCATCTTCGGTGCGGAATGACGGGGAACCGATGTATTTCCTGACGATAAGGTCGGAGAGCTGTTCTTGTGCGAAAGCTGTGGTCGCGAATAGAACGCCTAATAGCAGAATTGTTTTTCTCATTTTCTTTCGAGGACCTCTAATTTACTACTTTCGCGTCACACCCAGTCTCTGCGAGGTCCGTTAAACAGAATTAAAAAGAGTGACGCTGCAAAATTAGCAATTTTCCTTATTGTAGTAGGATGCAAATCTTCCGAAAGGTTGCAGTTTGTTGGTGATTATTTTCCCAGCATCCGGCAGATCTCTACTTCTTGGGATAGTAGAGATACAAAACATTTCGCCTCTACCCAATCGCTATTAATTACTCATTTCTAATTACTCATTACTAATTACTAATTTCCACCAGCAGCCCCTTCAGATATTCCCCTTCCGGATGGTAGATGCTGACCGGGTGGCAGGGGGCGTGCTGCAGACGGCTGACCACGCGGACGTTCTTGCCGGCGAGGGCGGCGGCGGAGAAGACGAGCGTCTGGAAGTCGTCGCGGCTGATGGCCTGCGAGCACGAGAAGGTGAAGAGCAGCCCGCCGGGACGGATCTTCTCCATCGTTTTGCGGTTGATGTTGCGGTAGCCTTTGATGCCCTGTTCCTTCACGCGGTGGTGCTTGGCGAAGGCGGGCGGGTCGAGGACGATGAGGTCGTAATGGTGGTCGGGCATCCGGTCGAGGTAGGCGAACACGTCCTCGCAGACGGCGTTGTGCCGCCCCGCGAAGTCGCCGCCCATGAGCCGCACGTTCTCCTCCACAAGGTCGATGGCCTTCTGCGAAATATCGACGGAATCCACATGTTTCGCCCCGCCGCGCAGGGCGTAGAGGGAGAATCCGCCGGAGTAGGAGAACATGTTGAGGACAGTGCGCCCTTTTGCCAATTCGCCCACCATGGCGCGGCTCTCGCGCTGGTCGAGGAAGAAGCCGGTCTTCTGCCCGTTGAGGATGTCGATTTTGAAGAGGATGCCGTGCTCGGAGGCGATGACCTCCTCGTCGGGCTGGCCGTAAATCCAGCCGCTTTTCATGGCAACTTCCTCGCCCTCAGCGGTCTCGATGGCGGTTTTGAGGCAGATGGCTTTCATGTCGGGCAGCAGCTCGGCGAGCAGTTCCGCGAGGGTTTCGTGCAGTCGGTACATGCCCATGGAGTGCACCTGCATGACGAGGTGGCGGTTGTATGCGTCGATGATGAGACCGGGCATGCCGTCGCCCTCGCCGTTGACGAGGCGGTACATGTTGGTCTGCGGGTTCGGCAGCAGGATGGTCTTGCGGAACTCAATGGCGTTCAGCAGCTTGCCGCGCCAGAAGTCGCGGTCGATGTCGCGCTGTTCGAAGCTGAAAACGCGCACGGCGATGGTGGTGGGCTGGTAGTGTCCGGTGGCGAGGTACTGGCGTTGCGCGTCATAGACCTCCACGATGTCACCGTCGCGCAAGTCTTTGTCTTTGCGGGCGATGGCGCCGGAGAAGACCCACGGGTGCCGCCGTTGCAGGGATTTTTCCTTGCCGGGGCGCAGGATGATGCGGGGGAGGGTATGATCATTCATGCTGCAAAAATACGATTTTTTCGGGTGAAGTCTGAAAAGCGCGATAAATTTTGTAATTTTGCAAACTGATTTTGGGAATGATTTTGCGTCGTTCCTGTCAGTCCTTGATTCTGAAATACTCAAGCAATGCGTTGTAATAAAATTTCCTCTGCCGTCGTTGTGTAATTATAAAAGAGAAACAATATGAAAAACACATACGTTAGTATCATTTTGGTGGCACTCCTGTTTGTCTCTTGCGGGCGCGCGGCCAAGAAAACGACCGTGAAGGAACCGGTCTCGGAAGAGGCTTTGTTGGAGCAAGTGGCTGAAGAAGAGAATCTTTCGGAGTTTGAACGGACGCAATTCGTTCCGACGTTGGAGTCTCCCATTTGTTCGGACACCAACGCGGTCTATTGCGCCACGTTGCTGTTCGCGTGGGATGAAGTTCGCAAAATTGTCGGCACGCCATTGTCCATTCCTGACAGATACCGCGACCTGAAACTGCTCAACGCTTCCACATCGTTCCGTAATGTGCTGAAACCCGGTGAATATGAGGCTGTTGGCGAAGTGAAAGGGGATTACATCTTCACTCGCGCTTCCTTTGAGAAAAAGCTGCCGTTTGACTTCAAACTTCAGAAATATGAGCACAAACTGAAGTTTGACGGACAGAAGGTGGCTGCTTTCGGGGTGAATGGCGACGACCATGAGGATATGAAACGAATCGTGGAAATTCTATACTATAAAAACGATAAGAACTTCATTATCAAGTTGAAACCTACCGATGAAGAGCACGAAATCGTCCTTTTCAAAACGGAAAAGAAGTATAGGACGATGGCGGAGATGGCTACCGCGACGGATAGTCTGATCCAACTCGGGAAGAAAGAGCGGGCAGCGGCTAACAAAAAGTGGAAGTATCAGTTTCTGGGTGACGATGTGGTGATGGCTCCTGATATTGACTTCGACATCAGTACCTCATACAACAAGTTGGTGGGCAATATTTTTGAGGCGAATACTGAGACGTATAAGATTTTGAAGGCGTGGCAGCGGACGGCTTTCAAGTTGGACGAGGCAGGTGCGGAGGTGAAGAGTGAAGCGGAGTTTGAAATCGTACTGGCATGTGTAGAGCAAGAAGAGGAAGCGAAGCCTACACCCAAGAAAATGATATTTGACAAGCCATTTTTTGTGATGCTCCGCCGCACCGATGCAACAAATCCCTATTTTTGCCTCTATGTGGCGAACCCGGAGCTGTTAGTAGGGGAATAGTGTGTAGTAGCGTGCCTCCGGCACGCGAGGGGTGAACAAGTCTGCTGATGCCGTGTTTCTCGGCAAATTGGGTGACTGAGATGTGTTCCATACTATCGGCAAGATTCTAATGAAAACTGCGGAAAAGATACGTTTTTTGACGATGACGGCAAATGTGTTATCTCCGCTTCTTTGCATACTTCCCCTTCACATTCTTATACGATCCGGCGACCAGCTCTTTGAGCAGTTCGTCGGCGATGGTCGGCAGGTCGATGCCGATCCAGTACTTGACGCTGAAGTGGCTGTCGGGGGGCGTCACGCCCTCGGCGGTGTCGAGCAGTTCGGGGATGCGCTCGGGCTGGCATTTCACCGCCACTCTGAGGTCGTTGATGTCGCAGTAGCAGAAGGTGTGCCCGCTGACGTAGAACACCAGCACGGAGTCGCCGCCGGGCATCTTCGCGAAGGGCATCTTCTCCTCCACCTCGCCCAACGAGAGGCAATATTCACGGAATTCTTCGAGGTTCATAATTAAAACGCTCCCAGCATCCACGCGATCAGCACCCCCAGATAGTTGCCCGCGGCGTAACCGGCGAGGCCGATGACGATGCCGCTGAGGAGCACTTTGCGGTTGCCCAGGGCCTCCACGATGGGCGGCACGAACGGCGGCGAGCAGAGCAGACTGATGTGTCCCACGGTGAAGAGGTCGCCCTCCACCTTGAAAATCTTGCAGATGATGAGGTGCAGCACGATGGAGGTGAGCATCACGAAGAGGATGAACCAGAGAATCTGCAGCGAGCCCTTGAGGGCGTGGATGTCGAACTTGGAGGCCACCACCACACTGAAGATCAGGATGAAGAACATGCCCAACTCGAAAGTCTTGGGCAGGGCGCGCACCTTCGGGCTGAAGGAGGCGATGATGGCAAGGGTCGTGATGGTCAGGATGACGATGAGCTCGTTGAGCTTGCCCGTGATGAGCAGCGAGAGACCCGCGCCGACGGCCAGCATCCCGAGGGAGAGCAGGAACCCGAGCATCATCTTGCCGAAAGTCTTGGGCTGAAGCATGCCATGGTAGTTTTCAAAGCTCTCGGCGTCAACGTTTTTTGTGTCTTCGGCCACGGTGTCGTCAGATTCTTTTGCGGGCAGCAGCCAGCGGAAGAATTTGTAGCCGCCGGCCACGATGAAGACGATGAACGGGAAGGTGGCGATTTCCTCGAAGGTGAGCGTCAGGGTGATGAGCGACGGATCGACTTCGAGCATGGTGCCCAAAGCGGAGAAGTTCATGGTGCCGCCGGTATAGATGCCGGTCATCATGGCCGCCACCCGGTCGAATTGCGGGATGCCGGCGTTGCGGAAGAGGAAGTAGCCCGACACCACGGCAATCAGGATGGAGACCAGACCGCCGATGAGCACCGCCATGGTCTTCGGCAGCGACTTGGTCCACAGTTTGAAATCCGAGTTGAAGAGCATCAGCGGGATGGCCAACGGCACCGCGACGTTCATCAGCGTTTTCTGCATCGACTCGAGGGCTTCCGCGCCGGGTTCCGTGCCCGTGGGCAGGAAACCGATCAGTGCCGCGATGATGCCGACAGCATACGCCATAATGACGGTGCCGACGCTTTTCCCCCATTTGAAGTTGTTGAATA
>CACXUB010000074.1:2387-12795 GCA_902770735.1 uncultured Bacteroidota bacterium | reverse complement strand
TGACGCCGACGGCAACCCCACCTGCGACCCTGAGGTGATGCGCCGGCTCGATGAGATGAATGCCGAAAACACTGAAAAAGAACAGGATACGGACCCCCGCTGGGACGCCCTGAAAAATATAAAACTGGATTAATAACAATAAAAAAATAAAAAGATATGCCACATCCGAAAAGAAGACACTCTGCTATCAGAAGAGATAAGAGAAGAGCCAACGATTTCATCACCGCTCCCCAGCTGACCACGTGCAGCCACTGCGGCGCCCCGATCCTCACCCACCGCGTATGCCCTGAGTGCGGTTACTACAGAGGCAAACAAGCCATCGAAATCGGTAACACGGCTGAGTAAGCGTCCTTCCGGCGCTTCTGATTAACGAACAGATGACATGAGCGATTGTGTCATCTTTTTGAGTTTATAGCATTATGGAAATCGTTTTCGCCACACACAACTTGCATAAAACCGAAGAGGTGCGCGCCATCCTCGGACAAGAATACCATATCCTCAACCTGCCGGAATTAGGCTGCCCCGACATCCCGGAGACCGCCGACACGCTGAAAGGCAATGCATTGCAAAAAGCGCAATATGTCGTGGACCACTACCACCGCAACTGCTTCGCCGACGACACCGGTCTGGAGGTCGAAGCCCTCGGCAACCAGCCGGGCGTCTATTCCGCCCGCTATGCCGGCGAGGGATGCTCCTATCAGGACAACGTCCGCAAACTGCTGGCGGAGATGCGCGGGATGACCAACCGCAAGGCATGCTTCAAGACCGTGGTCGCCCTCATCCTCGACGGCAAACAGTACTTCTTCGAAGGCCGCGTGGACGGCATCATCCTGCCCGAACAGCGAGGCACCGACGGCTTCGGCTACGATCCCGTCTTCCTGCCCGACGGCCACGACAAGACCTTCGCGGAGATGGACGCCGCCACCAAGAACAGCATCAGCCACCGCGGCCGCGCCATACGACAACTCGCCACGTTCCTGTTGGAGCGCGGGAAGTGATTCTATTGCGGAAATCGATGCGGAAAAACGGAAATATGCGGAAAAATGATGCGATAAAATGATGCGATAAAGCGGAAATATTCTAATCACTAATCACCAATCCCTATTCCCTATTCCCTACTCCCTACTCCCTATTCCCTGTTCCCTGCTCACTACTCACTGCTCACCAAAACATCATTAATCACCAACGGGAAGTACTTGTGCTCCAGCTGGTGGATTTTCGTCTCGACCGTCTCTAACGTGTCGTCGGGTTCGGCATGGAAGGCAAACTGGTTGATGATCTTGCCTGTATCGACCCCTTCATCGACAAAATGGATGGTGATGCCGAAGACTTTCACGCCGTAGTTATAGGCGTCGGCGATGCCGTGTGCACCCGGGAAAGAGGGCAGCAACGCGGGATGGAGGTTGATGATGCGCATCGGATAGGCTTCCAACAACGTCTTGCCGATGATGCGCATGTAACCGGCCAGCACGATGTAATCGACTTTGCGGCGCTGGAGTTCCGCCAAAACGGCCTGCTCGTAGGCAGCCTTGCCCGCATAGTCCTTCGCACAAAAAGTGAACGCGTCAATGCCGGCGGCACTGGCGCGTTCCACTGCTTTGCTTGAAGGATTGTCGGACACCAACAGCGCAATTTCGGCTTTCAGCGTTTGCTGTTTCACGGCCTCGATAATGGCCTGGAAATTAGAACCGAAACCGCTGGCAAATACGGCAATCTTCTTCATAATGAATTAGTTACCTTTCGGACACTTGTTGCCTTCTTTCGGACAACCTTCGCCTTTTTGGCAACCAGGCTTTTCGCCTTTGCAGCAAGGCTTGCCTTCACCCTTTTTGCAACCGCCGCAGCAGCCCATCTCGTCAAAAGCAGCCTTTCTGTCATCGAGGGAGAGCTTGTCCCAGTTGAGCATGGCAGCCTCGAATTTGGCTTTCTTCTCTTCCTGGGCTTTCTTCATAGCCTGCATCTCGTCGTATTTGGCTTTGCGCTGGTCGAGCAACTCGGCTTTGCGCTCGTCAGTGAGGTTTTCCCAGTTCTGCCAATCTTCGGCGGCCTTTTTACATGCCTCCATCTCGGCTTTCTGCTCCTCGGTCATCTCCTTGCAGCAAGGAGTTTCCTCGGCTTGGACCTCAGTGGCTTCAGCATTTTGTTCGGCGGGCTTGTTGTTCGTGCAAGCGGTGAACATCAGACAGCATGCAGCTGCCAACATGATAAAGAGTTTCTTCATTTTTTCAGTTTTGATTTGAATGAATAATTAAAAAATCGCGGCAAAGATAATGTTTTTTCAAAGTGGCAAAGTGTTTATTTTTCTTAAAAAAACGACACTCCCAACAAAACTTTTCGACACGGAATCCGCCCTCCTTTCAAAGCCGTCAACGCATCTTCACTCGACGCAAATCCAGCATATTCACCGGATTTGAGCCCATTCCTTCGACGTTTTTCTGCACGAAACGCGCCACCTTGTCATAATACAAAACCACAAACGGGGCGTCCTCCACCAACATGGCATCCATCTGGACGTAGTATTCGGTGCGCAGGGAATCATCCGTGCAACGCTGCGATTTTTCGTATAGTTGGTCGAATTTCGGGTTCACATAATGCGTATAGTTGGACCCGTTGGGCTGCAGGTTTTTGGAGTAGAACAGCGACATCTGGTTCTCGGCGTCGGGATAGTCGCAGATCCACGAGCCACGGAAGAACGGCAGTTGGTAGCTGCGCATCATCTCCCGCTGCTGCGCCGGCTGCGCGATATCCAGCTTCAGCGTGATGCCGATCTGCTCCAACTCATGCTGGATGTACTGGCACAAGTCGGCATACTGCGCCGACACGGTGAGCGTGACTGGCGGAAGTCCTTTCCCGTTCGGGTAGCCCGCATCCGCCAACAACTGCAAGGCTTTCTTGGGGTTGTAGTCGTAGCCCCCCGTCCGCTCCGGACCGTAAGAAGGCATACCTCTCGGCACAAAGCCGCCGTCGCCCGCATAACCCATGTTGTTGCGCAAGTATTTCATCATCTTGTCGCGGTCGAAGCCATAGTTTATTGCCTGACGAATCCTCCTGTCCATCAACGGATTACATTTGTCCGACGGTTTCAGGTTGAAGCCCAAATACTCCGTGTTGAGATAAGGCCCCGTAATCAGTTTGATTTTGTCCGCATACTCGGGATTCAACTGGCCGTCCTTGGTGAGCAGGGCATCCTTATAGCTCGGATCAACGCCCGACATGAAATCGAGCGATCCCTTCATAAACTCCATGAACACAGACTGTTTATCGACGATAAACGAGACGGCAACCGCGTCGATATAGGGCAGTCGGTTGCCGGCAGAGTCAGTTTCGAAGTAATTCGGGTTCTTGCGCATCACCAACTTCACCCCTTCTTCCCACAGTTGCATCTGGAACGGCCCCGTGCCCACAGGGTACTTACGAAAATCCTTGCCGTAACGCTCCACCGCCTCGTGCGGCACCACCGAACAGTATTTCATCGTCAAGATACCGAGGAACGGCGGAAACGGCTCCGTAAGTTCAATTTGTAAAACAGTGTCGTTCAAAGCTTTAAATGCCGGAACACCGTTTTTGTCGCGTTTCACCTTCTGAAAAATCCACGCCCCCGGCGAAGCCACCTCGGGATCGAGAATGCGACCCAGACTATAGACAAAATCGGCGGCGGTGACATAGCGCGGACCGTCAAACGGGAAAAAGTCCGTCTGGTGGAACTGCACATCATCGCGAAGCACAAACGTGTAGGTTTTCCCGTCTTCGGAAATCGTCCAGCTTTTCGCGATGGCCGGCACCACCCGCAGCTGGTCGTCCATATCGACCAACCCGTTATAGAGCTGGTTGCAAGGCCAGATGGTGGATTGTCCGGACGAGAAAGCCGGGTCAAGGCTCAGAATGCCGGACGACTCGTTATAGTGGAAAATCTGCTTGTCGGGATGGTCGAACCTCGTTTTGCATGAAGCGAGCAGAAGGGCGACAACCAGCAGGATGGATATTTTTTGAGCGATGAGTTTCATGTTACGACAGCGCCTGGTTGACTTTCTTGGAGGACTCCAACAGGGAATTGTACTCTTCTGGAGTGATATCGATGTAGAAATAGTAAATCGGGTTCACCGGCTGTCCGTTTTTGATCACCTCGTAATGCAAATGCGAGCCCGAGGACATACCCGTAGAGCCCACATACCCAATCAGTTGGCCTCGTTTTACCTTTTGTCCGGGTCTCACGGCGGCTTTCGACATGTGCGCGTAGAGCGTCTGGTAGGAATAGCCGTGGTTGAGCAGAATGCAGATGCCATAGCCGGATCCCGGATTCTCGCGGGAGACGGTTCCGTCGGCGGTGGCGTAGATGGGCGTTCCTTTCGGGGCGGCGATGTCGATACCCGTATGATTGCGCAACGTCTTGAGGACCGGATGATAGCGTTTCCCGAAACCGGAAGTGATGGTGTACATGTTCTTCAGCGGACGGATGGCGGGGATGGCCGCCAGCATTTCCGCCTTGGAATTGGCGATCCGCTCCAGCGTGTCCAACGACCGGGTCTGCACCGCCATCCTGACCGTCAGTTGGTCGGCCTTTTTGTTGGCGGCCTTCAACAGCGTGTTGGCTTCCGAACGAGAGAGGCTGTCGAAACGCGTGTCCTCCACCAACAACGGGTAACGCTCACTCGCGGGCACCGGATCCGCCTCGAAGACATTGCGGTAGATGTTGTCGTCGCGGTCCTCAATGTCCGCCAGCACCTCCGACAGCACGTCAAGGCGGGCGGTAAGGTAATCCACCTCCTCCTTCAGCTCGTTGTTTTCCCGTTCGAGGATCTTCACCTTCGGGGAATCAATCACGTAGAAGGCAATCCAGACGAACACCAGCGCGAAAGCCACGCCGCTGGCGAACACCCACACAAGCCGTTTGAAAAGGTGTTTGAAGCTGACCTTGACCTTCTCGTAGGTAAGGGTCTTGGGATTGAAATGATAGAACGATTTGGGCATCTCACTAATTGCAGCCGATACAAATTTGGTCTCCCTGCCCGTAGCTGTTGATGCTACCGCTGTTCCGTTTGATGAGAATCTTCAACTGGATGCCGTAACGCTGGGCGATATACCGATAGGTGTCGCCTTGTTGAAGGGTATGGTACGGCACCGAGGACTTCGTGCTCTTCATTTCGAGATAAATCACCTCGTCCTCAATGGGTTCCGAACCGTCATACACATCGTTGTAAAGGCGCAGATTCTTCTCTGTCATCTGCAGGGAAGCGGCCAGTTTCTGATAGGTGTCGCCGGCACGTGCCAAGATGAACTTGGTCTTGTTGTTCTCATAGACGGGACGGCTCGTATAAGGATAATACGCTGATTTGTAAGGTACTGAATACGGATCCAACACGAAGACGTTCAAACCGTTCACCTTTTCAGGCTGTTTGGAGTTCTGGTCTTCCGCTTGTTGTGAAGGTTGAGAAGACTGGGAAGGTTGTGCGGGTTGGCTTGGTTGCGCCACAGTCGTCTGTTTCGGTTTCTCATTCTTCTCCACAATCACCTGGATTCCGTTCACCTCCATCGTATCTGGTTTGTTTGAAGCCTGTTTCTGTTTTTCCGGCTGGGCCGGTGCGGGCTGGGCGGGTTCGGTTTTTTTCACTTCCGCGGGCTTGGTGACGGGATTTGACGCGGGCGTTATGGGCTTGTTTTGCGCCACTGCGGGCTGCTGCGGCGCTTCCGCACGTTCGGGCTGCGGTTTCTGCACCGCCTTAAGAGCCGTGGTGTCGCCCAACTTCTGCGCCACCTTCCGGTCGTAGTGCATCAGATAGTATTTCTCGATGATGGAAACCAGCGTGTCGGCATATTTCGGGTTGCCCGAAAAACCGGCTTCCAGAAGGCCGTTCGCCCATGACCGATAGTCCGTTATGGGATAGTAGAACAACTTCACGTAACGGCTGCGGGTCGAGAGGAAAAGCGAGTGGTCGCGGTAGGAATCGGCATCCGTGGCGTATTTCCGGTAGCAATTCTCGTGATTCTTGTCGGCGGGGCGGAAATAGGTCTCCCCCGTCCACTCCTGCGTGTGGCACATGATGGCGAAGTGGTTGTGGCACTCGCGCACCAGGTCGTTGGTGCCCGCCTGCGAGGCATAGATGGCCTGCGCCAACGTGATGCTGGCCGGCACACCGTAAAGTTCCATCTCCTGCATCGCAAGTCCTTTGTATTCATCTATGTAGTCATAGATTTTGTCTTCCATCGTATATTGTGCAGACACGACGGTCATCAGGCATAAACCTGCCAAAAAACATGCTATTCTTTTCATTGTTTCAAGTATTTATCTTCTCAATAATATCTGGTCTCCGGGGTGAATAACGGAATTTTCTTCCAACATATTGTATTTCAAAATGTAACGGAGTTGCACGCCGTAACGCTGGGAGATATAGCGGAGCGTTTCGCCTGCCTGCACCGTGTGTATGCGCATGGCGCTCCCGCGAGCCTTGGCCTCCACATAGACAATCTCGTTCTCCACAGGCTCGTCGTCCGGACCCGCGTCGTTGAACTTCCGCAAATTGTCAACCATCACCTGTATATCCTGCGCGATCTTCGCGTACGTGTCCCCCTTCTCCGCAATCACGAAATAGGTGTTGTTGTTCTTGAACACCTTCCGATAGGTGAACGGGCTCTGATCCGAAGGATACTCGCTGCCAATGGCAGTGAACACCTTCTTGCCGGTTTTGTCGGTGCCCGAAGGCTTGGTGGGCGCAGATGACGACGCATTGGGCTTTGTGGTCTGCGTAAGAGTCTGTCCACCAGAAGTTTGTGCGATGCCCGAGCCGTATGTCTGCTGATAGAGCGTGTCCAACCGTGCGATATTGAAGCGTTCGATGAGGCTGATGAGGCGGTCGGCGTACTGCGGGTTGGTGGCATAGCCGTCCTGCTTCAGTGTCCGCGCCCAGGATTTGTAGTCCATGATATCCAGTTGGAAGAGGTTGGCATACCTTTTCCGGTTGGTCAGGAAGAGCGAATGGTCGTTGTAGGAATCCTCCACGGAGGCGTACTTGCGGAAGCACTCCTGCAGCTCGTCGTCATCGACCAGAATCGTGTCGCCGTCCCACTCATGGCATTTGATGCCGAAATGGTTGTTGCCCTCCGTGGCCAGACGGCTTTTGCCGCAGGCGCTCTCGAAGATGCCCTGCGCCACTGTGATGCTGGCCGGAATCTTGTACTCGTGCATCTTCTTCACCGCCACATCGGCGTACTGCTCTATGTAATCCCGGATGTCCTGCTCGTTGTATTGCGCGAAAACCGCAACACCCCCCAGCAAACATCCCAACAAACATATTATTTTCTTCATATTCTCCGAATTCGTTATTTTTTCTTCTACCGAGCTCTCGCCCCTACCAGGGCTGCTCATGGAAATGGTCTTCTTTTTCTACCGAGCTCTCGCCCTTCCCTATTCCCTATTCCCTATTCCCTAATCCCTTGGCCCTAATCCCTAATCCCTCAAAGACCAACTTCGTGTAAAACTGTTTAACATCCAATCCCTGGCTTTTCAGCTGTGCCGGGATGATGCTCAGCGCGGTCTGTCCGGGTATGGTGTTAACTTCCAGGAAATAAGGTTTTTTCGCCGCTTCGTCGAGGATGAAATCGACACGGACGATGCCTTTGCAGTCGAGTTGGCGGAAGACGGTTTCCGCATACCGGCGCACGAGCTCCTGCATGTCGGGGGCGATGTCGGCGGGGGTGATCAGGCTGTGGCCCACGTCGGTGTATTTGGCGTCGTAGTCGTAGAACTCGTTATGGGCGACGATCTCGGTGATGCCGAGCATCTTCACGTCGCCATACGCGGCCGTGACGCCGCAGGCCAGTTCGCGGCCGTGGATCATCTTCTCCACAATCAGCTGGTTGTCGTACTTCAGCGCCTCTTCGAACGCCGGCAGCAGTTCTTCGCGGTTGTGCACTTTCGTCACACCCACGCTGGATCCCGAGTTGCAGGATTTCACGAAGCAGGGGTAGCCGCAAACTTCCTCGACATGCTCCACGTCAACGGGGTCGCCGGCGTAGAAGTGCAGCGACGGGGCGATAGGGATTCCGAGTTGGGCCACGGCGAGGTTGCAGTAGAACTTGTTGAAGGTCAAGGCGGACGGGAAGCTGGTGCAGCCCACGTAGGGCATCTTGATCATCTCGAAGTAGCTCTGCAGTTTGCCGTTTTCGCCCGGGGTGCCGTGGATGGCGATGAACGCGACGTCGAACACGATTTTCCGGCCGTCGATCGTCAACGAAAAGTCGTTCTTGTCGATTTGGAAAATCCGTCCGTCGGCCGCCCGGTAATGCCAGTCGCTGCCTTTGAAATGGATCAAATAGGGTTCGAACAGCGTCTTGTCCAGCTGTTGGAAAATGTTGTCGCCGGATCTCAAAGAGACCTCGTATTCGCCAGAATCACCGCCGGCTATAAGTGCTACTTTATACATTTTATTCAATATTATATACAAATGGCAAATATAGTGTTATTCCGTGTGGCAAACAGCGGAAAAAAAATGTTTTTTTAACAGCGGATTGTGTGTTATTCGGGGAGTTCCGCCGGGGCCGGCTCTTGTGGCGGAGCGGTTCCGGCTGCCACGTCCCGCGGCTGGGTGCCAACCACGCGGTACCCTCCGGTCTTCTTGCTGCCGGCGTATTCGATGAGGCCGTCGGCCTTGAGCTGGCCGAGGATGCGGTTGACGGTGGATTGGGAAACGCTCCTGTTTCTTTTGATTTCCGAAGCTGAGCAGCCGGGGTGTTTGGCGATAAAGGCGTAAAGGAGATCCCGCATCTGAGGATTCTTTTTCTTAGCAGTTTTTGCCTTTGGTGGATTCTTTTTCTTTGTTGTTATGCTCTTTTCAACAACACCTTGTTTGATGCGAGAGGACAATATCTCGTAAGCGTGTGCGGCGTAATTCTCCGAATAGGAGATGATGATGTTCTCGGGGATGGACTTAACCACGACACCCAACGAATTGTAACTTACGACATTGGAGTAAGGGACCAGGGTGCCGCGCCTTACCTGTACTGCGTATGTTTCATTTAGCAGTTCGGAAAAATCTTTGAACGTGCCATAGCGGATGAAACTTTGTCCGTTGGAAAGGAAAAAACGGGTGTAGTTCTTTTCCTGCCTGCAACAGGAAACGTCATCCAAAGCGACCAGGACTTTCTTGTTGTTCTGGAGAGTATAGACCTCTATTGCGTGAAATTCTGCGAGCAAGACGCGATCCTTGTTTTTGTTTAAGTCATTGTAGTAAAAGATAGCCTGCCCCGTGAAAGTCGCCATGGCAAAAGCCGTGTCGCGCACCAGAACGAAAAAACCGTCCATAACCAGGTAGGCAAAAGCATCGCGTAAAGGGAATTGTGATATTGTGGCGTAGGCCAAGTCAGGCGCCACTAACACCATTTCGAACACAAAGGCGGCCAATGTGGATATAGTCGTGTAAAGGACATATTTCCAGTATTTTGCCTTTACATATAATCCGGGGAATAACACAAACCGGTTGATGTAAATGATGAAAAGGACTGCGATACCGGAAAGGTATTCCTTGTAGATATGATGACAGGCGGCTGGCCGTAGCCTGCAATTTGTTCCAAAGAAAACCACAAGACCAATGCAGAATACAATGTTGGAAATCCATCGTAACACATTTCTATGTTTGCTGTTCATAGATGTTATTTTTTCGGCAAAGATAGAATTTTATTTGGAAAAGAAATGAATTTATTTTGTCAGAACATGCAAATTGAAACCTGTTTCGTCCTTTTTCAGTGTCAAACGAATGAATAAAAAACATACAAAAACAAAGTCACTTGCTTTGGACGGGTGTTATTCTTAATGATTTTATTAACAGCGTTTTACGTGTACCAAAGATTACGAATCGCGTGTTTTTCAATATGGTCAACAGATCGCTCGGAAAAGCCGACAGACGGGTCTTTCGTCCTTTTTGACGAAATCTGACATGATAAAATGAAATCGACATGGAATTATTCTTTATTTTTGTACACACTAAATTATATCAGATATGGCTATAAAGAAAAAAATGATTTTCATTGGAGTGATAATCGCACTCCTATCTTTGGCATCCTGCAAAAAAAATGCATTAGACATGCAGAACACCCTTTCCCCGAATCGGGTTGTTCCTGTTCAATCAGATGATTCCAAGTCTGCCAATATTCAATGGTGGACTTCGGAAATCGGTCACGACGGCAGAAACTGCCCCGGATGTGTTATGCACTTTGGTAAGATGATACACAGGGATTGTATGGGACGCGGACATTATTGCAGATTGGTGGCTCGAGTGATTCTCGACACGGTCGGCACCGACGTCATCGCCACCACCATGGACACCTTCGGGTTGACCTCGGCGGATTTCTTCCTCATGCCAGACCGTTCGCTGAGCTACACGGACGAGAACAACAACCGCATTTTCCTGAACATCCC
>CACXUB010000074.1:0-2382 GCA_902770735.1 uncultured Bacteroidota bacterium | reverse complement strand
CCTGAACATCCCGGAGCAGCTCCTCTTTCGCGACAGCACAACGCAGCAGTTCACCTTCACGGGGTTGTTCTTCAGCGACGGACCGGCGTACAGTAACGAATAACCGATTTTTGACAACGAAACATATAAAATTAACATAAAAATCAAAAAAATGAAAAAGACATTTATTTTTATTACATTTACATTATTGGTCAACTGCTCGTTTGGACAGTTTAAAATTTTGTCCAACTATGCTGCAGAAATGACAAACGGTGCGCTTACCTTTAACACATCTCCCGAAGTGGTAATTGGAGCAAATGACAACCAAGGATTGTTTCAGACATATGTCTATTTTTTCCACTCTATTGCAAATTAGAATAAGATAAAAGCATATTCTATATCTTTGATTTCTGATTCCGCTCTTAAAACGAATATAACCCAAATACAAAATGCATCTGAAATTTTGGAGAACATCAACACTTATTCATATACTATGAAAGGTAATGAGGAAGAGGTTGGGTACGGAGTTTTGGCACAAGAGCTGGAAAATATCTTGCCTGCATTAGTGGATACAGCACATGGAGTCAAAGGGGTGAATTATATTGGTATAATCCCATTCCTAATAAGCGGTTTCCAAGAAAAGTCGAGGGCATTGAATGAATTACAAAATGAGGTTGAACAAATCAAGGCGGAAAATGATTGGTTAAGGGAGCAAGTAGAATTTTTATTGGACATACAGAACGGTGGGGATCAAACCTATAACACGAAATCATTGAAAAACAGAGAGAATAACACAGAAACCTTGCCGATTCTATACCAAAACAATCCAAACCCATTCTCACAAGAGACCAGAATACGTTATTATCTTCCTGAAGCAGGCAGTAACGCTGTTATTATCATTTATAATCTGCAGGGACAGGAATTGGTAAGCTATAATCTAACAAAAAAAGGGGAGCAAGAATGTGTTATCAATGGATCTGAACTAATGGCTGGCATGTATGTGTATGCTCTGATTGTGGACAACCAATTTGTGGACTCAAAAAGAATGATCCTCACAAAATAATGCTACTATGAAACGAGTTACAGTTATGTTTTCTTTGATAGTGTTTGGGGTCTGCGGCCTTGCTCAATCTCTTGCCGAAGACCCAGACGATCCTCATTGGGCACAGACTTGGGGTGATGAATTTAATGGACCATCCTTAAACACATACTTATGGAGACCCACATATATTTGGGGGAGTTGTTCCGATCAATCCGCCCTAACGAGTGACGGATCCAACCATTTGTTTCAAGACGGTGCTATAAAACTAATGACCTATGAACAAAATGAGGACTGTTTTATGTGGGAGGGAGGGACGTCTCCTGTGGTCTATTCAAAACCATATACTTCTGGTCATATTGTCTCCTTGAGTGCTTTCAAATACGGATATTTTGAGATTCGAAGCAGGTTCCCTAGTAATCTACCCCACCTTGTTGTGGGAACAGCTTCTGGTTTACCTAATCCAGGGTTTAACCCTCATCCCGTGATTAAAACAGGGGAAGGATTTAGTCCCACTTTTTGGTTATTCCCTTGTTATAGCGATCCAACATCAGGATATGTAAAATATAGTGAAATAGATATTTACGAAGTTTGTGGCAAAACAAATCAATACACATGCAACATTCACTACTCTGATGCTGACCACTACGTTCTAACAGAAGATGGAAGATATTATTCCTGGTGGCGTTTTCTCCAGTGGAATGATTATGGTTTTACCATTAACGATGGGAATTTTCACACATACGCAATGAAATGGGATTCGCTTTCCATCCATTTTTATTTCGATGGAACTCCGACATTTCATTATTACCACCCTGATCACCCCAATGATGTTTTTATCCCAGGCAACCTTCTGCCTATGAATATTATTGTTGCCAATTCGGCCTATTCAGGTAATTTTCAAGACACAATAAGCAGTAACACCATCCTACCATATGCTTATGACATAGATTATGTCCGAGTATCCAATCTTGTTTGTGACAATGGGACGGTTGTAATAGACATTCCTGATTTTCGACAATACTATTATGCGGTGAAAAAATCAATTTCAATGGGTTCGGCAACCGTGTTCCCAACAGATACCACCACTTATTTGCATGCCACCGATTTTATCGAAATGCGACCTGGTTTTGAGGTTTCGGGCACCTCTCAAGTCAAAATGCTCATTGACCAGACCTGCCCCAGCGTCCACACATTCGATTATCCATAGTGTTTTTTCATAAAAAAAGTATTTTTGCAGCATAAAATAATAGATTATTCAATATTAAACAAAACAAGATGAAAAAGAGATTGTATTTTGCGATATTGGCGGTTGTGGCACTGCTTTTCGCCTGCAACCGCGAAAACGAACTCGTGGACACCGA
>CACXUB010000073.1 GCA_902770735.1 uncultured Bacteroidota bacterium | reverse complement strand
TGGATGAAGGAAAACATGAGGACATCTCACTATGCCGATGGTACATTAGTTGCGTACCATACCACCGGAGGAAGTGCAGAAAACGGTTTCTTGTACTCATGGTCTGGCATGATGCACGGTGCCCAAAGCTCCAACACGAATCCTAGCGGAGTGCAGGGCGTTTGTCCGGATGGTTGGCATGCCCCGAGTGAAGTGGAATGGACGCAGCTGCTGGACTACGTGTCAGGACAGACGCAATTTGTTTGTGGAAACGATGTGCAGAAAATAGCAAAGGCGCTAACGGCTCAATCTGGATGGAATACCACGAGCAACGCCTGTGCTCCAGGCAACGATTTGAATGCCAACAATGCCACTGGGTTCAGTGTCTTGCCCGCGGGTGAGTATATCAACAATTATTCGAATTATGGATCCAGTACGTATATATGGACTACCACACAATCGTCCAGCACTACTGCATGGAATCAGTTTTTCTCGTATATTAACGCACGTGTGGTTCGGGATAGCAATATTAAGGACGCTTTCTATTCAGTCCGATGTCTTCAGAATTGAGTGACGTGTGATTCGAATAAAATTATTTTTGTATTTTCGCACTTTGGTTTCTGATTGCGTATCGCAAGATGAAGATTGTTGCTAATTGTTGATTATCAGATATTTAGACTTTTTTGTCAATTGAATCAAAACTATAAACTTATTGTAATGAAAAAATTATTCAGTATTTCAGTGTTGGCCCTGCTGGTTATGTTTGCCATGACGGGCTGTAAGAAAAGTTTCACTATCACGGTGAAATCCAACAATGCAGAGTGGGGCCGGGTGACCGGTTCGGGCACCTACAATGACGGAGCGGTGGCTACAATTGCCGCCATCCCCAATGCAGGCTACTATTTTATAAGCTGGAACGACGGCGTTGCCGACAATCCGCGTGAGATTACTGTCACAGGCGATGCCGAGTATACCGCCATATTCAGTGACTCTCCCGGCGGCGGCACGGAAGGAGCACAGGAACTCTCCGGCTCCATCAGCGCGAACACCACCTTGCCGGACCGCGGAGTGGCGGTCGATTACATCATTGACGGCCGTTTCTACGTGGAAGGCAACGCTCTCCTCACGGTTGAACCTGGTGTGACCATCATGTTCACCGGAATAGATGGCGGCATCGTCGTGGAAGAGAATGCCGGATTGCGCATGGTCGGTACGGCCGACAAACCCATCACCCTCACGGGCCCGACCAACAATCAGAACCCTGGCTCATGGAACGATGTGGTGGTCAACTCTAACCGCAACGACAACCAGTTCGAGTATGTCAACTTCATCAATGGCGGCAGCTATGATGATGTGGTGTTGGTTTACGGCAAGCTCTCTATGAAACATTGTACTATTAACGGTGCGTTGCATTATGGCTTGGCGATGGAGGGAAATCTTTCCGCATTTGAGAACAACACCATCAAAAATACCGAATATCCTATTCATATGTCTCGGTACGGGCAACACCTATGCGAACAATACGAAGAATATGATTGTGATCGACGACTATTGGCTCGATGAGGATAACCTCACGGTGACTTACACCAACCAGGGAATTCCCTATTTTTTGAAATCAGGCGTGCATGTGGACGGTACTGCCATTATGAGGGTGAATGCCGGTGTGGAGTTTGTCATGGCTTATGACCAGACGGTGTCCGTCAACACGAATGCGCTGCTCCAGGTCAACGGTACTTCTTCCCAACCTGTCGTCTTCTGCGGTCTCAACAACGAGAACGGCTATTGGAATGGAATTGAGATTACGTCCACCCGTCAGACAAACGGCAGCAATAACATGACCTACTGCAGCATCCAGAATGCCGGCAAGGAATCACAGGATGCCGCGCTCTACACTTGGGAGGACACCCGTGTCGCCCTGAACAACGTGAACATCAGCGGCAGCAACGGTTATGGCATGATCGTGTCCATTCCGGTTAACTGGGATACTGAACAATATGACTTCTCCAACTACCACGTTTCCACCTCTGGACTTGTGTTCACCAGCTGCGCTTCGGGCAACATCTATGAGCGCAACAAAGACCAGGTCTATTCGACTATGCCCGGAAACAAGAAGCTTGCGCGGAGATAGCCTGGCGAAACCATCATGATTGAGGAAATATATGCCCTTTGCCAATGTGCGAAGGGCTTTTTTTTGATGTCAACTAAAGTGGTTGCAAATCGGAAAAAAAAGAATTGCTGTTTCGTTAATTTTACTATTTTTGCCGCCGATTTTGGAATACTATATTGTCATACATAATTGATTGTTATCGAAATGAATAGAAGCGAAATTGAA
This sequence comes from uncultured Bacteroidota bacterium, assembly GCA_902770735.1. Classification (GTDB taxonomy): domain Bacteria; phylum Bacteroidota; class Bacteroidia; order Bacteroidales; family WCHB1-69; genus F23-D06. Next base: position 13,271 of record CACXUB010000073.1, on the reverse strand, counting down.
GAAAAAGTGAACGCCTTTTTGGTTGACGAGTTGGAAATAGAAGAGGAAAAACTGAAACCGGAGGCTCTCCTTAAGGAACATCTGGGCATTGACAGCCTCGATTTCGTGGACATCGTGGTCATTGTGGAAAAACTGTTCGGCTTCAAAATCAAACCGGAAGAAATGAAAACGGTGAAGACGCTGGCCCAATTCTACGATTACATTGCCTCTAAGGTGGCCTAAATCTTTCGCATGGCGGCAGAACGGGCTTGGCAAGGCGGTACCGATGGTACTTCATGGATGCACCGAACCCTCGTGCGTATCGTACGTTATATGCCGCTGCGACTGATGTACGGCTTCGTGGCCGTTTTTGTGGTACCCTTCTATTTTCTCTTTTCCAAGGGCTACAAGCCTGTGTATCATTATTTTAACCGGAGACTGGGCTATCGTCCGGTCAGGGCTTTCTTTGGCGTTTATCGCAACTTCTGCCGTTTTTCGCAAATCATCCTCGATCGCTTCTATATGTTCAGCGGCGGGAAATTCGATGTGGAGGTCGAGAATTACCACCTTTACCAAGAATTGGCGGATGGAGAACCCGGCTTTATGATTCTCAGCGCACACGTCGGCAATTACGAACTGGCAGGATATTCACTGGTGGCGACAAAAAAACGGTTCAACGCACTCGCCTTCGGTGAGGAGGCGGAGGCCATTGTCGAAAACCGGCAACGGCTCTTCAAGGACACCAACATCCGCATCATCCCCGTGAAGGACGACTTGTCGCATCTTTTCGCGATCAATAACGCCCTTGACAATGGCGAGAGCGTCAGTTTCCCGAGTGACAGGCTCTTGGGCAAACAACGCACCGTGACCTGCGAGTTTTTAGGCGCACCCGCCCGCTTCCCGATGGGGTCGTTCGCCCTTGCCGCACAACGCGACCTGCCCGTGCTCACCGTGAACGTGATGAAGACTTCGGCGAAACGTTACAAGGTGTATGTCAACAGGTTAGCAAAAGAAGGAACGTCAAGAGAAGAACGTGTCAACGCCTATGTCCGCCAGTATGTCGGACATTTGGAAGAGGTGCTGCACCAATACCCCGAGCAGTGGTTCAACTATTACGAATTTTGGGATTGCGAACAGTGAATTGTGAAATAGACATACAGGATCTTTTGCCGCAGCGACCGCCGATATTGATGGTCGATCGTTTGCTGTTTGCCGATGAGAAGTCGGCGGAAACGGCTTTGGAAGTCCGTTCCGGCAATGTTTTCGTGGAAAACGGTGCGCTGAAATCCTACGCGATTATCGAAAACATGGCGCAGACTTGTGCCGCACAATTGGGCTATTGCAACCGACTGGAAGGGGATGACAACGTGAGAATCGGATATATAGGAGCCGTCAAGCGGATGCAGGTTGAAACTGCGCCGAAGGTGGGGGAGACGTTGCGCACACGGATGGAAGTGCTGCAGGATTTCGGGGATATGAAACTGACGAGCGCAGAATCGTTTGTGGACAACCGCCGGATAGCGGTGGCCGAATTGACCATTGCCCTTTCGGGAGAAAGGAGGGAGTCGTGATAGTCAGGAAGATAGGAGAAAACATCGTGTCGCCGCTCGGCTTTTCCGTCGAGGAGAATTTTACTGCGTTGATGTCCGGCCGTTCCGAATTGCGCCGCTACGAATCGCTTTGGAACCTGCCGTTCCCGTGCTTCGTGTCGCTGATCCCCGGTGCCGCTTTGGAAGCGGAATTGTCCAAAGAGGAACTGACGGGTAGATGTGCTTCATCCACGAAATTCGAGAAAATAGCGCTGCTTTCCGCATCAAAAGCGATAAAACAGAGTGGTATAGACGCCAGATCCGGGCGCGTGGTCTTCATCCTTTCCTCCACCAAAGGCAATGTGGAGCTGCTGGCGGATGAAAAAACCGATTTTGACCGGGTCACGCCGGCGAATACGGCAAAGATGATTGCGCATCATTTCGGAAATCCGAACTTGCCGGTCACGGTGTCAAATGCATGCATATCAGGTCTTTGTGCCCAAATAGAGGCATTTCGTTGTCTGATGTCCAGGCAGTATGATGCGGCCGTGGTCATCGGCGCGGACGTACTGTCGCCGTTCATCGTGGCGGGATTCCAGTCGCTGAAGGCGCTGTCGGACGAGCAGTGCCGGCCCTTCAGCGCGAACCGCAAAGGACTGAACCTCGGCGAGGCCGCCGCGACAGTGGTTTATCAAGTTGCCGATGACAATTCCGACGGCTGGCGGATGTTGGCCGGCGCGGTGCGCAACGACGCCAACCACATCTCCGGACCGTCGCGCACGGGCGAGGGGAGCTACCGCGCGTTGTTGTCTGTGCTTGGCAGTAGCAAGTTGACTGTCAGCGACTTGGCTTGCCTTAATGTCCACGGAACTTCCACCCTCTACAACGACGAGATGGAGTCCATCGCCATCAACCGCGCTGGACTGAATGCTGTCCCCGTGAACGCCATGAAGGGCTATTACGGACACACGTTGGGCGCGGCGGGAGTGTTGGAAACCTTGCTCACTATGCGGGCCGTGGAAGAGGGAAAAATCCCCGCCACCCGCGGCTTCGACGAATTGGGTGTTACTAATCCTGTGTTGGTGTCTTCCGAATCCTTTGATACTCAGAAATAGGTTAGAAGGTTAATAGGTTAGAAGGTTAATAGGTTAGTAAGTTAGTAGGTTAGTAGTCATAGTTTATAGTCATAGTTATAGTCATAGTCATATTTAGAGCCAACGATTTACTGTTGAAAGAAATGGAACCGAAGGTAATACATAGGGTTAAATTGACACCGAGGAGCTTGGAGGTGGATGGGAAGCGTGTGGCGGAGGCTGTGGCGGGGGAGTCGTTTTTGACGCATGTGTACCGCCAGCGCCAGATGGACTACCCGAAGTTTTTCAAGATGGATGTGCTGTGCAAACTCGGGTTCATCGCGTCGGAGATTTTGTTGGAGACCGAAGGTGCTGAACGGTTTGTGCCGCGTGCCGACCGCGCGGTTATCCTCTTCAACCGGAATTCTTCGTTGAATGCCGACCGCACGTTTCAACGGACGATCGCCGATCCCGAGGAGTTCTATCCGTCGCCGTCCGTGTTCGTCTATACGCTGCCCAACATCGTCACCGGCGAGATCGCCATTCGCAACAAATACCACGGTGAAAGCAACTTCATCCTTCTGCCCGAGAAATCGGAAGAAGCAATGAACCAGGCAGTTGAACGCGCCTTTATGGACGGAGAGACCACCAGCGTGCTGACCGGCTGGCTCGAGGCCGTGTCGGAAACGGAGTACGAAGCGGAAATGAAATTGATAATGATGATGTAAGTACATACTTTTCACCAATCACAATTCACTAATCACTAATCACCAATCAAAGAATATGGAACTGATTGAAGAATTAAAGACCAAAATGATCGAGGCGTTGAACCTCGAAGAGATGACCCCGGCGGACATTGACGACAATGCGCCGCTGTTCGGCGACGAGGGCCTTGGCCTCGACTCCATCGACGTGCTGGAGCTGATCGTGCTGCTGGAACGCAACTACGGCATCAAGATCGCCGATCCGAAACAGGGCAAGGAGATCTTCGCCTCTGTGCGCACGATGGCCGACTACGTGGCCGCGAACCGTACGAAATAATGCGTCCGAAGGTCGTCATAACCGGTATGGGAGTCGTTTCCGCGCTCGGAATCGGGGCGGAGGCAAACCTGTCGGCCCTGCTTCGCGGGGAGTCCGGCGTGTGTGCCGTACGCTACCTTCCCACCGAGCATCGGGAGTTCCCCGTCGGGGAGGTGCCGATGAGCGGCGAGGAATTGCGGCAGCGGCTGTCATTGCCCCCGGGCATCTACTCGCGGACCCACCTCCTGGGCGTGCTCGCTTTGCGGGAAGCGTTGGAACACTCGAAACTGCTGCAACAGAACGCTTTGGCGCTCATCTCCGGCACCACCGTCGGCGGCATGGACGTCACCGAACACTACTTCCCGGCACCGCAGCCCGCCGATCGAGATATCCACGACTGCGGAGCCTCCACCAACGAGATTGCCGACTATTTCGGCTGTTTCGAATACACCATGACCACCTCCACGGCTTGCTCATCGGCCATGAATGCGCTGATAATGGGCAAGTTGCTGATAGAGAGCGGTGAACGGGACATCGTGGTGGCGGGCGGCTCGGAAGCGCTGTCGTTGTTCCACCTCAACGGCTTCAAGTCGTTGATGATTTTGGATCGCGAAAGGTGTCGACCGTTCGACCAGACCCGGGCAGGACTGAATCTCGGCGAAGGGGCGGCCTATCTGGTGCTGGAAAGCGAGACTTCGGCGTTGCAGCGCGGCGCGGAGATCCTCGGTGTGCTCAGCGGAGGCGGGAACGCCTGCGACGCGCACCATCAGACGGCGTCCTCGGAAGATGGTGAAGGGGCTTACTTGGCTATGACACAGGCAGTTTCAGATGCAGGGGTGTCCCCATCCGACATCGGCTACGTGAATGCACATGGCACGGGAACACCGAACAACGATGCTTCGGAGAGTGCTGCGTTGAGACGCGTGTTTGGCGAAAAATTGCCGCCGGTCTCCTCCACGAAATCCTATACGGGGCACACGACCAGCGCGTCGGGCTCCATCGAGGCCGTTTTCTGCCTGTTGGCGATGCGCGAAGGTTTTCTGCCGTATCAATCTGAATATCAAAATTTTGACGAGCAATGTATTGTTCCAGTCTCCGGAAAGGAATGCCAGCGTGTTAGTCTGCACCACGTGATGTGCAACGCCTTCGGGTTCGGGGGCAACGACTCGTCCATAATCCTGTCTCGCTATGAATAGAGTGTATGTCACCGCTATCGTGAAAGATGTGCCGGCGGAGGAATACAGCCGTTATTTACCGCCGATGAAGGCGCGCCGCATGGGCAAGTTGCAGAAACGGGCCTTGGTGACTGCGCTCAAGGCGATGGAAATCAGTGGGATAGGGGAGCCGGATGCCATCCTCAACGGCACGGCGATGGGCTGCATGGAGAACACCGTGCAAATGCTCAACGGTCTGGCTGCCGAGGGCGAGGCGATGAACATGCCCACCTGTTTCATGCAGTCAACGCACAACACTGTGGCCTCGATGATGGCGATCTACACGAAAAACCACGGTTACAACAACACCTATTCGCACCGGACCGTCTCGTTTGAGTTGGCGTTGCAAGACGCTTTCCTGCGTTTGCGTACGGGCAGGCTGCGCACCGCGCTCGTATGCGCGAACGACGAACTGACGGAGTTGCAGTTGCGCAATCCGACCTTTTTCGGGCAGTTGGAAGTCCTCGACCGTTCTGAGGCGTGGATGCTTTCGGTGGAGCCGGGCGGGAATCCGCTCTATGAGATTGAAAATGTGCGAGTTATTCATCAAAAAGGTGCGGAGGATCGTGCCGAAATCACAAAAAAAGCATTATGAGACTAATCGTTTTGGCTGTCATCCAGTCGGTTCTTTTATGTTCCGGACAGGTGTTTCTGAAATTCGCGCTCCAGAAGATGGGCACGTTCGCGTGGAAAGGCTCATTTTTCGTGGCGCAGCTCACCAATTGGTGGTGGCTCGGCTGCGGTGCGGCCTACGGTGCCGGCGCCGTCCTCTGGATGTACATCCTCAAGAACTACCCGTTCTCCCGCGCCTATCCGCTCATTTCGCTGAGCTACGTCTTCGGGATGCTCGCCGCCGTGCTCATTTTCCACGAAACCGTGCCCGCCACCCGCTGGATCGGTGTGCTCCTGATCATGGCTGGGTGCTATTTTGTGGCGCAATGATGAATGATAAATGAAAGTGTGAATTGCTGTAAATTTTTTGAATATGAAACGATTCTTTGTATTTCTCTCTGTCTTAACGTCCATGTTTGGAAGTGCTCCCGTGTGCGTTGCTCAGATCCAAAGCAGTGTGGTTAGCAAACCTGTGACGAATGTGTGGTATCAGTCTGCTGGTTTTTGGGTGTGGCCTGTGCTGCATGATAAGGCCCAGTCTTCGGTACTCGTCTATCAACCCTTTACCAAGTCGCCGAACAATTTTCTTGTGACGATGGATAATGAGGACTTTTCTCTCACTACAACGAATCTGCAGTTTCCCGATAAGAATTACGTGTCATCTGCTGCTTTTGTGGGCGATGACGGCCGTCAACGTCTGATATATTTCCATGATGAAACTGCCCCGAAAATTTGTCACGTGCAGTTGGATGTAGTTAACCCTGATTTTGAGAAATACAATCTTGTGGCGAATGCCGACATTCTCTCGTTTGAGTTTGAAATCACATACGAGATAGAATTTGTCATGTCACCCGACAAGGAGAGTTTTGCCTTGGTTGTCTATCACAAAGATTATGCGGACAACATTTCGAAGATTCAAGTGGCTGCATTTGACCAGAGTGGCAATATGAAGTGGGAAAAAGATGTTCTGCCTGAAATCGAGGAACCGTTTATCCGCACTTCGAATTTTTGTTTGGATAATAACGGGACGCTTTTTATGCCCATTCTTGGCATTCAAAAGGATAAAGAAGGGAAGAAAATCATCGGACAGCACCTCTATTTACTGCAAATTGGAGAGGATGAACTGCTGGTGAATCCTGTGGACGATTCTTTTGGTGTTATATCCTATGTTATGACCTATCCGTCTAAAAGCGGGAAAATTTGGCTTTGCGGCTTTTTCCAAGAGGATTTGAATGAACTCTCTACCGAGACAGGGGCCTTTATCATCTCTTTTAACCCGATTTCTCAAGAATTCACATCTGCTGACTTTCAAGTTTTTGAAGCCGACTATTTCACCAAGTACCCTAAAACCGATTTGAATGCTTCTCATCCTCAGCGCCCGTGGTATCATTTAAAGTGCAATAACCTTTTTGAGCTTCCAAATGGTGATGTGGTGATTTGTGGCGAACATGTGTCTCGAACGATAGTCCAATCTCTGGATTATGGTGGCTATAGTTATAGGACAGGCGATGTTTTGGTGGTCAAATACCATCCAGACCGTTCATTCTCCACACAGATTGTTTCCAAAAATCAAACGGGTGTTTCCCGTATCCGGCCAAAAGATTGGCGGCGGGCGTTTGTCTCCTATTTCGCGTTCGTCCGACAAAACGATTTATATCTCGTTTACAACGATTCCGAAGCAAACGTTCCTTTTCCTGGTAAGGGTGAAGGAATTGCCATCTCCCCATGGGGGGCAAACAATAAATGTGTCAGTGTCTGCACTAAAATCAACGGCGACGGTGTCGTGAGCCAGCAGACCTTTGCCAAATTTGTAGATTCTAAGCAAATGTTCCGTGATTTCCTTTTCGCGGACGATCATTATTTCTATGTCTCTCTTTTACAAAAGAAAGGGGTCAGTTTCGCAAAATATCCGCTTCCGAATTAAGAATTAAGAATGATGTTCGTTACACCACCCAATATTTTAAAAAAAATATTCCTTAAGCAGCCCATTCCCCTTCTTTTAGAAGGGGTGCCCGCAGGGCGGGGGAGTTTTAGGGACAACACGCGCGAAGCGCTAATAACCCCACACAAGCGCAGCGCAGTGTGGGGCATGATGATGCTCCTACTCGTCACCTCGGCTTCCGCCCAAACCCTCAAGAAGGCCACCCCCGAGCAGTCGAAGAAGATGGTGGAGACGGTGGGGAAGGCCACCGCCGCCGTGAAGAGCATCCAGTGCGACTTCACGCAGGTGCGCCAGTCGGCCATGCTCAAGGAGAAACAGACCTCCAAAGGGCAGATGTTTTTCTCTGGCAAGAACCTCAAATGGGCTTACACGTCGCCCAACAAATACGCCCTCGTCGTGAAGGCCGATGGCCAGGTCTATATGCAACAGGACGGCAAAACCCGGAAAGCCGACGGCCAGAGCGGACAGCTCTTCAAGGGCATCGCGCAGGTCGTCATGAACAGCGTCACCGGCGCGGCTTTGTCCGAAAACAGCGACTTCACCGTCGAGATGTACACCCAGGGCGACAAATGGGTCGCCAAACTCACCCCGAAACAGGCGAAACTGAAGAAGATGTTCTCGAGCATATACCTCTATTTCAACGACAAACATAACGCCGTGACGAAAGTGGAGATGAAAGAGGCCAACGGCGACACCACCACGATTTCGTTCGCCAACACGAAATTGAACGAAAAAATCCCGGATTCGTTGTTTAATTGATACAATGATATTACAAAACGAATTATACACGATCGTCGAGACAGGCGATAATGTCGCGAAAATCCGGTTGTTGCCGGAGTGCGCGATATACCAGGGCCATTTCCCGGGAAATCCCGTCACGCCCGGCGTGTGCCAGGTGGGGATTGTGGAGGAATTGGCCGGGATGATTTGCGGTTTCGGATTGCGCTTGAAAGAGGTTAAATTGTTGAAATACATGGATATATTGCGGCCCTCGGCGGAGGATGTCGAAGTTCGGTTCGACAAATTGGATGAGGAAGGGGAAGAAGTGCTCGCGAAGGGGACCTTGACGTCGGAAGGCCGTGTTTTCACTAAGTTCTCACTTGTTTTTGGCAAAGAGGCATGACGGAGTGGCAGAATGTTTTCGACGAAGAGCGGATCTGCGTGATTGTGCCGACGTACAACAACGAGAAGACCATCGTGGACGTGCTGCGGCGCATCCAGGCGTACACGCACAACATCATCGTGGTGAACGACGGCAGCACCCCCGAAACGATGACGGTCCTCACGGACGCTTTCGATGCTTCGGAACTCCCTGAAATCGTGGATTATACACCCAATAGGGGCAAGGGGTACGCATTGATGCGGGGCTTCCGCCGGGCGTTGGAACTCGGCTACCGCCATGCCGTCACCATCGACTCCGACGGACAACATTTTCCGGAAGATATTCCCGCCATAATGGATTGTCATTCAGCAAACAAGGGCGCTTTGGTGGTCGGTTCCCGAAACCTCACCGCCGACAATATGCCGTCTAAGAACACCTTCGCGAACAAGTTCTCCAACTTCTGGTTCCGTTTGCAGACGGGCATCCCGTTGGAGGACACGCAGAGCGGCTATCGGCTTTATCCCTTGGAAGCCATCAACTTACGGTGGCCTATCACCCCGCGTTACGAGGCTGAACTGGAACTGTTGGTCTTCTCCGCGTGGCGCGGCGTGCCCGTTGTCTCCGTCCCTGTTCGCGTCTATTACCCGCCCGAAGGCGAACGCATCAGCCATTTCCGGCCGTTCTGGGACTTCTTCCGCATCAGCGTGCTCAACAGCATCCTCACATTCGGTGCATTGTTCTATTATCTGCCGGTCAGGCTCTGGCGGCGACTTTTCGGCAAGGTCAGAATAAAAAAATGAAAGTTTACCGCTGCAAAGAAAAAAAATGGTATTTTTGCCGTTCGTAAACGAAAAAACACGATGGGAAATAACGATCAGAAACCCTATTCAAAAAAGGAGGTGAGGAATATCAAAGTCGCCCTGTTTTTCATTGCTGCGGCGCTGATTTTCTACCTTGGATCCGTATTCTTGAAAGGGATTAATGTCTTCGGAAAGAAGAACTACTACTACGCTGTTTTTGAAAATGTCGGGGCACTTCACGAGAGCACCAACGTGACATTGAACGGCTTTGAAATCGGCAAGGTGACCGATATCAAACTGTTGAGCAGCAATCCGGTGCGCATCTGCGCTGAAATCCTGGTTACCGAGAAGCTGGACATCCCGAAGGATTCGAAGTTCGAGGTCGCGCAGAAGGACGTGCTGGGCGGAATGGTGGTGAACCTGCATCTGGGCGAATCCTCCGAAATCGCGCAACGCGGTGATACGCTGGGCTGTTTCGTCGCCGGTGGCATGCTCGACGGCGTCGGCGACCTCGTGGCGCAACTCCAGAGCGTCGTGGCCTCGGTGGACACTATCGGCCAGAATATCAAACTGGCCTTCCACTCGGGCGACTCCCTCAACGGCGGCACCATGATCAAGAACACGCTGGAGAACCTCGAACACACCACGAGCGACCTCTCCAAGCTTATGGCCGACAACGGTGGAAAGGTGACCCGCGTGGTGGCGCAGCTCGAAACGCTCACGAAAACTCTTAGCGACGCCAGTCCCAAAATCGACGAGATCGTCGCCAATGTGGACAATATCAGCGACTCGCTGGCGAAAGCCAACATCCGCACCCTCGTCAACAATGCCCAAGGCACTATCGACAATGCCAACAAACTGCTCGCTGACGTGAAGAACGGCCAGGGCACCGTCGGCCAGCTGATGCAGAACGATTCGCTATACAAAAGCATAAACAACACGCTGGAAAGCCTGAACCTGCTCATCAAGGACCTCAAGGCGAATCCATCAAAATACATTAACGTCACCGTTTTCGGGAAAAAAGAAAAAAAAGACAAGAATAATAACGAATAGATATGGAAATCACAGGAAAATTGATTCAGAAACTGCCCGTTCAGTCGGGTGTCAGCAGTACGGGTAATAATTGGTCGAAGGCCGAATTTGTCATTGAAACCATTGAACAATATCCCAAGAAGGTGTGTGCCAACTTGTGGGGCGAGCGTGCCAAGGCGTTGGACCAGTTCCAGCTGGGCAGTCTCATCACGGTCTCTTTTGACCTGGAGTCTCGCGAGTACAACGGCCGTTGGTACACGGATGTGAAGGCATGGAAGGTGGAGGCGGCCACACCCGCTGCCGCCGCCGGTGCTCCCGCGCCCGCATACGGTCAGCCGGCTTACCCCCCGCAAGGATATGTCCAGCCCCAGCAGCCGACTTATCCTCCGCAAGGGTACGTCCAGCCGCAACCGGGTTATGGGCAACCGCAACCGGGCTATGGTCAGCCGCAACCCCAGGGCTACCCGCAGCCTCAGCAGCCTGCCTATCAGCCTCAGAACCAGATGACTGCCCCCGTGCAACAACCGGCTTACAACCCCGCCGCTCAACAACCCAATCCGATGGTGCAAGCCCAACCCGACATGAACACCCTGCCCGAAATCCCGCAGGATACGTTCACGGATGAAAACGCCGCCGACGATCTGCCGTTCTAAACCATAGCCTGCTTCCTGGCAGGTGATAACCAAAAAGGCAATGAGTGCTGGAATTTGTCATTTGACCGCGATCGCAATGCGGTCGGAACCCTCGCACCGCGCAGAGATGGTGAGCCAACTGCTGTTCGGCGAAACCTATTCGGTGACGGACTCGAAAGAGGAATGGGTCGAAATCAAGACCCTCCACGATGGCTATGCCGGCTGGATCCAACGGAAACAGCTTCTCGAGGTGACGGACGATGCCGCGAAGGACTATCAGAACCTTGACAAACTTCGTTTGTGCATCCCGTTCATCGCGTCGGGCACACGCATCCCCATTCTGACGATGGGGGCGTTGATGGCAGCCGATCCCGAAAAGAACCCTCTTGCGGCGGTTTGCGGCGACGTGTGCCATGTCTCGGACGCGGAAAACTGGGTGCGCGCTGATTTCGGGTTGGAAAACCCCGTCGAGGCACGCCTCGAGCTGCTTAAAACCGCTTCCCTTTCGCTTCTTGGCACGCCGTATCTCTGGGGCGGCCGCACGCCTCTGGGCATCGACTGCTCCGGATTTGTGCAGCTGGTCTATTCCCTTGTTGGACTCCAACTGCCCCGCGACGCTGTCGATCAAATGGCCTTCTGCGATGGCGGTCAGCTTGATTTTGTGCAGGAAGCCCGTTTCGGCGATCTGGCCTTTTTCCAAAACGGGGAAGGCAAGGTGGTGCACGTGGGCATGACGCTCGGCGATGGCCGGATTATCCACGCGAGCGGCTGTGTCCGGATTGACCGGATTGACGAAACCGGCATCTTCAATCTTGAAACGCAGCGCTACACACACCAACTGCGTCTGGTGATGAGAGCCCTGTAGGATTGCTTCGCGCCCGACTCGGCGTCGCCTGCGTTTGCGAAGTTCGTTGTTTCTAATGTGAAAAGCATGAAAAGGAAGAAAACCCTTGTTATAGTTGTAGCCAGCCTCTTTTTCCTGGCGGCCGCTTTTGGCGTGCTGTTTTTCAAAATCTTCATGTCCGGGAATGTGCAAAACCCGGAGGCCACCGTGGTGGTGCCGCCGGGAGCGGATTTCGAGCAGGTGATGGACACGCTGCGAAAACACGACGTGCTGAAATCCGAACCATCCTTCCGCAAGGCGGCCGCCGCGCTGAAATACAAGACGATGCGAATCGGCAAGTACGACATCTCCGCCTGCCGCTCGAACCTGGACCTGGTCCGCCTGCTCCGTAGAGGTCAGCATTATCCCGTGAAGTTCACGTTTAACAACGTGCGCACCGTGGACCAACTGGTCGAGAGGGTGGGGCACAAGTTTTTCTTCGAACCGGAAGAACTCTCCGCGCTGCTGCTCGACAAGACTTTTATGCAGAAGTTCGGATTCTCCGACACGACAGCGGTATGTCTTTTTATCCCAAATACTTACGAGATTTTCTACGACATCACCGCGGAGGATTTCCTCGGCAAGATGAACGGCTATTACGAACAATTTTGGAATGAGAAACGGAAGAAAACGGCCGAGGAGATCGGTCTGACGCCCGTGCAGGTGGCCACCCTCGCCTCGATCGTGGAGGAGGAGAACATGCGCCCGTCAGAGAAAGCCGTCATCGCCGGACTCTACATCAACCGCTTGAACAAGGGCATGTTGCTGCAGTCGGACCCGACCGTGAAGTTCGCGTTGGGCGACTTTGGCAGAAAACGCATCCTCAATTCCGACTTGCTCGTGGATTCGCCGTATAACACCTACAAATACAAGGGGTTGCCCCCCGGACCTATCCGCATACCCGAAGCGTCCACGATGGATTCCGTGCTGCATTATCGGCACCACGACTACCTCTACATGTGCGCGAAGGAGGATTTCTCGGGCTACCACAACTTCACGGCCAGCGCGGCTGTGCATGCGCAGAACGCCGCCCGCTACCGCGCCGCCCTCAACGCCCGGAACATCAAACGATAAAGAATCCCTTGGATTTCGCTCTAACGAAAAAAGGTTGCACTGGACAGCGCAACCTTTTGTTTTTCAGTGATCTGTACTGGATTTGAACCAGTGACCTCTTGCCTGTCAAGCAAGCGCTCTAAACCAACTGAGCTAACAGATCGTCTTGTTGAAATCGGTGGCAAAGATACACTTTTTTCTGAATGCCACAACTGTTTTCGAATATTTTTTTTAATCGTGTAAGGTTTTGTTTGTCAGTTGTTTATGCGCTTGAACAAACTTTCGGCTTGGAAGGGCGTTGCTCGCCGGTGCTATTCTTTGGCATTTCTGAGGGTGTCTTCTGCCATTTTCTTTGGCTCGAAGGGGGCGGGCCGCACACCGTACAGCAGCTTGTATTCGC
>CACXUB010000072.1:14554-25865 GCA_902770735.1 uncultured Bacteroidota bacterium | reverse complement strand
GGGTGTTGAAGCCGTAATCAATCAGCATGCAAAGGGCTTCGCTGGCGATTCCGAGTCCCTGGTACTCTTTGGGAATCCGCATCGTCTTGATGGTGGCGCGCTGGTGCCGCGTGTTGAAATCGTACAGCCCGACCGCGCCGAGCAGTTCCGGCTTTTCACCGTCTGCCTTCTTGAAAAAGATGGCTAGCACCACGTCGCCGTTGCGGCAGATTTTCTCGTACCACTGCTGCTGGTTGTAGGTGGATATGGGATTGTGGATGATATGGTCGGTGAGGTCGGCATCCCAACGTTGCTCCATCAGATAGGGCAGGTCTTCGGGTTCCACCGGCTTCATGATTAGTCGTTCGCTTTCTAAAATTCTCATTTTTAAATGGTTATTGGTTATAGAGGTTGGATATGTCGGAGAGGGAGAGGATGGGGGCGTTGAGTCGTTGGGTGAGGTTGATGATTTCGGAGACGAGGTCGAAGGCTCCTTTCTCGCGGTTCCGCTTCCGTTCGATCATCTCCTCGCTGATGTGGTTGAATTCCTCGCGGGAAAGCGAGTCCTTGATCTGGCGCATCCAGGCGATTTCGGGGGTGTTGAAGGCCATGTTGACCGGATGGAAGCTGATGACTTTGAACAGCTTGGATTCCAGCCAGAACGGATTGATTCTCGGGGCGAGCGTCGTGATGATGTTGGAGGAGCATTTGAAGTGGAACTCGTTGTGGAGGAGGTGCTCGGTGTCGGTGACGGCGAAGGCGCGGTGCGAACGCGTGCAGGTGGCCTCCGGCGCGAACGTCAGACAGGTTTCGATGACTTCACGGAACGTGTCGCCATGCGATGAGCCGGGCAGGAAGTTGGGATGGATGCCGCGCTGCAGATTTCCCGCAAGGAACTCGCGCTCAATGGCTTGGGATTTGTGGGTGACAAACACGGTGAGCTTCAGCAGGTCTAACGGCAGCAGCTGGAATTCGCGCTCGATCACCGCCTCAGAAGCCCAGTCAATGTCCGAAGTGAAACAAAAAACGGGCTGCTCGTCCCAAATATGCGGCTCCGCAACCTTTCCCAGCAGTCTTGCCATATCGTTGTCGATTCCTATATCGTTGTTCATCGTAATCTTTGGTGGAATAAAAGAGCGCAAAAATACAATTTTTTTGTATTTTCGCGGCCGAATTTTGAAACTAAAATAGGGATAAATGTATAAGAAATTGTTGTGGGCTTTTGGGGCATTGTTCGTGCTGTGTTGCGGGTGCCAGCGGGAAATCGATTTGGAGCTTCCTGATTACCAACCGAAACTGGTGATCGAAGGCACCATCGAGAACGGAGCACCCGCCATGGTGATGCTCTCGAAAAGTATCCCCTATTTCTCCGAAATCACTCTCGAAATGCTTATGAACGACGTGCTCGTCACAGGCAACCAAGCACGGGTGTTCGTGACCTCCGAGACCGGAGAGACCGAAGAACTGACCTGGAAGATCTGCCCCGAGGCTCCCTACTACGTGGCTTTCATGGGCAGCCAGGTCCTCGGGCGCGAACAGACGCATTACACGCTGACCGTGGAGTACGACGGCAAGACCTACACCGCTGTGACCTACATCCCCAAAACCTTCGACCTCGATTCCATCGGCTTCGACCAGTCGGCGGAGATGCTGAACGACTCGATGGCCTCCATTCGGATGCTGCTGTCCGATGATCCGGCGGAGGAGAACTACTATGCTTTTTTCTGCAAGGTGAACTGCCCGACGCTGCACGACCGCCTGTGGATCAGCGGTTTGCCGGTGGCTTTCGACGACCGCACCTTCAACGGCCTGACCTTTAACTACGAACTTACCCGAGCCGGATATTCGATGCTGCTGCGCGGAATGATGGGCGATGAAGAAGGGGAGAACTTTTCACGGTTGACCTTCCGCCCCGGAGACACGGTCTATGTGAAACACACGCAGATCGACCATGACACGTATCTGTACATGCTGTCGGCGGGCTCGGAGGCCGCGTTCGGCAGCAACCCGTTCACCAACCCGCTTCCCGCTGTCACGAATTTCGACAGCGAGGAGGTCCTCGGCCACTGGAGCGGTTTCGCCGCCAAAATCGATACAATAATCTGGCACACAGAACCTTCCGTATCGAAGTCCACAAGATAAATAGTCAAAGTTAAAGCCAAGTTAAAGTATGATCTTCGTAAACATCTACCGTTTTTTCCAGAAACATAAAGGATTGTTATACACGTTGATGGTGCTTAGCGCCGCGGTTTTTGCCTTTTTCGGGCTGAAAGTGCGCTTTGAAGAGGATTTGTCGAAACTGCTGCCGTCGTCCGAGAAATCGGAGAGCGGGCTGGTGTTCGGCAACCTGAAGGTGAAGGACAAGATTTTCCTGCAGATGACGGGCGCGGAGCCGGAGGTGATGGCGGGCTACGTGGACGAACTGATGGATTCCATCTTGACGACTGACGACGACATCGCCAACACGCTCTACCGCATGGACCTCGAGACGGGACTCAATGCCATCAGCTTTGCCATGGAGCATGTGCCTTCGTTTGTGGACACGTCGATGTATGCCCGTTTTGACGATGCCATCGCGCACGCGGACGAGGCAATGGCGGTCAACAACGAGCTGATTATGAACGACGAGACCGGCAGTGTGACGGAAATGGTGACCACCGACCCGTTGAATCTCCGACAGTGTTTGATGCCGGACATCTCCGGCGGCACGGGCTTTTCCATCGTCAACGAACATCTGTTTTCCGCCGACAGCACCGTTGCTTTAATGTTTATCTCGCCTAATTTCCAGGCATTTAATTCCGAAGCCGGTGTCGCCTTGATTTCCCGAATCAAGCAACGGATCGACGCTTTCCAAGAACAGCATCCCGACGTGGAGGTGTTGATGCACGGGGCGGTGGTGCGTTCGAACGACAACTCCCGCGTGATGAAACGCGACATCGGCATCACAGTGGGTATTTCTTTGTTGATTATCCTTATTGTGCTGTGTATCAGCTTTAAGAGCGTCCATATTTTATGGCAGAATGTTTTACCTGTGGCCTATGGGTCGTTGTTCGCCTTGGCTTGTATGTATTGGCTCAAGGGCGGTATGTCGCTGATGGCGATGGGTATCGGTTCTGTTGTGCTTGGCGTGGCCATCAGTTATTGTTTGCATGTCATTATCCATCAGCGGTTTGTGGGTGATGTGGAGCAGATGCTGAAGGAGGAGGCCAAACCGGTCTGCCTCGGCTGCCTCACCACCATCGGGGCTTTCCTCGGTCTGCTGTTCACGCAAAGCGAGCTGCTTAAGGACTTCGGCCTCTTTGCCACGTTCGCGCTCGTCGGCAGCACCTTCTTTGCCCTCGTCTTCCTCCCGCATTTCCTGCGTGAAAAAGATGCAAGGCAAAATGAAAAAATCCTCAAGTTGGTTGGGAAAATCAACAATTACGCTTACGATCGAAATCCCTTCTGCATCGCTGTGCTGTCCATCATTATCGTGGTTGGAATTGTTTTTACCCCGAAGATCCAGTTCGACAACAATCTCAAACACATCGGTTACGAGAGCGACGCTTTGCACAAGTCCGAGAATCTCTATGCGGAAAAGAACAACCATGGCGGCCTGCAGCGTTATTATGCTGTGATAGCGCCCACGCTTGACGAGGCGTTGGACGCGAACGGGACGTTGTCGCACACGTTGGACTCGCTGCGCCGTGCCGGTGAGTTGACGGCGTACACCCCGGTGGTGTCGGCGCTCTTCCAGTCGCAGGCGGAACAGGAACGGAGAATCGAGGCGTGGCACCGCTACTGGACGCCGGAAAAGATTCGCGAGGCGATGGATGCTGTGCGCGCCGCCGCTGTCAGAAACGACCTCTCGCCCGATATCTTCACGCCATTCCAAGCTATGCTGGAGGCCGATTACGAGGCGGGTGACCTCTACGGGTCGGACATCGTACCCGACGGTCTGCTCTGCAATTTTATCGAAGAAAGCGATGGCAAATATCTGATTTTCAATTCGGTAGAAATGAATCCGGCCAAAAAAACGGCACTTGACGACCGCATCGCCGCGATGCCGCATGCGGTGGTCGTGGATCCTTTCTATTACACCGGCAACATGATTTCGTGGATCCATTCCGATTTCAAGACCACGCTGCTGATCTCCTCCATTTTCGTGTTTGTGGTGCTGCTGCTGTCCTTCAAGGATGTGATTCTCGCGTTGATCGCCTTCCTGCCGATGTTTTTGAGTTGGTATGTGGTGCAAGGATGGATGGCCATCTTAGGGCTGCCCTTCAATCTCATCAACATCGTGATTTCCACGTTCATCTTCGGTATCGGTGTGGACTACAGCATTTTCGTGATGCAGGGACTGATAGCGGGCGTGAAGGGTGGGGACAACCGTTTGCTCGAAAACCACAAAGTCGCCATCTTTTTCTCGGCTTTCGTGTTGATAGTGGTCGTTGTGACAATGTTTTTCGCCCAGCACCCTGCCATTCGTTCCATTGGCGCCAGCACGCTGATCGGCATGGTCTCCACCATCATGATCACCTACACTTTGCAGCCGCTCTTCTTCCGCCTGGCGATGAAGTGGCCGTTCCTTCGGAAACGGGTGGCCGGTTAGCAGTTGTGCGGTAAGACGGTTGTGGCTGTGGCTGGTTTGAGCTTCCGTCAGTTCAAGTCTGTCGTGGTGATTTGAACTCTAAACCGAAAAAAAACGTACTTTTGCCGCCGTTTTTTGTGGAATTATAATACGAAAAGATAATGAAGAAATTGTTGACTTTAGTCATTGCCATGCTGGCGTTCGCCGCTTCGGCGCAGAAAGTGGAATGTCATTTCCAACAAAGCAAGTTCATCAAGGCTTCCGGCAAGACCATCGCTTCGGAAGGGAACCTGAAACTTTACTCTAACGACAAGTTGGAGATGAACTACACGAACCCCGCCGGCGACTATTTTATCATCGATGGCAAGACTATCAAGATCAATGTCCGCGGCAAGAAGTCCGTGGTGGACACGGAAAAGAACGCCGCCATGCGCGTGCAGCGCAACACCCTGATGAATTGCATCTCCGGGAATTGGAAACAGGCCGCGACCGATAACGACGCCACCACGTCGATGGTCGAAAAGGGCGGCAACAAGGTGGTGACGATCACCGCCAAGAAGGCCGGCACGCGGGGCTATGCCAAAATCGTGATCACCTACCGTAAATCCGACAATCTGCCCGTGGAGATGGTGATGGAGGAATTCAACGGCACCGTGACCACCTATAAAATGTCCAATATCGTTAAAAAATAACACGGACCAGTGGAATTTGGCACGCTTAAGGTCAAAGAGGGGGTCTATATCCCCGACATTGGCATCGAATATCCCACCGACGATCCGCACCGGCGGCTGCTCCACGTGGATGTCGAGGATTCCTCGAAAGGACGCTACGTCTTCGACGAAACCTACCCCTATTTGGACAATTCGCTCAAGTACAAACTCGGTTGTATAGCCGGCTGGTTGGTAAAATGGTTTATTGTCGCCGTTCGCAACCGATGTCATTTCGGGCTGCGAATCGAGGGGAGTCTGCGCAAGCACAAGAAAAAGCTCCGCGACGGAGCCGTGTGTGTCTGCAACCATGTCTATGTGTTCGACGCATTGGGCGTCCATTCGGCCTGCCAGCGGTTCCGCCAGGTGCGCATCCCGATGTTCGCCAAGCACTTCAACGGTCCAAACAGCTGGATTTTGCGACAGGCTGGCGGCATCCCGATTCCCGAAACCCGGGAGGGCATCCGCAAGTACAACGAGGCTTTCGACGAGTTCGCCCGCCGCAAGATGTGGTTCATCGTCTTTCCCGAAGCAGTGCGTTGGGACATGTACGTGCCCATCCGGCCGTTCCGGCGCGGCGCGTTTTCCATGGCGTACAAATACGACCGCCCTGTCATCCCGTTTGTCTATACATTCCGGGAAAGGAAAGGCATCTACCGCTTGTTCGGGAAAAAAGACTATCCGTGCGTGACATTGCACGTGGGCGAGCCGATCTGGTTCGACCGGAGCGCCAACCGCAGGGAGGAAATCGACCGGGTGTGCCGCGAGGCGCACGAGGCGATGGTGCGGATGGCCGGGATAGAGGTGAATCCGTGGCCTTGGAGTGATTAGCTGTTGGCTGTTAGCTGTTGGCTGTTGGCAGTTAGCTGTTAGCTGTTAGCTGTAGAATACAAAAACCGGTACGGCAGTTTTGCGTCTTCGCCGGCGTAGTCCACGCCGATGCGCGGGGTGACCTTGACGGAGTCGTCGGGCACGAGCAGACCGCGGTCTTCAATCCAGAGTTTTTCGCCGCAGAGCGGAAGCCCGTTGTCGGCGACGGTGAGTCCGAGCAGCTTCGACACCTTGCCGGGACCGCTGCCGATGTCAGGGGTGATGCTTCGTTTGCGGGTGCGTTGCAGCATCAGTTCCTCGCCGTGGGTGGGGATGATGCCGCGGATGAGCACGGCGTCGGGAATGTCCTCGGCGTTGGAGACGAAGTTGAGCAGATGGTGCATTCCGTAGCAGAGATAGACGTAGGCGACGCCGCCCTCGTGGTACATCATGTCGTTGCGGTGCGTGCGTCGTCCCCCGAAGGCATGCGACGCGCGGTCGGAAGTGCCCTTGTACGCCTCCGTCTCGCTGATGATGCCGCCGGTGAGCTGCCCGTCCACCCGCGTGAACAGGAACTTGCCGATCAGGTCGCGCGCCAGCGCCACGACATCGTCCGTGAGGAAATAGTCTTTCGTCAGTTTCATTGCCGTTGATTTCGGGCGGCAAAAGTACGATTTTTAACGGTTAGAAGGTTAGAAGGTTAGAAGGTTAATGGTTAGAAGGTTAATAGTCAATGTCAAAGTAAACAGCCAAACGAACAAGGCGTCTGTTTCTCGCAAGTGCACAGCTAACAGCCAACAGCCAACAGCCAACAGCTAAAAGCTAATGTACGGTCGGAGTTTTTCGATGAGTTCCGGATATGCGTGGGTGATCTGTTGCAGTTCGTCGAGGTTTCGGATGGGACCGTTTTTCTCGCGGTGGCGCAGGATCAGCTTGGTGAGGTAGGCGTCGAAATAAGGGTGGGAGACAAGTTCCTGGTACGATGCTGTGTTGACATTCAATTTCTTGATACTCTGTTTGTTGATGTAAAGATATGTCTTCAGTTTGGTCGTGTCGATGTTCTGCAGCACATAGACCTCCTGCAGTTGCGAGAAGCTGTGGAATCCACCAAGCCTCTCGCGGTATTCCACGAGTTTGGCGGCGCGTTTGCTCCCGAACTGAGGCACGGTGACCAATTGGTCGGTGTCGCAGCTGTTGATGTCGATCCGCACGACGTCGTACATCGGTTTGTGTTCCTGTTTCCGGAAGGGCGGGGTTGTGTCGGCGCGAGCGGTCGGGCGCGTGCGGAAAGTCTGTTCCCGTGCTTCCGCGAGCGAGTCGTCAAGTCGCCGCTGTTCGTCGGCGAACTGTTGGAAAAGGGCTTCGTAACGGTGCGCGTCGCGGGACGGTTTCGGGTACGTGTCGCGCACGAAATAGTAGATGTTGCCTGCGGTCATGATGGTGAGCAGGAAGAGGGCGGCCGCCCATTCGCCTCGGGTAAAATGGAATTTCGTTTTCATGGTGAAAATTTAGATTTTTTTATAACAAGTTGTTTATCAATATATTATACAAACATTTAGATTTTCAAGGTACAAATCGGGTACAAAAACCTACAAAGTACAATATTTAAAACGTGCCGTCTTTGCTTTTATTGTGTTTTCAAAATACTTTTATTGAAAAAAAGTGCCATAAGTGCCGTAATAATAATTATTCTATTGATATTCAATAAAATAAAAACGGCACTTTCTATTGAAAAAGTGCCTAAAAAGTGCCGTGAATCTTCCGAAAAGTGCCGTTGAGGTTGTACCCTGAAACTATACGGGTAAAAGTTTGTTGTTCCGTTCCGGGATCGTCTCCACGCTCCACGCCTCCAACGGTTCTGCCTCCCATTCCTCCGGGCGTGTCTCCCAATCCGGGAGCGTCACAGCCTCCCACACCTCCAACGGTTCTGTGTTCCATTCCGGGAGCGCGTCCACGTCCCACGCGGGTAACAGTACCGCGTTTTCTCGTTGTTCGCTCGTTGTTCGTTTCGTTTTGCGCCTGCTCATTGCTAATACCTTTCTAATATGTATTTGATAGCGTCCATTTCCTCAACGGTCGTTAAGTTTGGTATCTGTCTAATCCTTTGCAGCCACGCGGGTTTGAGTTTGGCAAAGCGTTTTCGCATACGCTTTCCGTATGGTGTCGGCTTTCCCCGGTACGTCCATTTTCTGTATTTGTCGCCGCAAACCTCTCCCGCGAAATCCTCATACTTAATAGCGAAAAGCAAACCGCCAAAACGCCCGCGCCCCTCCCGGCGTTCCCTGTTCTCTTTTTGCTTTTCATAAAGGGCGTGCCCGTGGTAACGGTCGCCGTTACGCCAATCGTAGTTGCCCCGTACCTCCCTGTATTCGCGGTACGTCCGCCATCCGTACGGCGTTCGGTACAGTTTCCGGGCGTGGTGTCCTGTGCCGTCCACTATAACCCAAAAACCGCCGTTCCCCAAATTGGACTGTCTCCACTCTAACGGGTAGTCGGTTTTGCCAAACGCGCGGTCGTGGATTGTCAGTTTGCCGTCACATTTCCAGTACCGCCCGCGCCCGTCAGTTATGCGCTCAATACGGAACGCCGCAACACAACTGTATTTGTCGAATTGGTCGCTGTCGTGGATAGAGGCGAAATTTTCCCCGCCATCACGCTGCAACCGCGCTATTTCGCCAATGGTTATTTGCGTGCAGTTTTCCAAGTGTACGCAAACACTCTCCCGCCATTCCCCCCGGTGGTCTTGGTACAGTCTGTCTTGGCCGTTTTTTTTAACTCTGTTTTTATACGCTCCATCCATTGTGACACCTTTTTTTAGCCTAAAAGAATAGAGAAAACGCCGCTATTGTCAAAGTCTCGCGCCGCTCGCTAACGCCCGCAACAAATCTTTTGCGTCTTTTCTCGGAGCGGTTTCAATGGCCGTTGTGGTCTTTCCCTCCCCTAACCAATTCATCAGCAACCGCCGGGCGTTCGTTCCCTCGCTGTTGGTTTTCTGTGCCGTCACCATTAACGCCTCAATAATCAAATCGGCGTTGGTTTTGCCGTCCACCTCCCGCCGCTGCCCGTCAGCGTCCAACACTCCGGGGGCGTTCAACGCCGCCAAAATCCGTTCACGTACCGTTTCAGTCTTTGCCATTGTCCGAATATCGTTTTATGAATCATACGGCAACAATCCGTTGCCCTCTTTACGTCTGCAAAAGTAACAAATTTCCCGCTATCCGTGGCAAATCCGCTTTGATATACCGTTGTTGGTTTCGCCGCCCTCGGCCACTATTTTCCACTACTTTAGTGAGCGGTGACGGTCTCGCAGATCTGCCGCGCATACTATTTCATACTACTTTAGTATGCGGTGACGGCCTCGGACGGGGTGGCCGTGTATTCTATTTCATTCTATTTTAGAATGAATTATGCAACATTTGCGCCGCCCTCGGTGGTCTATTTCGGTCTATTTTAGACAACAGCCCGCCCGCCTCGGTGGTGGTTTTCTCGTGGTTCGTTCGTGGTTCGCTGTCCTATTTGCCGCCAATTCGCGGCGGCTTAATTTTTCGCGGTCTGCCTGAACTTCTGCCTAACTTGTTGGCCGCCATACATTCAAACCACAAAGCCCGCGCCGCTTCATCAGCCGTTTTGTAGTACCAATTCCCGCCGTTCCTGACCGCTTCCACGGCCACGCCGTTTGTGGTGTCGGCGGTGACTGTAACGCCGCGCCTTATTCTGTAATTTGTCGCCGTCACTTTCCATCGGTGCGCCTCTATCTGTTCTATCTTTATGAGGCGCAAATAATAATTTTCAAAAAATTTAGAATAATCAAACATCTTTAACTTTTTTTCGTGAAATCAAAATAAAAACTGCCCGTTGCCGAATATGTCGGGCGTTGGTCTCCAATCAGGAGGGAAACCAACCGAAACAAGGAACGCGGCCAAACTGTCAGGCGCGGCGGGCTGCTCCCTCTCCACGGGTTGAGGTTCGGCGGCCACCGTCACCGCCTCCACGTCTCCGGGCTGCTCATCGTCGTAGAGTTTGCACGGGCTGTTACACAGTCGGCAAACGTCGGGGTTCGTGTTGGAACATTCGCCGCCGTCCGTGGTGGCCTCTGTCGGCGGTTCGGGTGTCAGGTCGGCGGGCTGTCCCGCCTCGATCGGCGCGGGCGGTGTCTGTCTGTACCCCCGCCAATCCTCATTGATAAGGAAATCGGCCAAATCCAACCCCGCCGCCCGCTGCTCATCGGTTGCCACCTGCTCTAAATAATCATTGAAACGGAAATCCAAACGCGGGTGTTCTGCCTGCAACGCCTCTGCTTTGCGCTTCCATTCCTGCAACGTTGTTTCCTTTGGGTTGCCGTCTTTGTCGGTGGTCTTGGATAGGTCGGGGAACACTTCAACGCGCCGCCCCTCCAACACTTTCAATTTGTCATACGTGAAACTGCTTTTGTTGAAATTCGCCACCCACACGGGGTTGTTGCTGCTTTCATCGGGGAAACCGTGGTACAACGTGCCGACAACCGCCGTTTTCGGTGCTTCAACAAGTGCAACGGGGTTGTGCGGGTACTGCTTCAATAGGTGCGCACCAAATAGGCACGTAATCAATTTATCTTGCTTCTTGTAATCCTGCACCCAATCAGGAACGCCGCCGCGCTGCTTGTAATCGGTTTCCAATATTGAGTGCAAAAACGTTGCCCCCGTCTTGTGGTTGGTCTCATCGTACTGCATAACCTGCACCGCCCTAATATTGCCGTGGGTGTCAATGAAAGGGAAACAAACCGCGCCCGCCATATAACCGCCCGAAACCGCCCCCAAACGGTACAACTGCACTGCCTTTGATATATCCGTATCAGGGAAAGGAAACGGCACGTTTTGGCGCAAATTCCGCACAAATCCGCTGCACAATCCCGCCGCCTCATAGGGTCTATAAACCTCATCGGGGATCACCACGGGCGCGGCGGTCGGTGGCTGCTTTGGCGGTGCTTGCAATCGGCGCGGCAACCATACCGGGGCGGGCGCGTCCCCGTTCCGCTTATAGTGTCCGTCTGTCAGCGGGTTGAGGTGGTAGCCGCATTTATCTTCCCGGTCACAACGTCCGTACTGCTCGGGGAGGTACTCCCCCGTTGTGTTGTCAATGTAGCGCACAAAAGTTTTCTGCCCACATTGCGGGCAACGGTGTTTTCTGCTGCCCTTTTCAAGGCCGCACGGGTATTCTTCTGAACTGCTCATCATTGCGGGAAATTGTAACGGTTTGCCCATTCAGG
>CACXUB010000072.1:0-14514 GCA_902770735.1 uncultured Bacteroidota bacterium | reverse complement strand
GGCGTTAGAGGGTGGGGGAATATAAAGGGGCGGTCGCCGCCGTTTATCTCCTGAAATTTCCTTTGCCTCAACAATCCGAAAAATTGGCGGTTGCTCAAAACCTGCCGCCCGTTCTCATTGCAGTATAGTTTGAATATTTCGTATATCCTCGCCCGTTTGTATTGTGTCGGGGTTTCAACCTCAACTTCAAAGCAATCTTCAAGGAACGCCGTTACGCTGTCGCTCTCTGCCCACAACTCACTTACCAACTTATCCCCATCGGGGTTGGCCGTGTAGTGGCCGCCGTTGCGTATCAGCCGCCGCAACCCCTCCAATATCAGGTTGAGGAATCCGGGCAACTCCGTTTCTATAAGTTCTTTTGCAAGGTTCGGGTTCTGCTCCCCGGGTGGTATTGTCACATCAAAGGGGATAATCAGCAATCGGCGGTAAAATCCCAAATCCCGCGCCCCGGTACGCGGCAATTCGTTACAGTTTGAAATCATCGGCGGCGGCGTCATTGTGAAAGCGTCTTTGCGCTTGTATGCTGCCCGTATTTTCTCCCTGCTCGCCAATAGTTTGAAAAGGTCGCTTTTCACGCTCTTGCTGTCAAGTTCCGTGGCAACGTTCAACAGTTTGCCGTCAAGTTCCACGGCTGCAAATTCCCCGGTTTGCCCGCTCTGTGTCAGTTTGTCAATACCAACGTGGGCAACGTTCACCGCTCCGAATAAGGCCGTAACAACCTCACATAATACGCTTTTCCCGTTCGCTCCCTGCCCGTACATCAACAGTATTTTGTCCTCGGTTTTCAGGCCGGGGGCAAAGCAACGCCCCAAAAACTCAAATATGATATATTGCATATTCTTATAGGGCAAAACCTTATTAAAAAAGGTTTGCAAATTCGGGGCGGTGGCCTCGGGGGCGTAGTCATACGGCAATTGGTAGCGTACAAACTCCCCACAATTGAACGCGCCCAAAACCGCGTTGCCGTGTTGGTCTATCCTCAACGTTCCGTTTTTGAGGTTTACAAGCGGGTTCGTTGCGGGTGTCGGGTGGTCGGCGGCGGCGTGGAACTGTCTCAACAGTTTTGATTGGCAATCCTCATAGCTCGGGGTTGTGCCGGGACGTTATAACTGCAAAATCTGTATTCTTTGAACGTCTCAATGAAATGTTCAATAACATATACCTTGTAATCCTTTGGCGCAATCCCTTTTGATAGCTTTTCAAGTGTTTTCACCGCGTCACCGTCACCGCCTTTGGCTTTTTCCCTCAACTCTGCAATGTAGTTGTTTTCCATATCGCGGGCAACGTCCTTTCTGTAACGGTATTCCACGAAATCAAAGGGCGCGGCCTGCTCCACAACCAACTGCAACAACTCATCGTGGGCGGGTGTCTCCACGGGCGCGGGTTGGCTGCTCTTTTTCAATCCGTTAAGACTGAATTTGCCGCCGTGGGTGCCGTTATTTTTCGTATCTTTGCCGCTGTCATTCGTTGGCGTGGCTCTCATCTGTCACCCCCTTTCCCGGCGGCTGCAAAGCCGCTTTTTTCGTTGCAATAAGTGGCCGCTGCCGCCTCCACCTCTGCCGCTGTCATTTGCCGCCCTCCGTTGAGGTATTCGCGCAAATCGCTTTCAAGGAAATACAGACGGTTGCCGCGTTTGATATGCGGCAATTCGCGGCTTGCAATCTTGTTGTAAATTGACGCGGGTTTGAGGTTAAGGAACGCCGCCGCCTCGTTGAGGTTCAAATATCTGTCGGCGGGCTTGGGTTTCAGTATGTCGGGCAACGCCGCCAAAACGCGCCCCGTCACCTCATCGGCAACCGCCTGAATCAGGGTTTCAGGCTCTACCCCTACAAATTGTATTGCGGTCATAAGTCATTGTATTTTGAATTATGCGGCAAAGATATAGGGGCGTTTCACGGTGCAATTGCACTACTTTTGCACTATCCTTTAATTATCTCATTTCCAATGTATTCTTTCACTTTGTCGGGGTGGTTGGATAGGGCAATAACAACCCGCTGCCAATCGTTGCCCGCTATCTGCCTGCAATCCCGCTCGGTGGGGTGGCTGCTCATTCTGCCCGTCTGTTTGTATATCGAATCGGCGGCCAACTTAAATTGAGTGTAGCGGCTTGTTATATCCCGTTCCAATTCCGCTTTGCCCGGTACGGTCTCCCCCGTGGCCGCTCTGTCAATCGTATAAACAAGGGCGCAAATTGCCGCCGTCTGTTTAACCTCAACAGATCCCGCCCGCCGTGGCTGCACTCCCATACTTTCAAGGTATTCGATATTGTCAGCAATCCACGCGGCAACCTCCCCGATAACGAATTTTTCCAACTTTGCGCCGGGGCGTATCTCAACCTCAACGCCTGACTGCTCACATTTTTTAATGAACTCCACGCGCTCCCGCGCTTTGCGGTTCGCTGCTTCCATATCTCCCAACGTCAGGGGGCGGCGGTCGGCCTCGGTCATTGTGTCGGGTTCTAACGCCTCCCGTTTCTCCCAATACCTGAAAATATCTGCATATTTGCGCCGCGTCTCATACAAAGCCGCCAATATTGCGGGTTGGTCGGTTGCTTCTACTATATCTTTCACCGCCCGCCCCAAAAGGTTCTTTGTTTCGCTTTCCAAACGCTCAATAAACGCCGTTTCAGGGTAGAGGCGGCCACCTATCCCAAAAGGCCGTGCCGCCCTTGTTTCAGCCTCGTAAGGCTTCAAAACGGGGATATTCCACGGAATCCGTGAAAGCCAATAGTTGTGTATATTCTCTAAATACCTTTGCCGCTGTTGGATTGTCTCTCTGTCTGTCATTGCCTTTGGTTTTATCGTTTGTACTCTGTCAAATCAAAATTGATAGTTTCCATTGCCGCCCGCTTCTTATCGTCTATCAGGTGGGAATATATTTGTGTTGTGTGAACGTCCGTGTGGCCTAATATCTTCTGCACGGTATAAATATCAACCCCGCGTTCTATCAAAAGCGTTGCCGCCGTGTGCCTGAAACAGTGGAACGTTATATGCTTGGTGATCCCCGCCGCGCTCATCCACTTTCTTAAATACGGCGTTATCAGTTTAGGAACGCCCTCAAAGGGTTTCACCTCATCGGCTGCACGCTCCCCCAACATCTGCACGGCCACGGGCTGCAACGGCAATATTTCAGGGTTTCCCGTTTTCTTCTGTCTGTATTGCAGAAAACAACGCCCGCCATCCTGCTTCACCTCTCCCCACGTCAGTTTGCGCACGTCCGAAATTCTCAACCCCGTACAAATCGAAAACAACGCCGCCCGCTTCAACGTGTCCGGGTGGCACGGTGTTTCAATTAGCCGCTGCACTTCGTCAGTTGTCAGGAACTCCCGTTCTGTTTTCTCCGTTTTGATATTCTCAACAAGGGCGGCCAAATCCTTTTCAATCAGTTCTTTTTTGTAAGCGGTGCGCAATACGGCTTTGAAATCCTTAAAGTAAGCGTTTGCCGAATTGGTTGTAATTAGTCGGCCATCACCTGCACGTTGGTTCTTTTGCGTTGGTAGATAATCCCGGAAGCCCTCGCAAAATTGGCGGTTGAGGTCGGAAAAAGGAAACGTCTCCGCGCCGTTGAGGTATGCCAACAAACAAGTGTAAACTGCTTCGTACCCTCTACGGGTTTCGCCCGTCCGTCTGTTCATCTCACTACGGAAAAAGGCCAAAAAATCAACGTTGGTCGCTTGTTGTTTAATAAGGAAATCCGCGCCGCCGTCTGCAACTTCAACCTGCCGCCGCGCCCGTATCTTTTCAGCCACCGCCCGTTTGTTGGCGTTTTCGTGCCTTTGCGCCGCCGTCCGTGGCTTTGCCTCCACGTGGATATTCAGGAACTCCCGCCGCGTGGGTTTGCCCGTCTCGGGGTGCGTCACAGCCGGGTAATAGTCAAGGTATAAACTCAACATTGCGCCGCCCTTTATCGGCTTTTCTCTCAACGTCACTTTGGTTTGTTTCATATCGTTACAGTCTTTAATTGTCATTCGTTGGCACTTTTCGGCACTTTTGGCGGCACTTTTTAGGCTCTTTTTGCGCCGCTTCTGCCGTCCGTAACTCATTGTAATACAATTTGTTGTTATCAAAAACGGCACTTTCGGCACTTTTTCGGCACTTTATATCAGTAAATAATATCGTTCATTATCCACCGCCGCCAATCCTAACACCTCAACTTTGTACCTTTAACGCTGCAAAGGTACAAAAAATAACAATACAAAACACATAACAAAATGAAACAAATATAAAACAATAATCCGTTATCTGTTGTAAGTCAGTTATTTTATTTGGGTTTCGTTTCAGTCGGGTTATTGTTGTTTATTAAACTAAATTTCCATGGTGCAAAAATACCATTCCGGAGCGGGGGTTGTCAAGAGGGGGACGGATTTTTTTACGAACAGGCGCGTGTTAATTCGCAGTTCGCCAAGAAGAAAGGGGTGAGGCCGTCCTGAAAAAAATAAAAACAGCATTGTGTTTATAAAAAAGTGTAAGATTTTGAGTTTTAGCAATATAAGGGCTTTTTTCGGGTGTTTTGCCGACTAAAAGTGCGGATGGCGATTGGGAATTGAACAAAAAATTGTATTTTTGCAGCGTTTTTAAGAGAAACGATATGCCGTCTTTTGAGAGTTTGTATCATGAAACGGAAATGAATGTGAGAGAGGCGGTTTACCGTTTTTCGGAGCTCAAGGCGAAGTTCGAGGCAGTGTGCAGAGAGAACGAGGCGTTGCGTGCGGAACGGTCTGAACTCCGGGAACAGCTCGAGAAAACAGAGGAAAAGTTGAAGTTGGTTGAACTGACGAACACCATTATTGACAAGGAAGATAAGACAGAACTAAAAAAACAGATCAACGAGTGGGTGCGGGAGATTGACAGCAGTATAAAGCTTCTCAGCGGACAGTAATATGGAAGAGGAAAACGTGAAAGTGACCGTGACTATCGGATCGAGACCGCTGACGGTCATCATAAAGAAAGAATGGGAACATTACTTCCGGGAAGCCGAAAAATTGATCAATGACAGTCTTTTTGAATTTGCGAAAAAGTGGCAATATAAAGAGCAGCAAGACCTTACGAACATGGTGATGTTGGATTTCGTGGTGAAAGGTCTCGGCGACAAGGAAAGGCTGAGGGAATATGACGAGGAGCTGATTCCGATGATGGAGTCGCTCAAACGGTTGACAGAGGAGTTCCCTATTGATTAGACGTTCTTTGACAGAAAAATCCCGCATAAGTCCAGATACGTTTGTTAAACTCAACAGAATTACAAACGAAGGGGACGCTTGTCATGCCTAGAACAGGCCCAATCCGTACGGATGGCGAATAGCCCGGGGAAGCGCGAAGCACCGACTGCACCTTCGACCATATCAAGTAGGAGTTTTTCGAAACCCTATGGGACTTGTGCGGTTTTTTTGTGTATTGACACGTCGTATGAAAAAACAACTTAAATTAATATATATAAAGCACTTATGACAATTTTAGGAATTATTATAGGCATCTTGGTTGGCACAGGCATCGGCCTGGCCCTCGCCTATACACTGTTGAAGAAACAACTGACGAAAGCCGGCCGCGAGGCGCTCAAAAAAGCCGAGGAGGACGGGGAACTGATCAAGAAAGAGAAGATCCTGCAAGCCAAGGAGAAGTTCCTGCAGCTGAAGGCCGAACACGAGAAGGCGTGCAACGAACGCAACCAGCAGATCGCCGCCGCAGAGAACCGCATCAAACAGAAGGAGAACACCCTGGGACAGAAGATGGAGGAACTCAACCGCAAGAACAACGAGAACGCCACGCAGAAGGAGAATCTCAACAAGCAGATGGCGGCTGTCGCCCAAAAGCAGAAAGAACTTGACGAGCAGATCGCCTCCCAGAAGACGAAGCTCGAATCCATCGCCGAGATGACCTCCGAACAGGCCAAACAACAACTGATCAACCTCATGCAGGACGAAGCCAAAGCCGACGCCCTCGTGATGATCAAGGAGATTGTGGACGAAGCGAAACATACCGCCAATCTGGAAGCCAAGAAGGTGGTTGTCAGCGCGTTGCAAAGAACCGGTGTGGAGTCCGCCATCGAAAACACGGTGTCGGTGTTCAACATCGAGAACGACGAAATCAAGGGACGCATCATCGGTCGTGAAGGCCGTAACATCCGCACCCTCGAGAACCTCACCGGCGTGGACGTGGTCATCGACGACTCCCCCGACGCCATCCTGCTCTCCAGCTTCGACCCCGTGCGCCGCGAAATCGCCCGCCTGTCGCTGCAGAAGCTCGTCTCCGACGGCCGTATCCACCCCGCCCGTATCGAGGAGGTGGTCGCCAAAACCAAAAAACAGATCGAACAGGAAATCGCCGAATTGGGCAAACGCACTTGTATCGACCTGGGAATCAACAATATGCATCATGAGTTGATGCGCTTGGTCGGTAAGATGAAATACCGTTCGTCTTACGGACAGAACCTGCTGCAACACGCCAAGGAGGTCGCCAATCTGAGCGCCGCCATGGCTGCCGAACTGGGCATCAACCCCAAGATCGCCCGCCGTGCCGGTCTGTTGCACGACATCGGCAAGGTGCCCGACACCGAGCCCGAACTGCCGCACGCACTCTTCGGCGCCCGTTTGGCCGAGCAGTACAAGGAACGTCCCGAGATTGTGAACGCCATCGGCTCCCACCACGACGAGATGGAGATGAAGACGCTCATCGCGCCCATCGTGCAAGTGTGCGACGCCATTTCCGGCGCCCGTCCCGGTGCCCGCAGAGAGGTTGTCGAGGCGTACATGAAACGTCTTAATGACCTTGAGAATCTGGCACTTACGTATCCGGGTGTGGTCAAGACCTACGCCATCCAGGCCGGTCGCGAGCTGCGCGTGATCGTCGGTGCCGAGAAAGTCTCCGACCAGGAGGCCGACCAAATCTCCCTCGACCTCTCCAAGAAGATTCAGAACGAGATGACCTATCCGGGTCAGATCAAGATCACGGTCATCCGTGAGACCCGTGCTGTCAACTATGCCCGATAAGTTATGGAACCAACCCCGAAATCCCGCAGTCGTTTCAAGTTCTTCGCCGTGCTCTTTGCGGTGACGCTCTTGCTTTTCGCGGCCTATTTCTTCTTCTTGTCCGATCATAACCTGAAGACACACAGGGATTTGAACCAGAAAATTTCCAATCTGGAAGACAAGATCACGAACACGAAGAATCAGGTGGGCAATGTTTACACCTACGAGCAGATTGTGGCGGATTCGGAGTTGTTGGAAACCTACGGCCGAGAACAACTGAACATGCATAAGCCTAACGAGGATATTTTTGTGATTTTGCATGAGTAGTGAAAACGGCCATATCCGGTTGCTGATAGTCAACGGCGTGAACCTCAGTTGTTTGGGGACGCGTGAGGTGAACATTTACGGCAGTTTGTCGTTTGGGGACTATTTGGAGACGCTACGCGGACGCTACCCGCAAGTCGAATTGGAGTGTTTCCAGTCGGATTCCGTCGGGGAGTTGGCAGAGAAGATAACCTCGGCACGGAATTTGCATGGAATCATTCTCAACGCGGGGGCCTACACGCACACATCGGTGGTGTTGGCCGATGCGGTGAGGGCGGCGAAATGCCCTGTCGTGGAGGTGCACATCAGCAATCTCTTCGGACGGGAGCAGTACCGCCGCAACAGCGTGCTGTCGGCCGCGTGCGCGGGCTTTGTCAGCGGATTCGGTTTGGACGGCTATGAGTTGGCGGTGGTTTCTTTCCTGCTGAAAAATTGTCAGGACATTAAACCTACGGCGGTGTGACCGGTCAAAGGCGAACGTGACTTGGGTTGTGGGATGGCCTTGCGGGGGCTCACGAATGAATTTTATAAAAAGAACAAATAGAAAAAGAACATATTAAACATCAAAATTATGAAAAAAGTATTCAGTTTATTGATGATTTTAGCTTTCGTTATGGGTGGTATGGCTCAAAACGATGCGGAAAAACCGAACAAGAAGGTGAAAACTCCGGAAATCACTTTCGAGACCCTCGTTCATGACTACGGCCAAATCAACCAGGGTGAAAACGGCGAGTGCGAGTTTGTCCGACCTGATTCTCACCAATTGCCGTTCCAGCTGCGGTTGCACGGTTCCTTCCTGGCCGAAAGACCCCATTGCTCCCGGCAAGAAGGCCTCCATCAAGGTGAAATACAACACCCAGCGTATCGGTCAGATCAACAAGACCATCACGGTGGAGTCCAATGCCGTTAACGACCGCGTGGTTTTGAAGATCGTCGGCAATGTGAATCCGAAGCCCACGGAGGCTGCTCCCGAGAACAACAGCGGTGCTCCGAAGGTGAACAACTAACCCTTTAATTACTAAGGAGATGAAAAGGATATTGATTATCATCAGTCTGGTTTGTTTCGGCATGTGCTTCCATGTGCAGGCGCAGTCGAAAGACGCCAAAGCTCCGGCCACGAAGACGGTCTATACGGGCACGGGTGCGGAAATCGAGTTCAGCAAGAAAGTTGTGGATTTCGGCACGTTGAAGGTCGGGGACGTGAAGGTGGTGACCATCACTTACACGAACATCGGCAAGAAGCCGTTGATTTTGGACGATGTGATCTCCTCGTGCGACTGCACGGAGGTGGAGTGGTCGAAGGCGCCGGTGATGCCGGGCAAGACGGGCACCATCAAGGCGACGTACACGGCCAAGAACGTCGGTCTGATCAGCAAGCGGATCACGGTGTTGTCGAACGCGAACACGGACAGAGTGATATTGCAACTTAAGGGCGAGGTGAAGTGACCTTGTCCTTTCCCATGGGGTCGTCTGGTTTTGACAGCAGGTTCGTGGGAATGTAAGCAGGCCGGAATTTGTGGGCTGATTCCGTCAAAAATTAACCCTCGATGCCAAATAAATGGCGAAACTTCTTATGCATTCGCAGCCTAACCGCTGTGGATCCCGCCGCGCGGACAAGGTCCGTAGCCGCGGGTGCTCCCCCGGAAGTTATTCCGCCCAACGTCCGGACCGGAGTATCATAAAAGGGCAGATAGCCGAGGCCGCGCTTCGAGGCTGAGGCGAAATTTCAGAAGATAAGCGCCTGCCAGGTGTGTCCCGTACCATGCCGGCGCCGACAACCAAACGGAGACTAAGCTTGTAGAAAGCATCCTTGCGGCGTGTTTGGACGGGGGTTCGACTCCCCCCGGCTCCACTTTGAACGGGAACACTGCTTCCCTAAAACCAACAAAAGACACTGATAATCAAACGATTGTCGGTGTCTTTTTCTTTTGTGTGGAGGTGTTTCTACGGATATGATCCTGACGAAGAGCGGGAATGATATTCGGGGCGGAATTTTGATAGTAGCAGAAATACGGATATACACAAATAGGTTGTATCTTTGTAGCCTAAAACTAAAATCTATTTTTAAACATCAAATGTCCTAATTATGGGTGTTTTAAGGAATATGACAGAAGAGTATTTCGGTGATAAGGTGAGAGAAGAAGATATGGTTTTGAAATATAGCTTTAACGAAAAGTTCAAACCGCGCGACCTGACCTCGGGGGAGAAGACTTTCTTGAACGCATTGGCCGGCTATACCATGCCATTGGACAAGTCGTTGTTTTTCCAGGTCGCGGACCTTCAGCGTCACACCAAATTAGTGCTCAGCATGAATGGCGGTCGTTATACGCGTTCCGGATTCCCCGAACGGGAAGAGTTGGAAAGGGAGTTTGCCGAACTGTCAAAGATGTTGGACGGTTTTCGGGACAAGCCGTGGTGTAAGAAATTGCCGGAAGAGAACTGGGATTTGTTCGAAATGTGGGAAAAACTGTGGAAAATACAGCATGAGAAGATGAAGGAGGCGTTAGACAATCCGGAGAAGAGTGTGAAATCAATACCTTCTTTGGGTGCGTATTACAACAACGGCAGTGATTCCAAGGTGGTTCTTTTTGTGGACGCCATCGAAGAGGAAGCCAAGAAGAATCCGTACAACACGATGCTGTTGATGGGGCAGGTTCTGCTCCACGAATATTTCCATTCCTTCCATTTCCACGTGGGGACCGGCGTGGGTAATCCATTGAGATGTGTTGAAGAACCGATGGCGGAATACGGAAGTTTGGTGATGTTGGACCGTGTGGCGTCATCGGGATTGTCCATCGCCAAAGAGGCGGAGAAAGCGCTGAAATACACGTTGGGTCTTGTCAAGAGCAAGCAACAGAGTATAGGGGATACTGCTGCGTATGGATTCGGGGCATACCTCTATGAGAGACACAAGGACGATTCCTCCAATCTGATAGCCCAATACGCCAATGTGTCCTGTTTGATGGACAACAGTTGCAATGAAGCCTTGGAGTACAAGTATCTGCTGTACCCGACATACCCCGCCTCTCCAGCTGTCGAGGCTTTAATATATGAAAAGTTGAAGGAAATGTTATGACAACATGGATTACGAATATACCACGTTGAAATCCCAGATAGTGTAATCAAGATTGGGACCTGGGCCTTTGCTGGATGCAAGAATCTGACGAGCATCAGACTTCCCCAAAACGATTCTCTTGTGATGGGGAATGGTGTTTTCTGTGGCTGTGAGGAACTTGGGGAAGTGGATTTCCCCAATGGGATAAAGGTGATACCTTCCGGCACATTCGAAGGTTGCGGCAGATTGCCTTTTTCGTCAACTTCCCGGACATTGCGGAGAAGAAGAACCGAGGCCGCAAAGTTACATATTATTCTCTTATTTACATTTTTTCGTTAAAAAAAGTTGTATCTTTGCGCTCGTAAAAAATATGTGGATATGAGCGAAAATGTTACCCTTTTGGACAAAACATTCGTCAAATACATCAACTCCGCGGACATTGACGCCGCCGTCGCCCGTGTGGCGGCGGAAATCATGCTGGAGTACCGCTATGACGACCCGATTTTGCTGGTTACGCTGAACGGCGCCATCGTCTTCGCGGTGGATTTGATGAAACAGCTGGACTTCCCCTGCCGCATCAGTTGCGTGAAAATCTCCTCCTACAGCGGCACCGAGTCCACGGGGACCATCAACAGCCTCATCGGACTCAACGAGGATATTCGCGGCAAACGCATCCTCATCCTCGAGGACATTGTCGATACCGGCCGCACTTACGTCCATCTGCACCAGATGCTGACGGAAGCCGGGGCGAAGGATGTGCGAATTGCCACCATGACCATGAAGCCTGATGCCTACAAGGCCGACCTGCCCGTCCATTATGTCGGGTTCAACATCCCCAATAAGTTCGTCATTGGACGCGGTCTCGACTACGACGGCTACGGTCGCAATTTGCCCGATATCTACCAGGTGGTAACGGATTAATGAAATACCTTATAATATGATCAACATTGTCATGTTCGGTGCTCCCGGCAGCGGGAAAGGCACCCAGGCCAAGCAGATGGCCGAAAAATTCCAACTTGAACACGTCTCCACCGGGGACCTTTTCCGTTATGAAATCTCCCACAAGACCCCGCTGGGCTTGAAGGCGCAGGAGATTATCAACCGCGGCGACCTTTGTCCCGACGACATCACCCTCGGGATGTTGCGCAATCATATCGAAAAGCACGCCGACAGCAAAGGTTTCATTTTCGACGGCGTGCCGCGCACCATCAAGCAGGCTGAGATGCTCGACGATCCGACCTTTTTCAACAACTTGGATATCACCAAGGTCATTTATCTGAAAGTGGAGATGGAAGAGGTGCAGCGCCGTATTCTCAAACGTGCCGAAATCGAACAACGCGCCGACGACACTCCCGCCACTGTCAAGGCCAGAGTGGAGAACTTCTTCGCCCAGACCATGCCGTTGGTGGACTACTATCGGAATCAGGGCAAGTTGGTGGAAATCAACGGAATGCAGGATATCGAGCACGTCTTTGCGGATATCTGCAAGGTGGTGGAGGCAATGCAATAGTTAGCAGTTAGTAGTTAGCAGTTAGTAGTTAAACGAAAATGTCTCGGTTGAAGCACCATTCCCCCCTTTAGGGGGGATGCCCGCAGGGCAGGGGGGTAATAACCCCACAAAGGCGAAGCCGCAGTATGGGGGCGAAAGAACCAAAAAGAATGAACATAGGTAACAATAACGAAGAGCGGCATCCCCGCCGCATTGCCGTTTTGGGCTCGACGGGCTCTATGGGTACGCAGGCGTTGGAAGTCATCGCCTTGCATCCTGATTTGCTGCAGCTCGAGGTCATCGCTGCCAATTCCAGCGCAGACTTGTTGATAGAACAGGCTAAAAAGTACCATCCGAATATCGTGGTGGTGGTGCAGGAGGCGGCGTATAAGATTGTGAAAGAAGCACTTGCCGAGGAAGACGTGAAGGTATTCTGCGGTGAGGAATCCTTGTGCGACGTGTGCGAGATGGACTGTGTCGATATGGTTTTGTCGTGCATCGTGGGCATCGCGGGGTTGCGTCCAGCCTACCGTGCGGTGGCTTGCGGCATGCCTTTGGCCATCGCCAACAAGGAGACGTTGGTGGTTGCCGGCGAGCTGATCATGCGCACCGCCAAGGAGCATAACGCGCCGGTGCTGCCGGTTGATTCCGAGCATTCGGCCATCTTCCAGTGTCTTGCGGGCGAACAGTACAATCCCGTGGAGAAACTGATCATCACTGCATCGGGCGGCGCGTTCCGTGGCTTCACGAAAGAGCAGTTGGAGCAGGTCACGCTCAAAGACGCCCTCAAGCACCCCAATTGGAGCATGGGCCCGAAGGTGACCATCGACAGTGCGAGCCTGATGAACAAGGGCTTGGAGGTTATCGAGGCCAAATGGCTGTTCAATATGCCGTTGGAGAAGATCGACGTGCTGGTGCACCCGCAGTCGGTGATTCACTCCATGGTGCAGTTCGAGGACGGTTCCGTGAAGGCGCAGCTCGGCGTCCCCGACATGCGGCTGCCCATCCAGTATGCCCTTGCGTATCCGTTGCGGCTGCCTCTGCCGTATGAGCGGCTCGACTTCACCAAATACAGTAATCTTACTTTCGAAAAACCCGACAGGAACGTGTTTCCGTGTTTGGATATGGCTTATCGCGCTTCAGCTGCCGGTGGCGGGATGCCATGCGTGATGAACGCTGCCAACGAGAAGGCTGTGCGGCTGTTTATGGATGGGAAAATCAAATTCACGGACATACCGAGAATCATCAAGCAGGCCCTTGCTTCCGCTCCGAGCGTAAAGCCCAATAACATAGAGGATTACATTGCCCTCGACGAAGAGACGAAAAGCCGCGTGCAAGGCTAATCGTCCATGCCTCCTTCTCCGAAATCGTCCTCGTTGGCGCGCTGTTTGCGGCTGTTGTAGTTGTTGAACTTGTACGTGAGGTTTACGGAGATGCGGAAACCGTTGTTTTCGCGGATGCTGTAGGAATAGTAGCCGATAGGTTCGTCCAACCCGGACCAAGACTCGATTTCGGTGCGTCTCACGGCCGGAATCCAGTAGAGAAGGTTGCGGATGTTCAGGCTGACAGTCAGATTGTTATCCATAAATCCTTTTTTGACGCCGAGACTGGTGCGGTAGGTCGGCGAGCGTCGTCCTTGTCCCACACCGCCGGTGCCCCAGCCCATGCTGCCGGCCGTCAGCGTGCGGGAACGGTAGTTGAAGTTGAGCTGGATGTCGAAGTCCTTGCCCACCGTGAACGTTTGGTTGATACCCGCGCTCCATACCCAGTCGCGGGAAAGGTTCTCGTCCAGGAGGTCGTTGCTCTCGATGATGTTGCGGTAGAAACTGCCGGTAAGGTTCACTTTCCACACTTTTTTGACACGTTGGCTGAAAAATGCCTCGATACCGAAATTATGCCCTTTGTTGAGGTTCTGGTAGGAGGTCATCGTGTAGAAATGTCCGGTTTCAGGGTCTTCGAAGATTTCCGTGTAGCGGGTGATCATGTCGGTGCGCAGCCGGTAGAAAGCGGTGAGCGTCAGGGAGGTGGCGTTTTTGTTGAACATGTAGCCCAACTCGGTGGAGTTGGCGATTTCGGGTTTCAGGTAGGGGTTGCCCTGCGAGAGGTTTTCACGGTCGGAGTAGTTGACGAACGGGTTGAGTTGGTGGATGCGAGGACGCGACACGCGGCGCGAGTAACTCAGCTGCAGCGTGTGGTTCGGCGTGATGTCGTATTTGATGTGCAGGGTGGGGAAGAGGCTGTAGTAGTTGAAGTGGTAGGCGGTGTCCGCGCTGCGCAGGTCGGAGATGGTGTTGGCGATTTCGCCGCGCAATCCCGCCTGCACGCTCAGTTTTTTCCAGAATGTGTTGGAGTAGATGAAGTAGGCGGCGTTCAGGAACTCGTAGTAAGTGAAGTCATTGCGTTGGTCGAGGACCTCCGTGGCGGTTGCGTTGCTCACCCCGTCGTAGAGGGAGTAGTCCTGCCCGACCTCTCGGTAGGAGAATTTGTAGCCGGTCTCGATGCGGCCGCCGTTGCCGACAGGCGTCACGAAATCGACCTGCGCGGTGGCGTTGCGGTTCTGCTCCACCGTGTTGGTCTTTTGGAAGTAGTCGGGCACGTCGAGGAAGGAGCGTTGGGTGAAGGTGTCGATGGCGTCGCCGGCGCGTTGCGTGAAGAAGAGGTCGGCGGTGAGCTCACGGCCCGGAG
>CACXUB010000071.1 GCA_902770735.1 uncultured Bacteroidota bacterium | reverse complement strand
TATCAGATGGCTTATCTCAACCAATGTTATCTCTCCTATTATTTGCGGAGCGGTTTGGCTCATGATCAGGTGATATTTTCCAATCATCAGGGACGGCTCCAGGCTCGTGATTTCCGCCCCATGCTGATGTCGCTGTATGACAACGACCCGTTGCAGTTTCCTTTCAATTGGGAGAATTTTGAAAAAAACGGTGCCCCAGTCTGCTCTTGGATCATTCAAAACGACTCTGTCTTTCTCGCCCAAGTCGTGCTTCAGAGCGGGTTGGGTCTCTTTGAGTATGACGAGGAAAGTGTTAGTCTGACGGAGTTGTTCCGCCCGGAACACATTGTCAACAAACGTGTTTTCGCTTTTTGGATGAGCGGAAGTTTTGTTGTGGAGTATGGGAAGGTGGAAGAGGATATGTTTGAGATGAAAGTAGATAGAAGACAGACGATTACGTTGGATTCAGGTCGTGTGGTGAAGTCCGAATGGTCGCCGTCGGCTTTCGAAGAATAACTCGTTGATGGTTTTCACGCACACGGCGTTCCAGGATAGAGTGTCGCGCACCGATCTATGATGGCGTTGGCGTTTTCAAAGCCCGTGTCGCAAACATTTTTGTTCCTGTTTCCGTCGTAGCCCATTACAAGGTGCATCGTGTCATAGCCGATGTTGATGAATTGCAGAAGCTTGCGATCTCGCTTTCCTGCTGCTGCTTTGTATTTCTCTATTGATGGCCGTCCTTTGCCGTTGCGAGTAGGCAGGACAGCGTCAAGCGCGATCAGACATCCTTTCCATAGGATATCGCCTGCCGTCTTGATGTATTTGCGGTCTTCGTATGACTTTGTTTCAGGGTCATAGTTCGCATTCTTGATAATCTCTTTCGCGTTTGCCACATACCTTCGGGCTTCTTCAATGGGATCTTTCTTTTCCATGATTCTTGATTCTTTTTGTTTATAAAAATGCTGCTGCAAAGATATAATATTTTTTATGTATGCCAATGACTTGGTGGGATTTTTTTTATTGCTGATAATTAGATGGTTGAAAATAATGGAATTAAATTTTAACTAACATTAGTTAATTTGTGTATGGCATTTTCGCAAAAAAAGAGGCCGCCCCACCGGACGGCCCCAATAATTCTTCATTTTTCATTGAACTATTCCAGTTCCATCACGGTTCTGTTCGAAGGCCGGTATCCCAATTTTTTCATCAAATTCCGTTCGAAATCGACTTTCGTGGCGAATTTCTTCGGGTCTTTCTTCTCTTTCGGGCTCCAAACACATTCCGATAACGCAAACAGTCGCGGCATGATCATGTATTCGGCCGTTTCGGGGTCGTTCACGAACTCGGTCCAGAGGTTGCACTGTCCGCCGAGGATGTGCTTCTGCTGTGCCTCGCTCAAGCCCTCCGGCATCGGGTCGAAAGAGTAGGCCTTGCCCAAGGAGACGTAACCCTCCATGCAAAGCCGCTCGTCCTTGTCCTTGCTTTGGTAGTAATTGAAGTAGCAGTGTGTGGTGGGGCACATAATGACGTCGTTACCGTGCTTAGCGGCGGTTTTCGCCACGTCGAGGCCCTGCCAGCACATGATGGTGGAGGTGTTCACCATGTCGTCCGACACGATGTCGTCCCAGATGATGGCCTTCTTGCCGAGCGAATCCAGATGGTGCTCGATTTGGTTCATCAGCCACTGCTGGAGCTCAAGCTCATTTCTAAGTCCCTTGTCCTGAATACGTTGCTGGCATTTCGGACAGACCTGCCAGTTGTCGTTGAAGGCTTCGTCGCCGCCGATGTGGATGAGCGGGTAGGGGAAGAGTTCGGCCACTTCGGTGAGCACGTTCTTGTAGAAGGTGAGCACGCCGTCGTTGCCGGCGCACATGATGGCTTTGGGCGGCCAGTAGGGACCCACGGCCACGGTGTAGGGGTAGTTGTCGCAGGCGTACTGCGGGTAGGCGGCGAGGATGGCGCTGCAGTGGCCGGGAATCTCGATTTCAGGGATGATGTCGATGTGGCGGGCGGCAGCGTATCGCACGATGTCGCGGATCTGCTCTTTGGTGTAGAAGCCGCCGTAGGTCATGGGCTCTTCGGGCATCACCGGGTGCAGCGTGTCCCAAGAAGTGCGTTCGGGACGCCACGCGCCCACGCGGGTGAGCTCAGGATATTGGTCGATCTGCACGCGCCAGCCGTGGTCGTCGGTGAGGTGCCAGTGGAACTTGTTGATCTTGAAGAACGCCAGCATGTCGATGTACTTCTTCACAAAGGCGGTGTCGAAGAAGTGGCGCGACACGTCGAGGTGGGCGCCGCGGTAGGCGAAGCGCGGGTAGTCGGTGATTTGGCAGCATGGCACGGCGAAAGTCTTGTTGTCGGCCAGCTTGTCGGTGCCGGCGAGCTGCATCAGCGTCTGCATGGCGTAGAAGAGTCCGGCGGTGGTGTTGGCCTCCACGACAATCCGGTTGGATTTCACTTGCATCTTATAACCTTCATCGCCGATATCCTTGAGCTCTTTTTTGCCGATACTGAATAGAATGGAGTGCTTTTTCGCGCTCTCCGCGTCGCCGAGGTTGGGACGCAGCTTGAAGTAGCTCTCATAGAGGTCGCGGATCATTTTCGATGCTTCGGACGATTCGGCCCCGAGGTTGTCGAAGCAGAGCATCGTCTGGCTGTCAATAGTGAACTGTCCGCCTTTCGGGGTGACTTCCACGGGCTCGGGGATGACCACGATGGCTTTGGGTTTCTGGCAGCCGAACATCATAACGGCCGCGAGGATGATGGTCAAAAAGGTGATTTTTTTCATATTCGAGATTGTTATTTTCTGAAAAATCCTGTGCGGCAAAAATACATAATTTTCTTCTCAGATACTATTTTTCCGTTTCAAAACGGAGCAACCTGTATATTTTTGTATCTTTGCCGTCTAATTCGCTTGAAATGAACGACAAAAAACACTGCCGCATCTGGATTGAGCCGATGTCGCGGGAGGAATTCTTGGGCAAGGAGAAACCCCTCACCATCAGCTACAGCATCCAGTCCGCTCCTATAGGGCGCGTGCTGATTGCCTCAACGCCCAAGGGTATTTGTTTCTTGATGCCCGCCGCTATGAAGTGGGAACCGGAGGCGACGCTGAAACGGCATTTTCCCAAGGCGCGTTTCCGCAACCGTACCGTCGCTTTGCACAAGAAAGCCCTTTTGCTGCTCCGTCGTTGCGATGACAAGGTGCCGAGTCTTTGCCTGCACCTGTATGGCACACCGTTCCAACTTGAGGTGTGGCGCGATTTGCTCACGATCCCCAACGGCATGGTGACCACCTACCGGCACATCGCCGAACGGATTAGCCGACCCAAGGCGGCGCGGCCGGTGGGACAGGCGGTGGGTGCTAATCCCGTGATGTGTGTCGTACCCTGTCATCGCGTGGTCTGCACCAATGGTACTCTCGGCGGCTACCGTTGGGATGTCTCCCGTAAAATCAAACTGCTGAATATGGAGGCGCAGTCCAACGCCAAGGCGGAAGGTCTCCAAAGTTGGGAACCGACGCTGTTTTGACTTGGGACTTGGGACTTGAGACTTGAGACTTAAGACTTGAGACTTAAGACTATGACTTAGGCTGTTGGAGGTGTCTAAATCATTAGGAATCAACAATGTTTGTGAGGAATGCGCCGCTGGCGATGCCGTCGGAGAGCCAAAGCCCTTGCGGAGTGAGCCGAAGTCGATTCTCCTCCAGGCGATAGAGTTTGTTTTCCACTTCCGTTTTGAAATACCGCTGGAAAGAAGCAGTTCTTTCGAGACCGAAAAGTTCTTCCATCTCGCGCAGGTTTATGCCATTGTGCGTGCGTAACCCCAAGAGTACAAACTCGTTGTATTGGTCGATGCCAGTAAGGGCTTCGTGCTCGAAACAGGTTTTCTCTTTTTCTATTTGAGTGTAATAGGCCGATAGGGTGGGGGCGTTCCAGGAACGGTGCCGTCCGTCATAGGAGTGTGCCGCAGGTCCCAGGCCGAGGTACGGCACGCGATGCCAATAAGCGGAGTTGTGCTTGGACTCCCAGCCCTTCATCGCGAAGTTAGAGACCTCGTACTGTGCGAATGGTGAGTTCTCCACGGATTCCGACAATATATTATATTGTATGGATGCCAAATCCTCATCGGGTTCCACGGTTTTGTGCTGATGGATGCGGCGGTAGAGTAAAGAATTCTCCTCAACCGTCAAGGCGTATGCGGAGAAATGTTTTATGGGCAAGTGGAACGCTGTTTCCAACTCTTTCTGCCACAATGTGTTGTTGCGCTCGTTCACGCCGTAGATGAGGTCGATGGAGATGTTCTCGAAACCAGCAGCGTGGGCGTTTTCCACCGCCAGAATGGCCTCCTTTGCGGTGTGTTTCCGTCCTAAGAACTGTAGAATCTCGTCGTGAAAAGACTGAATACCGATACTTATTCTGTTGAACCCTAATGTTTTAAGGTTGAGGCAATAGTCTTTGGTCAGTTGCTCAGGGTTTGCCTCGATGGTCATTTCTGCATTCTCTTCGATGGAAAAATGCTGCTTGATGGCGGTGGTAATTTGTTGTAATTGAGATATTTGCAATAAAGAAGGGGTGCCTCCTCCGAAATAGACGGTCTTTATGGTCCCGCCATTTGTTTCGCGGCTACGCAGCGACATCTCCTTTGTCAAAAAGCGAACATACTTGTCCATATCCT
The DNA here is from genome assembly GCA_902770735.1 of uncultured Bacteroidota bacterium. Classification (GTDB taxonomy): domain Bacteria; phylum Bacteroidota; class Bacteroidia; order Bacteroidales; family WCHB1-69; genus F23-D06. Next base: position 6,112 of record CACXUB010000071.1, on the reverse strand, counting down.
TTTGGTTCACAGTGGAATAGAATCCACAGTAAACGCACTTGGATTTACAGAACGGGATATGGAGGTAGAGGCCGGCCATAGTTTTTTGAAAGGGCAAAAGTATAATTATTTTCAATATGCAAACATGGGTTTTGTTCTGTGAATCATGTGTCGTTTGGGAAGAAAGTGTACATTTGCGGCCTCAATGAATGATTCTATGGTGAACTGTAAAACATTGATATCCAATTTGGAAGAGACGAATTTTCTCGAAAAAGAGGAGTTTGTCGAATTGATTGCGCAGCATTCCGAGGAGGATGCTCGTTTCCTGTTCGAGCGTGCTCGTGCCGTGCGGGAGAGGTTTTTCGGGAAGTCGGTTTATCTGCGCGGTCTCATCGAGATTTCCAACTACTGTGCCAACGACTGCTACTATTGTGGCATTCGTCGCGGTAATGCGTCCGTTGAACGCTACAGGCTCACGGAGGAAGATATTTTGTGCTGTTGTGAAGAAGGCTATCAGTTGGGCTTCAGGACGTTCGTGATGCAAGGCGGCGAGGATGCCCATTTCACGGACGAACTGCTGGTGCGTTTGATCCGTGAAATCAAGAATCGGTATCCTGATTGCGCGGTGACACTGTCGTTGGGCGAGCGGACCAAAGAACGCTATCAGAAGTATTATGATGCGGGTGCGGACCGGTATTTGTTGCGGCATGAAACCGCCAATGCGCAGCATTATGCTCAGTTGCATCCTGCGTGGATGTCACATGAGCGTCGGATCCAGTGTCTTTGGGATTTGAAGGAGATTGGTTATCAAGTGGGTACGGGGTTTATGGTGGGCAGTCCATACCAAACGCCCGAATATCTTGCCGAGGACATGTTGTTTATCAAGAAGTTGCAGCCGCAAATGGTCGGAATCGGGCCGTTTGTTCCACACCATGCCACCCCGTTCGCGAACGAGACGGGTGGCACGGCAGAGTTGACGCTCTTCATGCTGGGGCTTTTGCGCCTTATGATGCCGGAATTGTTGTTGCCTTCCACCACTGCGTTGGGCACCATCGACAAAACCGGGCGGGAGAAAGGGCTTCTGGCTGGCGCCAATGTGGTGATGCCGAACCTCTCGCCGGTATCTGTCCGGAAGAAATACGATTTGTATGACAACAAGATTTGCACGGGAGACGAGTCCGCGCAGTGTGTCAACTGTCTGGGTGTCAGGATTGCCACCACGGGTTACCAGGTTGAGGTCGCTCGCGGCGATGCGCCGGATTGGCGGCGTTAGAACCCTGCCGCAGCTCTTCTCCTGTTCCCCTGCCGGAAACTTTTCGTCCTTGAGGCGGGAGACTTGGCGTTGTGGTTGTCGTGCTGTAAGATTCTGACATCTGTACGCAAGTTGGCGATATCTTTTCGAAGCTCTTCCGTGTTCCTGTCCATTTTTTCCGAAAGGTTTTCGATTTTACGGTCGAATTTTTCGTCCGTTTTCACGATTCTTTTGTCCATCTTTTGTTCCAACCTTTCGAACTTTTCGTCCATTCTTTGTTCCAGATTCTCAATTTTTTCGTCCACTTTTTGGAATCTTTCATCCATCCTTTGGAAACCATCCCGCATGTCGGCCGATAGTTGGTCGATTTTTTTGACGACTTCTTTGTGACCGGTTTCCAGCTGTTTTTGTGAAAGTTCAAGGCGGGTCACTTTTCTTGTGGCGATGACGATGAGCCATGCGGCGATGCTGAGGACGCTTGCGATGGTCGAGAATGTCCCGACTGGACTCAGCAAAAAGTTTTTGAGAAATTCAACTAACGTATTCATATTCTGTTTTTTAAGGTTTTAAAAATATTAATTTAATTATAAAATTTATTATTTTTTAGTTTTTTAGTTTTTTAGAATTATTAAAGTGCAAATATAAAATTTTTTCGATTACACCGCATTCATAAAAAAAATATTTTTGCCGCCCCAAAATGGTGTGCGACCTGTAAGGTTTCTGTAATCACCGTTTTGAGTCAAAGTTAGTGGAAATGTCGAAGAAGAAGAGCAGTTCAAAGGGGAAAAAAATCTTGAAAACCATCGGGAAAACGCTGCTGGTGCTGTTTGTCATCAGCATATTGCTCCCGTTGTTGTATCGTTGGGTGAACCCTCCGATAACCCCGTTCCAGTGTGTCAGAGCCATTCAGGATGGCACGGGAATTCATAAGAAGTGGGTTCCTATAGAGAAAATATCACCGTATATGTACCGTGCCGCCATCGCATCGGAAGACAATTACTTTTTGGGGCACAGGGGCTTTGATGTGATTGCCATCAACACGGTGATCGAGGAACGGAAAAGTGGAAGGAGACACCGTGGCGGCAGCACCATTTCGCAACAGACCGCCAAGAATGTTTTCTGCTGGCCGAGGAGCTCATGGGTGCGTAAGGGGGTGGAAACTTATTTCACTTTCCTGATAGAAACGTTCTGGTCCAAGGAGCGCATCATGGAGGTTTACCTTAATGTGATTGAGATGGGACCGGGCATCTACGGCTCGGAGAAGGCAGCGCAGACCTATTTCCATTGCCACGCCTCACAGTTGACGGCGCATCAGGCCGCCCTCATCACGGCCTGCTACCCCAACCCTCGAAAGCGAAATCCGGCGAAGCCCACGTCCTACCTTCTCGGACGCGCTGCCAACATTGAGGCAAAGATGGCTAAATATGGCAATCCGAAGTTCACGGACGAATACATCTCCCATGTGCGCGAACGATACTTGGATTCGGTGGAGAAGATGAAACAGCGCAAGAAACGCCAGCAAAAGAAGCATAAAAAGTGAAAAACAACGCCCCCGTATGTGCATGGCATGTACGGGGGCGTGTCGCAGGATGTCGGGGCCTTTTATTTCCGCTTGAACAGGGAAACGACAAAGAGCAGCACCACAGCTCCGATGACGGAGACGATGAGCTCCCAAAGGAGTCCGGCTTTTTGGATGTGGAGCAGGCTCATGAGCCAGCCGCCCAGGAAACCGCCAATCACACCGACGATGATGTTGACGATCAGTCCGAAACCGCCGCCTTTCATCAACTTGCCAGCCAACCAGCCGGCCACTGCGCCGATAAGCAGGAAAAGAATAATACCTACTACGTCCATAGTTTTAGATTTTGGTGAAACAATGCCGCAAAAGTACAAAAAAAGTTGAAAGCGCACTTCGTTGAATTTTATTTTTTTGTGTACATTTGCGGCCGATTATATAATGATTATGGTTCCTTTTCTCACACAGTTTATAGACAAGGTTCTGGCCACCGATGTACCGATGCATGACACCGCCATCATTCTGCCTAACCGCCGCGCCAGGAGGAAAATACAGCAGGATCTTCTGGAACGCAATGGCAACGTCCCCATGTTTGCGCCGCACATCTTCACCATGGAGGAATTCGTCGGCTGGCTCTCCGGATTGAAAGTGACGGATCAGGTCTCCCAGCTGCTCCGTCTCTATTCTTCGACCCGCGATTACAGGGGCGACCGTTTTGAGTTGCATGGCATCCTCTCTTGGGGCAGCGTTTTCCTTAAAGATATCAGCGATATGGACATGCAAATGCAAGATGTCCAGAATAGCCTGAAAGAGTATGCCGCCGCCGCCCGCTTTGAAATCCCTTTTGGAAAGGATGAACCGTCGGCAGCCGACCGCGAAAAAATCTATTTTAACGACTGTTTGGCGGATATTTACTTGGATTTCAAGAAGTTGATGAAAGAGAATGGGGAAGCGTACGAAGGCATGGTGTATCGGGAGTGCGCGGAAAACATGCCGGAGTTGTCCGCCAAGATCCCCTTCAGACGCTTCGTCTTTGCCGGATTCTATGCGCTATCTCCCTCGGAATTGGCCGTTGTCAGCTATTTGCGGGACCATTTCCCTACAGAAATTTATTTCGACCTGGACCCGTTTTACTGCCACTTGGACACTTCCGCCCCGTCGAATGCGAATCAACAGGAGACGTCCTTCTTCATCCGGCGGAATTGTGAAAAACTCGGGATAGACCTCCAAAAGCTGGAGTTTTGCGGATGCGATTACGCCGAAAACCCGAAAACGGTGAATGTCGTGGCTACTTCTGGAAATATGCGGCAGATATATTGTGCAATTCGTGAGGTGAATCGGATTGTACAGCAAAAAAGTCAAAACGGGGCGGATTCGTCCGAGGACGATAAAACAGTGCTGGATATGTCCGATACCGCCGTCGTGCTTGCGGATGAGAATCTGCTTCTCCCGTTTTTGCTTTCCTATAAGCCTGAGAAAGTGTTAGTTAACGCTACGATGGGGATCCCGTTCGCCACCACTCCGGTCTATGCGTTGATCCAACAGCTGCTTGCTGTCTATGAATCTGCCGTTTCCCTCTCTTCCGATATAGCTGCCGAGTCCCTGTTCAGCGGTGAAATGGTCGAACAACTCTGGGAGCATGAGCTCCTTCGGTTGGCGAAACCGCAAGCCGCGTATTTCCCAACGGTGTTGAAATATTCGCAACTTCCGCATAGTGAGTTGTTTGCGAGTGATTCCAAGACGATACAGTCCCGTCTGTTTCCCACTGTCCTGCTTCGGTTCTGCCAGTTTGCCGAATCCGTGACGGTGGAAACGTTATACAAATCGCTGTGGAAAGAGGTGAACCGGATTCTCTCGGAAATGCAAACCGAATTCAACAATTTCTTTGCTGAAAATGAGCTGGTTGACTTTGCGTTTTTGAAGTTCGCTGTCACGAAGGAGACCTCCATGGTGACCATCTCTATGGAAGGCGATTCCACTAAAGGTCTTCAGGTGATGGGACTTTTGGAAACCCGATTGATGGATTTTAAGAATGTGATTATGCTTTCCGTCAACGAGGGGGTTCTGCCAATGGGCATTACGTACGATTCTCTCTTGCCGTTCGATTTCAAGTTCAAGTTGGACGGCAAAGATGCTCTGCCCAATTACCTGTATCAGGATCAAGTGTATGCCTATCACTTTTTCAGATTACTTCAACGAGCTGAAAATGTGTCGCTTATATACAACCGGGCCTCTGATGTGAGCATTGCCGAGAGGAGCCGTTTCATTGCCCAGTTGGAGTATGAAGCAAAGGTGCAGAATCTTTCGAATATAAAAATCAATCATTATAAACTGGATTTCAATTTGGATTTGCCGGCCTGTGAGCCGTTGAAAATCGAAAAGTCAGAAGATATTATGAAACGTCTTCATGCTTTCGAATTTTCCGCCTCGTCGCTCCAGGCATACATTGCCTGCCCGTTGAAGTTTTGTTTCCGTTTTTTGATGAGGATTCGGGAGACACAGGTTTTGGGCGACCGTATGGAGTCTTACGAATTGGGGACGGTTGTTCACGCGTTATTCAAGAAGGCGCTGGACGAGGTCGCCGCCGAACCGAATCCGGATAATTTCGGAGAGATAATAAACCGGCATATCGCCCGCACAGATGAGGACGTCTGTGCTGAAATCCGAAAATTCAAAGGACGTAAAGACTTGTCTGACAGTGATTTGTCGCAAGGCCAATGGCTGATTAACCGACGGGTCATTGGGGAGACGGTGAACCGGTATTTGGAAGTGGCCAAGAGGGAATTGAGAGATCCTTCGTGGAAAATTACAGATAATGAATTGCAAATAAACCAGTTGAGATATCCCGTTGTGTCCGAGGACGGAAATCGGAGGATAGAGGTTGTTTTGACGGGTAGCCTTGATCGTGTGCAGAAGTGTGGCAATAATGCGATGATTTTGGATTACAAGACGGGAAAGGTGGAGGCGTCCAAGTTGCAGGTGAAAGTTCCTAAAACGAATAAAAAGAAGGCAGAGGCAGAGAATCAGGAAATGGCGGAACCGGATCCGCTTGCCCCGATTTTCGACAATCCTGATTATGAAAAGTTGTTCCAGTTGGTGTTTTATGCTATCATGTATGATTTCTATTGCCCTCAGAAACCGGAAACGGTGCAGGCGGGTATCATCAGTACTCATGAAATCAATAAGAATAACCCGAATTATATTTTTCGTGTTAACATATTGGGAGATAGCGACTTGCTGAAACACAAAACGGATTTGTCAAAACATTTGGACAAACTTTTCCTGAAGATTTTTGACGATAAGACGCCTTTCCTGCAGACCGAAGATACAAAAAGGTGCAAGAATTGCGAATTCCTGCACCTTTG
>CACXUB010000070.1:10841-11530 GCA_902770735.1 uncultured Bacteroidota bacterium | reverse complement strand
CTTCGGTGAAGATGTGCATGTAGCGGGTGAAGGGCAGCATCAGGAAGAAGACGCAGAGGGCGATGGAGTAGAGCGACCAAAGGGGCAACTCGAGGAAATCGGCCACGGGACGGCTGAAGAGGTCGCCGAGGGTCTGCGTGAGGAAGCCTCCGTTGGCGTGGAGCCGTGCGGTGACGGATTCGCTGAGCAGACGCAGCGGGAAGATGGCCCACAGCGCGATCTTCACGGTGGTGTCCATCACGGTGTGCTTGGTGGTGCGCTTCATGCCGAGGAAGCGGGAGTGGATTTTCTTCACGAAGGCGAGGAAGATGCCTGACAGCACGTAGAGCAGGATGAGGTCCATGAGTTGGGTGAAGAACATCTCGGTGCCGTTGGCGGGCATGTTCTGGTGGAAGAAGCGGTAGAAGATGGCGCACCAGAAGTGGAACGGCCCTTTGATGCCGATGCGGCTCTCGATGGCGCCCACCACGATGAGCAGGAACCAGCCGAAGGCGATGCTGCGGTGCATGTAGCCCAGCCGCCAGTTCTTCTTGCTGATTCGCAGGTGCAGGAGGCACTCGCAGAACATCTCCCAGATGGCCGGCAGGATCTTCGTGGAGAAGATGCTTTTCCGGATCAGGGCTTGTTGCTTGCGGTCGAACTGCTTGATCCAGCGGACGTATTTGTAGCCGCAGATGACAAAGAGACCG
>CACXUB010000070.1:0-10777 GCA_902770735.1 uncultured Bacteroidota bacterium | reverse complement strand
GATGGTCCCTAACACGAAAGGTACTACGAAAGGATGAAAGTTTGCCATGGCTTAGAAAGTTTCGTTTGACGGGGTTAATAATTGGCGCATGTTGATGATCAGCGAGCGCAGGTTGACGCCGCGCGGGCACACGAGGGTGCATTTCCCGCACAGCATGCACTTGCGGAGCTCTTCCGCGAGCTTGTCGTATTGTCCGCGACGGAAGGTGTTGTGGACCTTGCGGATGTCGAAATCCGTGAACTGGCGTGCCGAGCAGGTGGCCGTGCAGCCGCCGCACCCGATGCACTTTCTATAGGATGGAACCTCCTCCAACAGGCGGTTCGCCTTGCGCAGGTCCGCCTGACTCAGGTTGAACGAGCGCGTTTTCTTTATCGTGAATCCGAAATTTGCCATATTTTGGTTTATTGTTTACGGTTTATAGTTTATAGTCTATGTTTAAGTTTATTGTCTATGTTTAAGTTTACTGTCCTTCTTTTTGCCTTTCCCCTTGTTCCGGTTGCGTTTACGGCTGTCGAAATCCTGTTTGTATGTCAAGGCGACGCCGGCGACGTAGTTGTTGTATTCGTTGCCGATGTAGTAGTAGTAATCGTCACGCTGGCCGATGTAGGTGTAGGCTTTCACCCGCCAGGTGCCGGAAGGGTTTATCAGGTATTCCACGGTGAAGTCGCCGTAGATGTTGTTGTATGCGTTTGCCACGGCCCGGTTGTCGTAGTAGCCGATACTGGTGGACATGGAAATCCGTTCGTTGAACAGGTTGGCGTTGGCTTTGACCCCGTATTCCGCGGAAGTGGTCTCCGTGGCCTGGTTGTAGGTGATGCCGAAGCCGCCGCGCTTGCTGTCGATGACGTTGCTCAGCAGGTTGTTGACCATGTTGCTCAGCATGTTCATGCCAGGGACGCCCGTGCCGGTGCCGGCGAACATGTTCTCCGGCATGAAACTGTTGGTGACCAGGAAGTAGGCGAACTGTTTGGTCATGTTCTCCGTGTTCTGGGTGTCGATGGCGGTGTAGAAGAGGTTGCGGACTTCGGAACTGCTGTTGGGCAGTTCGAAGGCGAAAGTCGGCTCGATGCGCTGCATCAACGGACCGTTCAGTCTGAGGATGGACATCACGTCCACATTCCCGGACGGAAGGTGTTCGGCGGGGATGATGTTGGCGAGAGAAGTCTTGGATGTTTTGTATGCGCTGATGTTGACGGTCATGTTCTCCAACGGGCCGTCGAAATTGATGGTCCCGCCGTTCATGAGGGTGAACTTGGAGTTGACGACGTCGTAAAGCGACAGTTTGAAATCGCCGGAGTGGAGCATCAGGTTGCCGTAGAGGTTGAGATTGTCGTTGTTGTTGTAAATCAGCTGGAAACGTCCGTCGGCGCGGGCGTTCAGGGTGCCTCCGATGGCGTCGAGGAGGAGAACCACGTCGGCGTCGTTGGTGACATTGAAGGTGAAATCGAAATTGAGGTTGGTGGAGGACTTGGGCGTTTCGACAGTTTCGGTTTCATTGGGGGTGCGTGGCACGAAGCGGATCTGGTCTGTTTCAGAAGCGGAATTGGCGGATTGCACCTCCAGCACGATTTTCGAGCCCTTGAGCGTTTGGATGTCGGGGCCGATGAAGTAGAGGTTGTCGCCGGTGCCCGAAATGGAGACGTCGCCTTTCACGTAGCCGGTTCCGTAAAAGACGGAGTTGGTGCTGCGCGGCGTGTTCAAGGCCAGGATGCGGTCGGTGTTGATCTTCAGGTCTAACCGCATGTCTTTGAACATTTTATGCGCTATCTTGCCCGCGAGGATGGCGGAGTCGCCGTCCTTGTCGAAAATCTTCATTCCCGGGAACATAATACCCTCTTTGTCGAAGAGGATGTCCTGTTCGATCACTTTGTATCTGGTTCCTAATGCGGCAATGCCCATCTCGGCGTCCAGAACGTGCACATTGCCGTCGATGTAGGAGGAGTCGGGCGAGATGTTGAGGGTCAGTTCGCCCGAGGCTGTGCCGGAGAGTTCGTCACAGAATCCCGAAAGGAACGGCTCCAGGAAATCCGCCTGCAAGGTGTCGAAATCGGCTGTCGCCTTAAAGCTTTTCTGTTCGTAAGATCCTGACAATTTCGCGATGATGCTTTTTTCTTGCTGGAAATCCCGTATGGAGAAGTTCGACAGGTATTCGTAGTCGAGGTTTGATTTCGAGCTGTCGAAAAGCCCTCCGGTGAAACGGATGGCATTGTTGTTGTTGAGTCCTGCCATGAGGAACAGGTCGCCTAGACGGGTCTCGTTCATGTTCAGCTCGTCGGTGATGAGCTTGCCGAAAATCAGCCGGCGGTCGTTGCGGTTGAGCAGGTTCAGGTCGGCCGACATCCGTCCTCCGAAGGACATGCCGTTCAGCAGCGGGTTGATGAGCGAGATGTCGAAGTTCTTCGCCGCCATGGAGAGTCGGCTGGAGTCTTTGGTGTCGTAATCGCCGTTGATGGCCACCGAGCTGTTTTGGGTGGAGAAGACCAGGTTGTCGATCTCGTAGCGATGCGGACGAATGTGGATGGTGTTCTGGTCGTTGAAATGGCATTCGTAGTCTTTGAGGAAAATCCTGGACGGGTCGAGTTGGATGATGATATTGTCCGTTTCGGAGATGTCGGCGGTGCCGGAGAGCTGTGAGATGTTGCCGGCGGAGTTGAACGGGTTGTGCCAGGAGAGGTCGTAACGGATGAGGTCGTTTGCGGCCGAGGCTTCTATTTGGGTCTTGTCGAACAGCAGGTTGCCGTTCCCGACGTGTACGAGGACGGAGTCGCCGTTCACTTTCAGGGCGAGTGTCTTCGCGTCGGTGGTTTGGCCGTCAAGGTGGAAATTGTGCAGCCGCACCTTGTTGCGTATGCCGAAGAAGGGCAGGTCCACTTCGACGCGGTCGTCCACATGGTTGGCGCGGATGTCGAGGTTCACGGTGGAGCCCGGCGCGATGAAGAGGTCGGGGTAGAACAGCTTGGTGACGGCGCGGGTGTTGTAGGTGCGCGCGTTGAATTTGATGTAGCTGTCCGCGTCTCCGACGGTCAGCAGTGGCTTGCCGATTTCCATGCGCTCACCTTTCGCGGCAGCGATCAGCGACGGGAAGAGGTTGTGCGCGATGGATTGCAGGGAGTCTTTCACGGAGGCGATGGGATAGGTGGACTCGTAGGTCGCGCTGGCAAGGCTGGAGGAGAGGATATACTTGTGCAGCCGGTCGCTGTTGATGGCGGTGAGCCTCAGCCGGTCGTTGGCGATGCTGTCTTCGCTGAAGGTCAGCTTGAGGTTGTCGCAGCCGAGAAAGCCGTTGCAGTTGTCCAGATTGCTGCCGTGCATGGAGATCTGGAAATGGTCGAAGCTGAGTTGCAGGGCCGGGTTGCGCTGCAGCGTGGAGATGACCTTGTAGATGCCTTTCGCCGAGGCGGAGTCCACGGCGGGCATCTTCTGCGCGATGGCGCCCGCGGCGAATTTCGGCAGGTCGATGCTGCCTTGCAGGTAAGGGACGGACTGCGTGTTGTCCAGCTGCGCGATGACGTTGCATTGCAGGTTCGGGTCGTTGGCGTTCATCGTGGCGTTGAGGAGTCCGTCCTGGTAGTCTCCGTCAAGGTGGATGTTGCGGATAGGGTAGCCCAGGACCGGGAAGGTGCGCAGGTCGCCTCCGACGTGCGCCGAGATGGTCTTCAAATTGTCGGCCGTGAAACCTGTGGAGGCGGTCTGCCCGTCGAACTGGAGGTTGAGGTTGGAGGTGCCCAAGACTTTCCCTTTTCCGGTCAGCTTGGCCAGCCGGAAATTCTTGGAGGTGACGTTGCCGTCGAAGACGAGGTGCCCGTCCTGCGTGTCTGTGGAGAGGACCGCCTTGATGTTCCCTAACCCGGTGTTGGCTTGCAGGTCGGTGTTGAACTGCGACAGCCCGCCCTGGAAAGTGCCCGACACGGTGGCGGTGCCGAGTTTGTTGAGGGTCTTGTTGGATTTGAGGGATTTGCCTCCGGGAATGGTGAAACGGGAGAGGTCGGCGAGGTTGACCACGGAGGAGTCAAGCGTCACGTCGAAGTCGGCGTCTTTGAAGTGGGTGACGTCCCGGATGGCGATGTCGCCCTGCACCAGGTTGTCGTCCAGCCAGTTGGCGCTGACGTTCTTCAGCCGGAAATCGTTGACGGTGCCGCTGACGGTGTCGGCCTGCAGTTGGAAGACCTCGTCCATTCCGCGGATGGCGGGAGCCCAGCCGGCGATGTCATCCATGGCCAATGTGGAAGGACGGATGGCGGCATGTATGTTTACGGAATCCAGGAAGTCGCCGTAGCTTTTCCATTTGCTGTATTTGAAGGCGAGATCCAGATCCAGGTCACTTTCCGGCGTCTTCAGTTTCAGGTTGTCAAAAGTCAGGGTGGTGTCGCAGATACGGAAGTCGCCGCTGCCGTGCTGCAGTTGGAATCCGCCGTATTGGCTGAAAGCCAGCTGTTTGAAGTTCATGGCCACGTCCGCGCCGTTCAGCCGGAAGTCCTTGGCCTCGATGTCCAGGTCGGCCAGTTCGAGGAACGCATAGTCGATGCCGGGGCGGCCGGCGGTGTCGTACACCACGCGTGTGTTGTCGTTGATGAGGACGAACCGCCCGTTTTTGATGTCCACGCTGTTGGAGGTGAGCACGAAGCCGCTTTTCGGTTTGTCGGACTTGAAGACGGAAGCCCATTTGGCGATGTTGATGGTCTCCTCGTCCTTGTAGGTGCGCAGCACGACGTCAAGGTCGTGGAACTCCACGTCGCCGAGGCTCAGTCTGAAAGGTTTGGTCTTGATTCCGCGCAAACGGCCTTTCACCGTGCCGGAATAGATCATGTTCTCGTCGTGGTGGTCTTTGATGGCCACTTCATGCGCCACAAGCTTGAATGTGGGGGTAATGTGGATATCCCCGATGGAGATCTCCGTGCCCCATTTTTCGCTCAGGACAGTGGTAACTTTGTGGACCACAAATGTTTGTATTGCCGGCACAAACAGCAAGCCCACGAGCAACAGGTCGAGGAAGAGGAACACCCCGACGACCCATGCCGTGATTTTGAGAGCTTTTTTCATGCCGCTTTTACCCAAGATAATACATTATTTATTTAAATCGGCAAAGATACAATTTTTTTTGACTTCTGCCAAATGATTTGGAAACGGTGCCAGCGGGTCATTTCGTCTTTGGAATTTATGGATTGTTGCTTAAAAAAATGTATTTTTGCCGTCTTGTTTCATCTGGAATTTTGACAATGAAGAACCTTTTCCTCCGAATAGCCCTCGTTCTCGCGGTGACGCTTCCCGCATTCGCACACAATACCCAAGCCCAGACCGTTTGGGACGGTTCCTCCGACATCTCCTGGTACAGCGGCACGCAGACGCAATACGACATCTCCACGCCCGAGCAGCTTGCCGGCGTGGCGCGGCTCGTCAACGACCACACCACCACTTTTTCGGGGGTCACCCTCAACCTGACAGCCGACATCTGGCTCAACGCCGACCACGACTCCACGCACAACTGGACGCCCATCGGCGGGTACGCCACGGCCACCCAGGAGGCGCAGAACTCCACCTCCGCGTATGCCTTCTCGGGCACGTTCAACGGAAACGGTCACTTCATCCACAACCTCTACTGCGACAAGTCCAACTATTATCAGGCGGGCCTTTTCGGCTGCGTGCGCTATCCCTGCAACATCTCCGACCTCGGGTTGGTGAACCCCGTTGTGAAGGCGCTCGGCATGGCCGGCGCGCTGATCGGCTACACGCAGGACAACGGCCATGTTTATGTGTCGCGCTGCATGCTGATGAACGTGCGTGTGGAGGGCACCGGCTACAACAACCTCGGCGGTGTGGTCGGCGGGAACTACAAGATGCAAGGCTCCAACCACTGGTTGTATGTCACCGATTGCTCCGTAACGGGCAGTATATCGGGGAGATACGTCGGCGGCATTGGCGGAAACGGACAGCGCGTGCGCGTGTTGAACTCCTACTTCGCCGGCACGCTGCATCCCGTCCCGGAGGGCAACACGCTGAACATCTACAGCCAGCAGCAGGACAGCGGCAGTCTGGTTGCCAAAGCATCCGATTATAAGGCGGCTATCGGCAGCAACGACGAAGACGATGACGCCGAAAACGGCTCCGGAACAATAAATATCCACGGTGGTAACGTCAATGCCAACGGAGGCGATGACTCCGCAGGTATCGGCGGCGGCAACGAGGCGCACGGCGGTAAAATAACGATCTACGGCGGCACCGTTACCGCAAAGGGAGGTCCCAACGGCGCAGGCATCGGCTCGGGCGACGAGTACGAAGGCAGAGTACGCGGCTCTATTACCATCTACGACGGCACTGTCACCGCGACCGGCGGTCCTTCCGGCGCGGGTATCGGAAACGGCGCTCTTGTCGTCGGCGGAACAATTACTATCCTCGGTGGTACGATAACCGCAAAGGGCGGCGATTACGGAGCCGGAATAGGCGGCGGCAGCAAGGAATCAAGCCCGGACGATATCATAATCAAAAACGCGAAGGTCAACGCAACAAGCGGTGGCCATGCCGCGGGAATAGGCGGCGGCGCCGGAGGAAGCGCCGCAAAAATCACGATCGCCAACTCGACCGTTAACGCCATATCCGGATATGACGGCGGCGCGGGCATCGGCGGCGGTTATAGAGGAACGAACGGAGATATCACGATCACCGACAGTACCGTGACCGTAGATCCGCCCGAATTCAACAAGGGCTTGTGCGGCACCGGCGCGGGAATCGGCTCGGGCTTTGACCGCAACCAAAAGGGCGTTATCACAATAGAGAGATCGAAAGTATATACCGAAACCGGTAACGGACCCGAACGCGGCGACGGCGGCGGCGCGGGAATAGGCGGCGGCGCGTGCGGCAGCGCCGGCACGATCAATATCAAAGACAGCGAGGTAGTCGCCTGTGCTTACGGCGGAGCGGGGATCGGCGGCGGAGACGCGGGCACATGGCTGAGAAGCTCCGGCGGCAACGGCGGTAACATCACTATCAAATCCAGCAAGGTCACCGCGGTATCGCGCTGCAGAGGCGCGGGAATCGGCGGCGGTGATGAAGGCAACGGCGGAACCGTCGTGATAGAGGATTCCGAGGTCGTGGCGGCAGGCGGTTCGTCGTCCTATGTTCCTGTTCTGTATAAGCCCTCGCCATCCGCTACACCTGCTGAGGGCACGGCGTTCTTTCTGGAGGCGGCTTTGCTGTCGGCTGACTGCTACGGCGCGGGTATCGGCGGCGGCGACGGCGGCGACGGCGCAAACGTGACCATAGATAACAGCACGGTCACTGCTCTCGTCAGCAAGGATGAGGGAGCGCTCGGCATCGGCTGGGGCAACGACGGAGACAGCACCGGAAGTCTGACACTGTATAATGATCTAAAGGTCAGCAAGGTAAGTGTGGCCGATCAGGGCGACGGCAAATTTCAGTATACAGTCGGCGAAACCGTGTCGGCAGATAAGCGCTTTAGCACATGCCGGAGCGAGGATAGCGTACAGATATCCCGCTGTGATCACCCTGACTGGGAGTGGCGCTGGACAGCTAACGCCGCGCACAGCAAATACTGCCTTGACTGCTACTCGGGATATATTGGATACGAAGAGCATCAGTGGAACTCCGACAATGTCTGCACGGTCTGCGGCGCAACGGCAGAGATGACGAATTGCACGATCATCGAGCGTAATGACGACGGCACGGTCGAGCAAACGTTTCAGTATCCCAAGAGCTCAAAATACACCCTGCCGGAGTGTACCCACGCTCCCAGCGGAATGAGCTTTGCGGCATGGAAGCAGGGAACAAAAAGTGACAGTCCCGGTAACTATTTTCTGCCCGGCGAGACGATTTACGTCGGACCGAACGAGACGATCACGGCAGTTTATAAAAAGTCATACGAAACAAGCTATATCAATAAAAAGGGGTTTGAGGATACTGTCTATGCCGGAAAGGTCTCCGAAACAGACGGGTTCCTTTTCGACGGCTGGTATGTTCTCGACGCCGATATAGAATTAGAATCGACGCTGTATATATGGGGCAATGTCCATTTGATACTGCCTGACGGAAAGACCCTGCGGTTCTCAAACAATATTCAGGGCTACGGTTATTCGATCGTAGGGCATAACTACGACTCGGTTCTGAATATTTACGGTCAGACAGATCAAACCGGTACGATAAATTACAGCTTCTACCCGGTGATATTAGGCAGCTTCAATCAGTACGGCGGCAAGATAAAGGGTAATGTAGACATAACGACCTCTCAAGGCTGCATCAACATCGAGCGCGGCACCTATGACGCCGGCTACACCAACGGCAAAAGGCTGAGCTTCCGCGGCGGCAACGCAAAGCTCGGAAAGCTTTCGGGCGGTGCGGACGGGATCATACTCAACTGGTCGAGTCCGTATGACAGCATTACCTTCGGCAATGAATTTTTGGAACGCGAAAAAATCAGCTCTGTCGTAGTAGCAAAGGACAAGGCGTTTACCGACGGCACAAACAAATATGAGGGCAAGCTGACCGACGCTCAGATAGATTCGCTCGCGGGCAAAACTCTGATGCCCGACATTCCGCATATTTTCAACAGTCCGCAATGGATATGGTCTGATATGTACACTCAGGCTAAGGCGGTGATCACCTGCAGCCACTGTGATTTTAATCAGGAGGTCACGGCTGGAGTCGTTTATGAGGACAGCGACCGGTACAGGATAGTTACCGCGCGCTGCAAGTGCTGCGGCATCGAGTATTCGACTACCGAAACCTTCCAAATCATATATGACGTAAATATAGAGAGCAGCGTTAACGGCACCGTTACCGTTGACTCGACGGAGGCGACGATCGGCGACAGGGTAAAGCTCAACGTCACCCCCGACGAAGGGTATGCGCTTGATTCGATCAAGGTCACCGACAGGAACGGTGATTCGGTCGAATGTAGTGGCCGCAGCTTCATAATGCCGGAGAGCAACGTAACGGTCACGGCAACGTTCCGCAAGCTCGATGAGGTCGGATATATCGACAGCTACGGCGAAGAAAACACCGCCCTTGCTACGCGTTTGTCCGGCAGCGAGACAGAGCTGTATTCCGGTTGGTATTACGCGGATCGTAACCTCAGCTTCAATAATAATATAGAGCTGCTCGGTAATGTAAGGCTTATTCTGTGCGACGGCGTGACAGTAGATTTCGGAAGCAAACGCATAGGTAACTACAGCGCGAACTCCGGTACCGGTCTTGCGGTTTACCGCGCGCCCGGCAACACCGAGGGCAGGCTTAACGCGTACAGCATCGGCGCGGGAGCATTTGAGCTTGTCGGCGGACAGCTTGACTTAGAGTATATGGTAGAGTCTGATGTGTTAGATGTCAGCGGCGGCTCGCTCAGCGCGCAGGGAATAGATGTAAAGGATCAAATGGATCTCTATAACGGAGAGATCGAACTCGACAGCAGGAACGACTGGCCTTTGTTATGCGGCGGCAACGTCGAAATCTACGGCGGTAAGCTGAGCGTCAAATCAGACGACAGCTTTGCAGTTAACTGCTACGGTGATTTCAGCGTTTCGGGAGGTATCGTTGATATCAGGGGTAACCTTGAAACCGGCGCCGATAATAATTCCCTGACCGTCAGCGGCGGAAAAGTAGATGTGTCCGGAGAGCTTCGCGGAGACAGTATAGCCGTAACCGGCGGCAACGTCAACGTCCAAGACCGGATGTTCTCCTACGGCGACATAACGCTTGGCTGGACAAAGCCTGCCGACAGCATCAAGGCAGCGGAATACAGCGCGAATAATATAGTCATAGCCGACGACAGACCGCTGACTGACGGAGCGGATACCTACAGCGGTACCTATACGGTCGGCGAATTGGCGCGGTTTGCCGGCAAGACGCTCACGCCGGGCATTGAGCAAAACGTCCCCCGGACAGAACCGTACATCGACGACAGCGGCGCGTATATCCCCGGCACGGTCGCGCATTACGTCATCGGCGGCAAAATCTACGCCGCAAATGAGGACGGAAGCGTGGGCGGGGAGCTTGACAGCGTAGAGCTGAGCTACTTTGACTTCAAGCTGATAAATAACAATTATGAATATCAGATCAACCGCTACACGGGTCCCACCGAAGCCCTGACCGAGCTGGTCATCCCCAAGACCTACAAAGGCAAGCACGTCACCGTTTTGGGAAATGATATAAACGACGCAAATGACGTTAATTGCAGAGTGGTTCCGCAGAACACGCCCGGCTTTGTCCTTGTGCTCAACGAATACATCACAGAGATCAAGCCGTACAGCTTCTATGCAGTGCAGGTAACAGGCGTTGAGGGCAACACCTCAAAGCTGAGCAAGCTCGGCGCCTATGCCTTTTCATGGGCAAACAGCAGCGGCGGCTACGCGCTGGACGTCAAGCTTGACTATCCCGGCAAGATAACGGCAGATAGCGGCGTGTTCAATCATATGAATGTGACCGCAAGGATAAAGCACGCAACCAAATTCAACCGCAGTTCCTTTGGCGAGCAGAGCATAGCCTACAGCTTTACCGACGCGCACAGCTACGGCGCTCCCGTATGGACATGGGCTGACGACTGCGGCACGGCAACGGCAAGGTTCACCTGCACAGACTCACGCTGTAAGCACGAGGAGACTGTAAACGCGGTGATCACAAGCCAAGCCGCGGACGAGATGATCACCTATACCGCTGCCGCGGAGCTTGACGGTAATAGCTATACCGACTCAAAAACCGTTTTTGCGGACGGCATGGGCGCAAGGCTCGCCGGTCATTCGATCTCGCTCGAGGGCGACATCGCCGTCAACTTCTA
>CACXUB010000069.1 GCA_902770735.1 uncultured Bacteroidota bacterium | reverse complement strand
CAGTCCTATCCGGACGACAACGACTATGACGCGGTTTATGAGGCCTTCGACCTCTGCGAGCGCATCGGCGACGAGATCATCCGCAGGATGAACCTTGACAAGTACGAGGCCGCCTGCATGGTGGTCAAGGAGTTCCGCCTTGACGAGGTGACGGCCATCCCGATTCAGAACGTCCGGGAACGCTACGCGGGGATGCGCTACACGTTCACCACCAGCGCCCCTTTTTGGAACGAAATAGACACAAGAAACTGGAGACCATGAATAGGATCAAGGTAGAAATAGACGACAAAGGGACGGAATACACCGTTCCCGACAGATTTGACGAGCTGACACGTGAACAGCTCTTGGCTGTTTGCGCCGCAGTCGGCGGCACGCTCTCCGAATCCGCCTTTTACTCAGCCCTGTCGGGAATCCCCGAAGAGACGTGGGAGGAGATACCGTTCGGGAAACGCTACTTCCTGATGCGCCTCTTCGATTTCGCGTTTGGGAAACAGCCGGACATGACCAAACAGCTGCTGCCCTGGATTGAGGCGGACGGGGTGCGCCTCATCGGTTACCAGCCCACCTTCTCCAACACCACTTGGGAGGAGTTCATCTACGCGGACGGCTATATGCTGGCTGGCCGCTACAAGGAAGCGGCGGCGGTGCTCTACAGGCCGCAGCGCGAAGACTACGACGGCGAGACCGACCGCCGCGTGCCGTTCACCATCTACGGCGCGGACACCCGGATGCGGCTGATGAACCTCCTTTCCGATGACCAGTTGGAGGCGTTTGTGCTGTGCTACACGTCCCTGCGCAAGCGGTTCCTTGAACAGCGTTACCCCAACGTGTTCGCCCGCGCCCCGAAACGTCCCAAGACCTCGCCCAACGACAAGCCGCCCGCGTTCTCGTGGGTGGCCGTCCACCGCGACCTCATGGGCGACCGCTTCTATGACGAAAGCAAATTCTTCGCCTCCAACGTCCACGTCATCCTCGGCAGGCTCGACAAGGTGATTCGGGAGGGAGGCAGGAAATGACGGTCTTCTGTTTCGAGATTTTTTATAATTTTGCGGTCGGAATTTGAATGTTGTATGGAAACGCAAAATATTGAATACAAGGAGTCTTGGCGTGACGAATACCTGAAGTGGATCTGCGGTTTCGCCAACGCGCAGGGCGGCACGCTCTACATCGGCATGAACGACAAGGGCGAGGTGGTCGGTGTGGACAACGCCAAACGCCTCTTGGAGGACATCCCCAACAAGGTGAAGAATGCGATGGGAATCATTGTCGGTGTGGATTTGATGACGGAAGACGGCAAGTCGTACATCAGAATCGAAACCGAACCGTGCGGATTCCCTCTCAATTACAAGGGAGACTATTACATTCGGTCTGGTGCGACATTGCAGACGCTGCAGGGTTCCGCCCTCACCCATTTTCTACTTAAACGAACCGGAACGAAATGGGATTCCGTCACCGTTGACAATTTCACATACCAGGACCTTGACAGAGAGAGTTTCAATATTTTCCGCAGGGAGGCGCTGCGAAGCAAACGTATGACAGAAGACGACCTCGCCTGTTCTGATGAGGAATTGCTTGAAAGATTGAAACTCACCGTTGATGGCAAGCTGAAAAGGGCGGCGGTACTCTTGTTTTACCGCGAGCCGGAAGAGTTGGTCACAGGGTGTTACACCAAAATCGGAATGTTCAACAAAGAGGCCGACATCTTGTATATGGATGAGGTTCACGGCTCACTGATGATGCAGGCCGACCGTGTGCAGGATCTGCTGTACCAAAAGTACCTCAAGGCATTCATCACCTACGAAAACATTACCAGGGTTGAAACCTATCCGTTTCCGAAAATGGCGGTGAGAGAAGCCATTTTCAATGCGCTGGCACACTCAGACTGGTCGGCCAATAACCCGATTCAAATCCGCGTTGAGGATGACAGGTTGTTTATTTCCAACAGTTGCTTGCTGACCGAAGGTTGGACAGCGGAAACACTTCTTTCTTCCCATCAGTCTCTTTTGCTAAATCCCAATATTGCCAACACGTTTTTCCGTGCGGGGTTCATCGAAGCCTGGGGACGCGGGATTGAAAAAATGTGCAAGGCGTGCCGCAATTACGGTTCGCCCGAACCTGTTTACATCATCCACCCTTGCGACCTGATGGTTCGGTTCGACGCAGCACCCAGTGTGATGCCATTTATTGAAGCAGAAAGGAGGAAAGCTGAGGCGGTCCCGACAACTGACCAAAAGACTGACCAAAAGACTGGCCAAAAGACTGGCCAAAAGACTGACCAAAAGGTGCAGCTGACAGATTTACAGCAGAAAGTATTGGATTTTCTTGGTGCCAATCCCACTGCCACACGGGATACTATGAACCAGGTGTTGCAAGGATATAGCGCAAGTGGAATCAAATACGCCGTGGCGAGATTGCAGGAAATGAAGCTCCTTAAAAGGATTGGAGGTCGTAAGAACGGCCATTGGGAAGTAATAGACCAGCAGCAATGAACCACACCATAACCGACACCACGGACACCAACATCCTCACCGCCGAGGAGTTCCTGCGGCAGGCGCGGCGGTAACCAAGAAGAGCGGCAAGGTGGAGCGCAAGCTCCGCAACAGCATACAGTACAAGATAGAGCATGATGGCGGAATCCCTGAGGCCGTGAGTTTCAAGATTCCTATCCACGGGATATGGCGGGAGTGGGCGGTGGGCTACGGCCAGCCCCGTGTTCCCGGCAAGTACGTGAACCCGCACCCCAGCATCCGCCGCTCCGTGGTGGACTGGTTAGACGAACCCATAGACCGCAACGCGGAACGCCTCTTCGACCTCGCAGCCGAATTTTGGGGTGACGAGTGTCTGGTCAACTTCTTCGGAGTAAAGAAACAGTAGAAAAACTAACACAGCACCAAACAGCTGCCGCATCGCAAGAGACCTATTCCTTGGATGACGGTTCTGCGGGCTTTCCCTTGTCGTGTGTTTCTTGGACTAATTTTATTGTGGTACCCTTTTCCTCCTGTTGTACAGATTCCACTCTTTCTCTTTCCGGGCGAGGACTGACCACATCGTAGCCACCATTCCTTTTGCTGCCAGTGTGTTTGATGAGACCTTGCTTTTTGAGTACGGAAATGCAACGTTCAACACTACTCAACGGGATTTTTGTTCCATCAATAATCCCTTTTGAGTTGCAATTCGGGTGGCTTTCTATGTAAGAAAGCACTTTTTGGGTTTTCTCATCCGAAGGTTTTGCCGGTTTACGCTTGACTTTTCGGCGGGTTGGTTTTTTGGGGATTCTATCCCCAGCCGCGACTTCTCCTCTGTATCTCTGAACACCCTCTATCACCCTTTTTGAAATCTCCTTCTGAGTCTTGGGTTCCAAGTGGAATATAGTGGGTTCATTTTCCCAAGACATTTTTTTCATAATCACCATATTGTCTTTACACTCTCTGATGTAACGGAAAGGTACCAGTACATTGGTTGTAATACGGATGAAGTCTTTATTTCCAAGCAGCTGTTCAAGATGTTTCATGGATCCAAGACGATAATAACATACATCTTGCACTAAATGGACACTGGTACTGTTTCGCTCTTGGTAGCAATAGAAGATGTCATCAATGTTGACCAGATATAACTTGTTCTTTATATCTGTCACATCAAACATTCGGACTGTTTGGTAAACGACCTTTACCTCTTTCTCTAAGGACTGTTGGAAATGTTGCCGCTCCCTTAGCAAGAAAGGAAAGAAATTCAAGGCAAGATTACGCCCAATGATAAAAAACAGAATCTTTGAGAAGAAGCTCAAGCGACCAACATATTGAATAACCTGGGCATTACACGATACAATGCCGTTGTATGCAATGGCCAAATCAACAAAGCCCAAAACTACAGCCATGGCCACTATCACCAACCAGTATATGAGCGGACGATTGCGATAGATTTTCGGATACAACAGAAAGTAATTGACATACAGTGAACCTAACAATAGTAATCCTGCAAGCGCCTCTTTGTAAATGCTGTCCGAACATGGTCGCAGGATGGAATTACGGGTAAAAAGCCAAAGCATTATGCCACAGAACAAGACATTTAGCACAATAGTTACAACGGTTTTTTTTCGCTTCATATCAATTATGTTTTTGAAAACGGCAGCAAAGATACTCAATTTTCCGACACAGGACACGGCAATTGTGCAATCCCTCACACAAAAACCCACAATCCCCTCGCAAATTTGACGATATGCGAGGGAATGATAAATTAAATAACACGCTGAATATCAATACACTACCCCCCCTAAAGGGATAAGGGTTCATATTTGTATTACGAGGGGTTCATATTCACGATGTGAGGGGATTGATGGTATTTAAACAGTTTGTACTTTTGCCGCCGAAAAAGTAATGAATTAACATCAAAATCAAAGCGCAATGAAAAAGTATTGACATTGACACTGCTTGCGGTCACGTTGCTTGGCGCATGTGAAAAAGTGGAAAACCAAACAGCAACACAAGAACAAACACTCAACCGTGTGGTTGCACTGTCTGGCAACGCCAAAACAGGAAACTCAACACACCTGTTTGCAATGAGCATGGGACATAGCAGCAAAGATTGTAAAGGATGTGTGATGATGGACGGACATCGCATACATATCAATTGTATGGGGGCAGGTGACGAATGTGCATATACGTTTGCTGTCCAGCTACAACAAATAGGTACCGCAGTTACCGCCACCACAACGGACACGTTCGATTTGACTTCGGAGGACTTCTTCCTCGTGCCGGATCGCTCGCTGAACTACACGGACGAGAAGGGCAACCACATCTTCCTGAACATCCCCGGGCAGATGATCTATCGTGACACCACGACCCTGCAGTTCACATTCACGGGACTCTTCTTCAGCGAAACAGCAGCGTACTCAAACAATTAGGAATGAGAAATTAGGAATGAGAAATTAGGAGCCGCCGCATCCTTGCGGCTGAATGAGAAGAAGAAGCATGAAAAAAGTAATTCACATAGAAACCGACGCCTCTGACCTGCAA
This sequence comes from uncultured Bacteroidota bacterium, assembly GCA_902770735.1. Classification (GTDB taxonomy): domain Bacteria; phylum Bacteroidota; class Bacteroidia; order Bacteroidales; family WCHB1-69; genus F23-D06. Next base: position 9,604 of record CACXUB010000069.1, on the reverse strand, counting down.
TGGTCAGGCAAGAACAAATTCATTGGGTAAAGCTCCGTTATGGTGTGCAACGGACCGATAGCGGAGCAAGAAAAGAAAGGTGCCCAAGCAGGGGCATCGCATTTGTGTTTAAGGAACCATTAGCGATGTTCCCTGCCGCAAAGCACCTTAGGTCGCATATATCGTGATGTCTGTCACGCGATGGCACAGTAATCAAGCGGCAAAGATACAATTTTTCCGTTTCGAATGACAGACCCGAAAGTGCCGTGCAAAGTGCCAGCACACCCTGCGGGGAAGAGGGAAGTATGTTTAATTAAGAAAAGAAAATTAATGTATTATGAAACCTGCTAAATATTCAGAGATTACAGAATTTGTTAATTCGTTAGAGCAGTCTGTTTTAAGTGAAAGACAAATGATGACGATATCCGTTTTGCCAAATTTGATTGGTGGTCTTAGTCACAACAGAGATTGTACAAATAGCAGCTGCGATTCTTCCAGAAATCGTGTATATTGTGTGAACCAAAGCAAATGCGATGATGCGATAAACAGAAGAATTTGTGACAATCAAGGCTCAGGTACAACCAAATAAGTTTTGCTACATAATTACACACACCTTCAACTACTCAAATCTGAGTAACATCGTTGGAGGTGTGTGTTAAATCTCTGTGTATGAAATACAGCATATATAACAACTTTATCGATCTAACAGACACGGTGAAGGCTGTTTATAATTCGGCTTCCGATTCTTTTGTCTTAATTATGGGGGGCAATTGGCTGAATAATCCACCTGCTGAATTGAGGCGATTGAATGAGGATTTGTACAATGAACTATGTGGTGCTGGTGCTATAGTTTCGAATGAGGAAGACGAGTACAAGAAACAGTTGAGAAATTCTCAAAAAATCAGGTTGGAATCAGGGGTTTTTCATCTGATGATAAATCCGACTTTGGATTGCAATTTACATTGCTGGTATTGTTACGAAAAACACGTAAAAGGGTCATCTATATCCTCGGAAATAATGAATAGCATTCTTGGCTTGATTTCAAAAAAATGCATAGAGCAACGAAATATCAAGAAGCTGATTCTTTCTTTTTTTGGGGGAGAACCATTATTAGAGTTTGATTCTGTTCGGAAAATCATCCTACACTCATTGGTGTGTTGCGAGAAAAAAAGTATTGCACTTGGAATCTCATTTACCTCAAATGGGGTTTTAATCAATGATGAAATGGTGTCTTTTTTCAAGGAAAACAAGTTGGATGTTACATTTCAAATCACATTGGATGGAGCTCAAGAAGAGCATGATAAAACTCGTTTTACCAAAGGCAATGTTGGAACCTACGATATAATCATTCGTAATATTCATTGTTTGCTTGAAAATCAGATACCTGTAATTCTCCGTATCAACTATACGGCTAAAAATTTTTCATCAATTTTATCGATTTTAAGTGATATAAAAAAATGGAATGAGGAAGATAGAAAGTATGTCCAGGTGGATCTGCAGCGCATCTGGCAGGACGGGGCGAAGGAACTTGAAATTAGACCAACGATGAAACTTTTTAGGGAGGGGGGATTCGAAATAACTTCACCGTTGCTTGATCTTGACTATTTACACCACCCCTGCTACGCAGATTGTGTTAACCAGCTATTAGTAAATTACAATGGGGATGTGTACAAATGTACTGCTCGTGATTTTTCTAAAGAGAGTCGGCATGGTTTTTTAAAGGATGATGGTAGTGTCGTTTGGATGCAAGGCACACCAAAGGAAAGAATAACCAACATATTACCTCATCAAATATGTTCGACTTGCTCGATTTTCCCCTTATGTGGCGGAGGGTGCATACAAAAACGCCAAGAGCAGAAGGATAATGTCTGCATTTACGGAATTGATGAACAAAAAAAGCAAGATATTATTCTTAACAGATTCTATAATTATGTTGTGAAAAACAAGTGCAAATTCCAATAAACTGAAAAACATTGCTTTATGAAAAATTCTTCTTTCATTAGGATTATGATGATTCTGTGCTTGACGATTGTACTCCGCAACAATCTTTGTTCGCAGTCGATTATACAGGCGAGGGTGACAGATGGGGACGGCTTGCCAATACAAATGGCTGTGGTGGCTGTTGTTTCTGGTGACAACAAGGAACTTTCCTCAAGCATTTCAGATACAAACGGGATCTTTGAATTGTTGTTGCCACAAGATATTGAGAAAACCAATGTTTATGTCAAGGCTTTCGGTTACCGCGCCATTCAGATACCCACACGATTGGCCATAAGTCAGACGAGTTTTATTCTTGATCGAGATTGGACAGAATTGGAGGAAGTCTCGATCTCTGCGAATGCGCTATCCATTGAGCGAAAGCCTGACAGATATGCCATCAACAATGTTTACACATCACCATTGGCTTCTGGACACAATGCTGTAGAGATTCTAAGATATGTCCCATTGGTGAATGTCACGTCTAAGGATGAGCTTGAAATATTACACAAAGGTAAAGCTACTATTTACATCAATGGAAGACCTAGCAATCTTGATCCGAAGAATATTCCTGCAGAGAACATTGAGAGAATAGAGGTTATAATAAATCCTGGAAGCGAATTCCCTTCCACAGTGAAAAATGGGATACTGAACGTTATATTACGGAAGAACCCGTCTGACGGGGTTGCAGCCACACTGATTGTCAAGGATAGGCAAAAGGAACGATGGGAACTCAACAGCCCTTCTTTGGATGCCTTTGTGATACTACAGAAGAAAAACGTTAATGCAACCATAAGTTTCTCAACGATATATAGACCTAACCGTAGCGGAACAGAGAGCGCCCATCACCACTTTGCTGACAACGATACAACAACGAATGCTTTTCAGAGTTTGAGCCGAAGCCGAGTGCTTTGCGAAAATATTTATGCGATGATGGAATGGCACATCAACGAAAAGCACACCTTGGGATTCCAAGCGGGAACGAATATCAGCCATTGTCTGCTCGACAGCACGGGTACCCGTAGTGATTATTACCATAGACATAGGAATCTGGCAGATTCCTCCGATATCACTTCTTCCTGCCAGATATCGAACATGCCTAATTTTTCACTTTTTACCAATCTTAATTACAATATGAAAATCAATGACAAGCAATTGCTGACTTTCGATATTTTTTACACGAGGAACCAAAGTATCTCATCTTACACAAACAGAAACCAGAGATTCCCTTCGCATGAAATGGCATCCTATTTCACAAGCAGTGCGGCGGTCGTCAATGGAATCGATTTCAAGGCAAAATACAGCCACAAATTCAGCAAGACCTTGAATTTGCGAACAGGATTGGAATGCTACGGGAGCGTGGTTGACGACGATTACACCTCAAACATAGAACAATCAGCAGCGTATATGGAGGGGTTTGACCAAAGCAACCACTTCGTTTACAAGGATATAACCGCAGCATTGTATGCTACCTGTGACTGGGAAATATCCGACATGTGGTCGATTTCAGCCGGCTTGCGAGGTGAGTTTTATCTTTATCATGGGCAACAGCAGGTCACAAAAGAAACCATCTCCAATAAATACCTCAATCTCTTCCCGTCTTTTTCCCTCGTTTTTATTCCTAATGACGACCATGAATTTGCTCTGGATTTCACCAGTCGCCAGGTTATTCCTAGTTATGCGAAAAGGAATCCTTTCAGATACTATTATTCCCCGACATTATACAGAGAGAATAATATTGACTTGCGTCCTTGTAGGATATATGATGCAGAACTTTCATACACCCTTTTTTGGGATTATATGTTGATTTTGGGATACTCCTATTCTCAAAATATTTGGAATGAATTCCGCATTCCAACCCCAGAATCCAATTCCACCCGAATTACGGATGAGAATTATGGCAATGCACATTTCTTTTTCATTGAGCTGGAAACTGACCAACAGCTTTTCAAAAATTACGTCTTGTTGTCTGCCAGCATCTATTATGAATTTGATCTATACAGGATTAAGAGTCCGAGGATTACGGCATTTAATGTCAAGGGAAGCGAGTTCTCCATCAATCTTTCCATATCAACAGCACTTTGTAAAAAGAAAGATTGGAAATTGTCAACCACTTTGGATTATGTTCCCATATCCTCTTATGTAGGAGGCAATCTCAATCAAAGTGTGAACTGGAATGTCCACATCACAAAGCAATTCAAGAGCGGAACCATTTCATTTGGAGTTGATGATATTCTTGACTGGCAAAGCAAGGAGTCGCTCGCAACACAGAATTACATATATACACACTATTCCCACGTTTATGGGAGAACATACTGGATTTCCTACAGTATGCGTTTTGGAAATCGCGAAACCAAAGGCTCCCAAAGACGGAATAGTACGATTCAAGAAAGATTGTAATGAGAAGGGTTCCTGTTTATCATCAGTTGGAGTGCAATGACTGTGGGCCGACTTGTGTGCAGATGATTGCACACTTCTATGGGAGGAGATATTCATTGCAAACATTGAAATCATTTTGCGAAATATCGCGAATTGGTTGTACAATCAGCGATATTTCTACTATATGTACTGAAATCGGGTTGAGGAGTGTTGCTGTCAGCATATCTCTCAATGACATCTATAGGATACCTCTCCCTGCCATCCTTTATTTTAATTCCGGCCACTTTGTGGTTCTGGAAAAAATTGATAGGAAAAGACGATTCCATATTATTGACCCAGATGACGGAAGAATAAGTCTTTCGCAAAATGAAATTATAGAGAAAATGTTCATCAATGATAGCATCGTCTGTATATTGGTTGAGCCAGATGACACCTTCAAGACTAAAAATCCAGATGCAGATAAGACGAAGGACCATCCTCTACGGAAACTCACATGGCGTATCTTTTATCTGTACAAGAAGCATTTCTCAATTATCTCGATTTTGACTTTGCTATCCATGGCGATAACTTGGATTATGCCGTTGCTGTTCAAAAAGACAATTGATGACGGCATACTGAATAAGGATATCCCTTTGATATGGTTATTGCTGATGTCGCAATTGCTTTTCAACGTGGGTTTTATCATTACAAATAGCATTTCAAAGGTTGTTTTGTTAAAAACAGGTTTTTCATTCGGAACAAATCTTATTGCAAAATACCTTAAAAAAATTGTGGATTTGCCTATCAGTTATTTTGAGACACGCTTCAGTTCCGATTTGATACAAAGAATAAGTGATCAGGAGAGGGTAAACAACCTGATTGTAGATTTATTAGGTGGTGTGATACTAACATTTCTTAATCTATTGGTTTTCAGTTCTATTCTCATCTACTTCAATCCAATGGTGTTCCTTATCTTTGTATGTGGGACCACGCTGTCATTGCTTTATACGTTGTTGTTTTCACAAAAAAGAAGACAGATTGACTATTCTCTATTTTCATTCGAATCCTCCCGTAGAAATTCAATTTATGAAACAATTATGGGGATGCCTGATATTAAAATCAATAATTCTCAAGAGGTTCGAATACGAGATTGGACTGCCTTTCAAGAAAAAATCAACAAATATCAACTCAAATCTTTTTTTCTTGAAACATTTTTTTCAGAAGGAATAGGGTTTATTGACAATGTCATGAATTTGTTTGTCACAGGGATCTGCGCCTTTTTGGTTGTCAATGATCAAATGACTATCGGGACAATGATGACCATAAGTTTCCTTTTAGGACAGATTACGAGTCCTATTAATCAATTGTTGAAATTTTCAAGACAAGCTCAATATGCAAAACTTTCAAACAATCGAGTTCAAGAGGTAACAGGGCATCCCAAAGAGAACGACGGAGACAAAGAACCTATTTCAAAGGAATCACTACAAGCTAACATCTATTTCGAACATGTAGATTTCAAATATCCCGGAACGAACAGTCGCAATGTCCTCAATGACATCAATTTGAAAATCAATAAACAACAAGTTACAGCTATTGTTGGCGTTAGTGGAAGCGGTAAGACAACCTTACTGAAACTATTGATGGGTTTTTATTTACCAACAAAAGGGGAACTGCTCATAGGTAATCATGATATTTCCCGAATAAGTTGCGACGATTGGCGACGTCACTGCGGGGTGGTTATGCAAAACGGCTACATATTCAGCGGAAGCATCAAACAAAATATCACGTTAGACGAAAAGAATATCAATCAGAACCTCCTTGAGCAAGCCATAAAGCTGTCTTGCCTGCGGGATTTCATCAGCTCAATGCCCATGGGTTTGGATACAAAAATCGGAGAAACGGGACTACCCATAAGCGGAGGGCAGAGACAACGCATATTAATAGCAAGAGCTATTTATAAAAATCCAGAATATCTGTTCTTTGATGAGGCAACTAATTCTTTAGATGCTAAAAATGAAAGAAAGATAATGGAGAATCTGAACAATTATTTTGAAGGAAAAACAGTTGTGATAATAGCTCATCGATTAAGTACAGTAAAAAAGGCAGATAATATTGTTGTTCTTGACAGAGGAACAATTGTAGAACAAGGCACGCATGCTCAACTAACAAAGTTAAAAGGGAAATATTTTACATTAGTAAAAGACCAGTTGGAATTAGGAAAATAAACCTTTTTCTATGCAAGAGACTTATTTATTTAATATGTTTTAGAGGTGGGCGACCGGGCACGCTATCCATTCAAACTTCGCGGCAAGCCGCTCGTAACCATTCCTATCGTTGTCGCGGTATTAAGGAAGACAAAAACGCAGTCAAAGCCAACGACTGCGTTTTCCCGTAACCGTCCCAAAATGTGACGGACGTTTAAAGCATCTTTGCCAAAACTTAACGTTTATGGCAAAGAGCAGTACCCGCAGGGTAACCATCTACATCAACGGCAAGGAGGTGGAGGCCTCCGTCAAGCAGATACGGGCGGAAATGAACAAGCTCGTGAACGAGCAGAACCGCATGGTCATCGGTTCTGACGAGTACATCGCCCACGCCAAGAAAATCCGCGAACTGCGCCAGTACCTCAAGGAGCACGCGCAGAACATCGGCTCCGCCGCCTCTGCGTGGAGTGAAATGTACAACAAGGTGCTGCAGTTCGGTACGGGCATCGGAGGCCTGACGCAGATCCTCTCTTCCCTCGACAACGTGACCTCCACCCTCAAGCAGGTGGCCACCGACCTCGCCGCCATGGACGATGTATATTCCGACGTCATCAAGACCACGGGACTGACCCGCGAGCAGGTGGAGGAACTCAACGAGAGCTTCAAGAACCTGGACACCCGCACCAGCCGCGAGCAGCTCAACAACCTCGCCTACATCGCGGGCAAGCTGGGCATCTCCTCAAAGGAGCTGGTGCAGCAGTTCGTAGAGGCGGCGGACATCATCAACGTCTCCATGGGGGACGTGCTTGGTGATGACGCAACACTGGCCATCGGCAAGATGGTGGACGTCTATAAGAAGTCCACCGACATGCTCAAGGACAAGTCGCTCAAAGAGCAACTCCTTTCGCTTGGTTCCGCCGTCAACGAGCTGGGCAAGACCAGCACCGCCAACGAGCAGTACATGGTCAACTTCACGGGGCGGCTCGGCGGCGTCGCCGTCCAAGCCGGACTCGCCGCCGACCAAATCCTCGGCTTCGCCTCCGCGTTGGACCAGGACATGCAGAAGGTGGAGATGTCCGCCACCGCTTTCCAAAAGCTCATCCAAAAAGTCATATCCAAGCCCGCAGAGTTCGCCAAGATTGCCGGAATGGAACTCGGCAAGTTCAAGCAGCTCATAGAGACCGACATGAACGAGGCACTGAAGAAAGTGCTCAAGGGATTCTCCGGTGCGGGCGGCTTCGACAAGCTGCTGCCCATCTTCCAAGACTTGGGACTGGACGGCGCACGCGCCGCCGCCGCCATATCGTCAATGGCCAACAGCCTCGACAAGGTGGAGGCCGCGCAGCAGGTGGCCAACAGAGCCATGCTGGAGGGCGTGTCCTGCTACGAGGAGTTCTCCGTCAAGAACAACAACATGCAGGCCAGCTTGGAGAAAGCCCGCAAGAAGTTCCAGGATACCCGCCTCGAACTGGGACAAAAGCTCTACCCGATACTGCTGAAGCTGACCAAGACCAGCACGGCGGGCATCAAGGCCATATCAAGCGCAACAACTTGGATCAGCAAGAACAAGGGTGTGGTGCTGGCCATAATCGCCCCTTTGACTCTCTACATTGCCAAGGTCACGCTGCTGAAAACGCGTCTGCTGCTGCTCACGGCGGCGGAGAAAGCCGGAGTGGTCATCAAAGCCGCCTACAAGACGGCGGTTTATGCCGTGGCCGCAGCGCAAGCGAAGATGGCGGGCAACACCGAAAGGGCGGCGGCAGCGGTCAGGAAAATGAACGCCTCGACCAACGCCGTGCCGTGGGTCGCGCTCGCCACCGCCATCGTAGCGGCTGGCACGGCCATCTACAAGCTGGCCACCCGCACCACGGCGGCGCAGAAAGCCATGAAGGACTTCCACGAGCGCACCGCAGAGCAGAAAGCGGAAGCAGACAGGCAAGGGCAACATCCTTGACATCGAGCAGGCCTACAACAAGGTCATCACCGCCATGAAGCGCAAGATAGCCCTTGACATCCAGCAGGAGCAGATAACGGAGGTGATGAAAAAGGAGATGGACAGACTCGGCACCTCGCTCAAGCACCTCTCGCCGGAAATCGGCGGCAAGGCGGTGGAACTGGCGGAGGGCGGCATGAACGCCGAAGGCATCATCCGCAACCTTAACCGCTACCTGCTCAAGGACAGGAAGCTGAACGACAAGGAGGAGTTCTGGATCCGCAACGTCACCAAGATTGTGCAGGAGGAGCAGGCCAAGATTGAGAAGGTGAAACAGAACCTCGCCCCGTGGATCGGCGACCAGCTGGACGCTGTCATCGCCGACATTGAGGGCGAGACCAGCGGCGACGGTGGCGGCGGCACAGGCGGCGAGACCGCCGAAGAGGTCTCCAAGAAGAAGCTGACCGAATGGGAGAACCTCCAAAAGGAGGTGAAGAAACTCTTCCAAAAGGACGAACTCATCGGTTTGGACAAGGTAGCCGCCGACAAGGAGAAAATCCGGCAGGAGTACGGCGACCTCGTGGAGCGCATCGAGGCTTTCACCAACAGCAAGGGGCAGGCGGCCAAAGACCTCGCCGATGAAGTGAGAAAATATATGGCTAACGCCATCGAAGAGATTGACCGCGCCGCCCGTGCCGAACAGATGAAGAAGGTCACGCAGCAGTACGACAAGCTGTGCGAGCAGTTCCAGACCATAAAGGAGAAGCTCAACCAAAGCCTCACCGACACCTATTCCACGGAACTGCTGCAGGTGGAGCAGAAATGGCGTTCCACCATCGCCGAGATTGACAAGAGCATTGCATATTACGAGAGCAAGGCAAAAGAGGAGTACAACCCCGAAACGGGGACAGGCCTCAACGAAGACGAACTGAGATTGCTTGAAGACCTGCTGGAGCAGAAGCGGCAGGCCGTAGCCCTCGAAGCGCAGGAGGAACTCTCCATCGTGCGGCGTGCCGAGGCCGACATCACCGAAGCGCTGATGACGGAGACCGAAAAGCGCATCGCGGCGGTGAAAAAGGAGTACCAGGCGAAAATCTCCGCCGCCCAGTCCGCCATCGCCAAGCTCAAGGCATTGGGCGAGCAGGAGAACCAA
>CACXUB010000068.1 GCA_902770735.1 uncultured Bacteroidota bacterium | reverse complement strand
TTGTAGAAGGAACAAGGATCGGTAACATTGACCGTGGCGCAAATCACACGCATACGGGTCAAACCGGTGTCAGCCGTGGTGGGGATGTTGATGTTTTGGGAGGTCACCGCGTTGGCATCGCCGGCCGGGATGGCTCCGCTGGTGAGAATAACTTCGCTGGCCTCAAATTCGCCGTTGCGGTTGTAATCGATATAGGCACGTTTATACACCGTCTTGGTGGAAGTAGCCGTGAAGGCGTGCGTGACGCTGAAGGTGTATTCCTGACCCAAGATCAGCCCCACAGGAGCGACCGTCTGGGTGTAGTCGGTGTACATACCGTTGCCGGGAGCGGCGGAATGGTTCGTGTAAGGTGCACCGACACCGTTATTCAGGGAGCCCAAGGTCACATTCGTGATGTGGGCACCAGTGTTCAGCGACAACGGACGTGACTCGCAAGGATCCTCCTTGCTCAGGATAATGGTCACCGTGTCGTTATTGTGATAGGTATCGGTCGTGAGGCCCGTGTAAGCCTTGAACGGAGTTGCCAAATAGACACCGGTGAGGTCGCAGTTGGTGGTGAACGTCATGTTGGCGGTAGCACCGACGGCCAGGGAGCCGGAGTAGTTCTGCGTCACAGGCGCGTTGTTGCCCAGCTTGTAAGACACCGGGAAGTTGGAGGCGGCCTGCGTACCGAAGTTCTGGACGGTGACCGTCACCGTTTCATTAGCACTGAAGTTGTTGCTCTGCGACACCGGGGCGGTAATGGCCGTCACACCCACATCGTGCTGCGGCACATTGGTGTTGATGGTGATGGTGGCCTTCGGAGACTCGCAGGTGTAGTTCATCTTGAATTTCGTATGGACACGATAGGTGGAAAGCGTGAAGCTGCTTGCACCCGTCAAAGCGGTGTTCTGTCCTTTGGTCAGCACCTTCTTGGCGTTGTTGGCCATCTGGTTGTTCGCGAACTTCGGCACCGGGTTGATACCGTAAGTGGTGGCACAGCTGGCGCTTCCGCAATCGTGCTCGGCATAGAGGTACAAGCCCTCGCCATTGTAGTCGAATCCGCCTTGGACGGCAAATCCCACCCAACCGGTGTGATCGAGGTAGATGTCACCGTCAAACACCAGCGTAGCGGAAGCGGTTTCGGTCGGCCAGTTGACACTGCTGTTGCCCGTGGCGATAGCCTGTGCGTCAGCGGTGTTGGCTAACCAGAACTTCATCGGGATGCCCACACCGTTGCTCTCTGCTCCACAGACATTGAAATAGATACTGTCGATACGACCCGCCGCTCCGTTCATATCCTCTTTGTTGAAGAGGATCTTGGCGTAAGAGTGGCCGTTCGTGAGCGTGAACGGAGCCGCATTCGTCTGGTTGGTGATGTTACCGGTACCGGAAACCACAGAAGCGCTGAATCCGGCAGACTCGATACGACCGCTATAGTAATAGGTGGTCGGGGCGAAAATCTGTTCGGTGGTGAAGCTGCTACCTTCCGCCATAGCCTGATTGTCGTTGGCGTTCTCGTAGAAATAGTAGTAGTTCAGCGGAGCGGAGCTCGGGGTCACCGTCTGCGTGCCGCCGTAAGGCACCGTGTAGGTCAGCGCTTGCGGGGCAACAGGTTGTGCCGGGAAGTACAAGGTACCGGAAATGGTGTCGTTGGTCGTATATACCGGCATCGAAGCATTCACCGGAGTGGTGTAGATCAAATATTGGTAAGTACGGTTCTGCGTGGCGGAACCGAGGTTCATTCCGTTGTCGAACGTGATAGTCTGCTGTTGCAACGAGGAAATCGGAGTGCTGATGGTGCTCATTCCGTTCACGGTAGCCGATCCTGTGAAGTTGGCATTCAACTTGAACGTGCCCGCAGGAATCACGGAATTGGACGTGGTGTCCTGATTGGTGACCTTCACCTGCAGTTGCGGATTCATCGAGGAAGCGCACTGATAGGAAATCGGGTACACCAACTCGTCCGTGCTTAGATCGTATTGCGGTCTGAAGACATTGATAATCACAGGGATACGTTTAGTAACACAGTTACTCTGCTGTGTCTTGCCGGAGACCCAGTAAACAATGGTGTCATACAACGGAGCCGTGGTCATATACGGTGCAGCCGTGGTCGTGGTGTGAACCGGGGTTGCGGCATCCTGGGCATCATAGAAGTAATATTGCGTGATGTCAGAAGGTCTGTCGGCCGGTTGCAGAATCGTGTAAGGCTGCGTGTAACTGCCGATATAAACGATGCTGTCGGGCAGATGCGCCGTGCGGGTCGATTGGAAACTACCGGTGATGGTGTCGTTACCGCCATAGACAATCGTCTCATTGTTTAAGGTAGTATATATAGTATAGTTGAACGTGATGTTAGCCGTAGGCGCGCTGAAGTTGAACGGAGTAGTGAATTCCACCACCTTGACCTCTTCGGGTGCGAAAGGTTCTGCCACCGTGTGCGTGATGGCGGAGCCGTTGAAGACAGCGTGAACCACAACCTTGTTGGCGGGAATGGGCGTGTTCAGCATGTTCTTGAGCTGCACCTGAATGTGCTCGTTATAGAGGGCGCATCCTGCTTGCGGATAGAGAAGTTCCTGAGTTTCCACATCGTAGCTCGGAATGTCCGGGACATGAACGTGGATCGGCACTTTCAAGCTACCGCAGTCGAGGTTGGCCACCGTGAAGCGGGCGTTGATACGTTTCGACACATTGGTGTAGGCACTGGTGAGCTGAGCCGTTGTGTTGGCGGCTTTTTTCTGGCACATCACCGTCGTGGTGTTCGTCATGTTGAACTGAGGATAACTTGCCGCACCCGACACATACTGTCCGCAGTTGTTGCACTGCGTGCCCGTGCCCGTGCAGTAGTCGGCGCAATTGGTTTCCATGAAGATTTCAAGGTTGCCGCTGTTGAAATCGAACGGAGTCAGAAGGTCGAAATAGAACCATCCGTTGTGGTCGAAGTAAACGCGGTCGTCCAGCACCAAGGTGGCGCCGAGGATTTCATCTTCCCAGTTCACAGCGGTGGACGTATAGACATTGTTGTCCGTGCACTTCATGTAGATCTTCATCGGGATACCTGCAGAAGCGTTGGCGTTGGAGGCCGTCTTCACACTCACCGCGAAAGAGGTGATGGTGCCGTGACCGACTTCCTGCTCCAGATAGAGCGTGCGGCCGCGGGAATAACCATTGGTGAAGGTGAACGGATCGGTACCGGAGCCCGTGCCCGTGCCCACAATCACATCGTCAACGGTGCCAGGGTTGGCCGTGACATAGTAAGTGGTGTCGAAATAGATGAGCGGGGTCGTGTACGTGTCATTATAACCCAAGAGATTCCACGACTCGTAGCCGGTGCTGGTGTACCAGCCAATCACACCCTGCGGGATGGAGGCGGGCAGCTGAGCCGACAGCGTGGAAGAGGTGTGGTAGTTCACGATAACCGTGTCGGGAGCCGTCGGCGTCATCGCCTTGCCCATCGACACCAACGTGAGACCCAACGTGTCGTTGAACGTCAGACGGTCTTGAGCCAGTTTAGTGGCCCAAACCTTGATCGCGTAGTTGTTGTCCACGTTGATCTGGTTGTTCGTGAAATCATAGATATTGTTGAAAGTGAACACCGTAGTCTCGTGACTGTGCAGCGTGTCGGTGAAATTCTCCGTCACCACACTGCCGCCATTGACGGTATAGTGCAGTTGGATGGGCGGCAGAATGTCCGTGGTACCGTTGTTCGTGATCATCACGTTCAGATGCTCGTGGCCGAGGTCACAACCCGACACGGGCTGAACCAGTTCAAGCAATGCGACATCATGCACGAACGGGGTGTCAACCACCGCACCGATCATGAAACGGCCGGTCAGCTGCGGCTCGTAAGTGCCGTTGACCAGATAGTAGAACGTGGAATCGCGCAGCGGGGACTCCGTCTGGGCGCAGAGGTAGTTACCGTGAGAAAGCATCTCCAAGCCCACATAGAACTCGCCAGTGGTGTTCGTCAGTGCGAAGTTGTGAATCGGGATAATGTTCCACGCATCCGGCTGCAACGTGTTGAACTCCACAATTTCGGAGGTAGCCAGAATATTGCCGGAAGCATCCGCCACAAAAGCTTTGAATCCGTTCTCCGGATCGGCGATGTAGGAAGACTGAGGATAGAAGTACTTCACAGCGGTCACCGCCAGTTCCTCGTTGGTCTTGTAACGCACACACGGACGGATGATCGTATTGTAGTCACCCAACAACAGGATATCTTGAGTGGTGTCGGCATAGTTGACCACATTCGGGGTGGTCACCATACGCCAGTGCTGGGCGTTGTTGATATTATGCTGGTCGTTGGCGCAACGCACCTCGACATCCTTGACCTCCGCCACGTTGTAGTCGTGGTCAGGGAAGGTGATGTACACTTCACCCTGGTAAGGAATGCTCGGGATGGTCAACGAGTCGTGCCACTGTTCCGCCGCACCGACCACATTGAGGTAAACCTTGACATTGTTCTGGGCCTGGGCACCCTCGTTTTTCACAAGTGCACTCACCAAACCACGCATGCTGTATTCGGTAGGATTCTCACCAGCGGCATAAATCTTGGAAACGGCAATGTCGTTCGGATAGAGGTTTCTCACGCGGATACGGTCCACATTGAGGTTGTTACCGCCCTTCGCGACAGCGTCAAAAGCGATATAAGCGCAGCTTGAAGAAGAGTAGTTGGAGAGGTTGAAAGTGTAGAGTTGCCACTCAGGAGTTGTAGCCGTTTGTTTGTAACGCTTGATGGGAGCGGTTGTCTGCCCCTGAGGGATCAAGTTCGTAAAGGTGTTACCACCATCCGTGGAAATCTTCACCGTCATCTCATCGTTCTTGTTGGAGGCGGAGTTGGCGTTATCGTGGGCGAACCACAGCTCCAGGATGGGGTTGGTACCCGTGTTCAGCACCGTCACCGGAAGGATGGCGCGGGAGGTCGTGTTGGTAGCGAAGTTCTTGGAATTGAAGAACAAACGACCGGTACCGTAAACAGGCATGATAGCCGGGTTGGCGCCCTCGCCGTTTTGGAACGTCCAGTTACCGGCACCGCTGAGTTGCTCAATCGTCCAGGTCATTCCAGTACCATTGCTGAAGTCCTCCTCATAGTCGGGGATGATGTACTCCAGCGTGAAGTTCTGGCGCAACGTGTCGTTGAGGTGCTGGTTGTCGCCCTGCACGTTGATAATCATGGTGAGATCCACCTGTTGGTTGCTGGGGATGACCACACCGGAGGTGATCACCTTGTTCATGGATGCCATCGGAGCGAGCGTGCCATTGTTCACATTCACCGTTTGGTTGAGGTTCAACGCAGTGGAAACCAGTTGGATGGTACCCGGATTAGAGGCGAAATTCAACGTGGCACCGCCCTTGTTGGTGATTCTGACCGTAACCTCGTATGAAGTCTGCGGACATTCACCGAGCGCAGGGCTGACCATGGCGGTCAGAGCGGCATCCACATTGGGGATGACATTCGCGTATGCGCCCATGTAGGTCAATTCCGAACGGTTGATGTTGCGGATATCCGTCAGAACGGAAGCATGACGCCAGCATTCCAAACCCGCCATGGGGTTAGGCAGCAGCATCTGGTTCTCATTGGCGATGGGAGGCATCATGGAGATGTTGTCGGTCAGCGTGGTGATGGCGCCTTCCAATTCGGCAATGGAGTTACGCGCAACAGTCTTGAAAGCAACCACACCGGAACCGGAGTAGAAGTCGTTGAATGTACCCGTCGCCGTGGCATTACCATTCAAGTACAACGGGTAGTCCGTGTTGTCGGACGTCACCGTCTTATTAATGAAAATATTGTTGTATATATTAGTATTTGTATTACCGCTGTTCGACACATACAAAGCTGCGGTGTTGCTGTACGGTGCGTCGGATTTCACCAACACACTGTTGTTGATCACGTAAAGTCCGGCGCTGTTGTTGATCTGGATGGCGTAGCTGTTGTTGGCCGTCACCGGGTAGAGAATCACCTCGTTGTTGGCGATGTAGCCGTCCATATTGACCGTGTTGTTATGCGTGGACGCGCTGGAGTTTACATAGATACCGGCAGTACCGCTGGCTGTTTTAATATGGTTGTTACGGATGTAATAGTTCTGCGTGGCCGCATTCGTCACGTAGATACCGTAATCCAGCTTGACGATAGAGTCGATAGTGTTGCCGTTAATATCCATACCAGCCACATTTCCAACATAAATACCCGAGAAATTCTGCGGATTCGTCGTGGAATGCTGGTGGATATTGTTGTGGGAAATCTGGCCGTTGGTGAAACTCGTGTTGATGGCGCGATAGCAGGAAACGAAGCTACAGCTGTCCACCAAGATGTTGTTTCTCCGCGTGGCGGAACCCACATAGTTAATGCCGAAGTTACCGCCCTGGAACACACAGTTGCGGAACGCAATAGTGTCGGGATAGGTGGTGGCGGCCGTCGAACGGACCACACAGCTGCTCACCGCGTCGGTGGAATTGAGGTTGTAAGACGTGATCTTACAACCGTCGAAAAGGATGTTGGTGCTGCCGTTTCCGCGCACCACCACGCCTCTCGAGGCCGTCGCGACGTTGCGTCCCTGAATGGTCAGATTCTTGAAAATGTAGTCTTTCACGTTGACCAACGTCACCGCACCGAAGATGTTGGCACCGGCGTCCGTGTTCGAGTTCGTGATGATGACCGAGTTCACATCATCGCCCTGGAAGGTGATGGTGTTCACCGACGATTGTCCGATATAGGTCTCCGTGAAGTCAAAGTCCGTATAAGTGCCCGGACGGAGGTGGAAGACCACGGGACCGCCCAAACCGCAATAGTTCAGAGACACTCTCGCGGCTTCGATATCGACAAAGTCCGGGTTGGTGCCGCCGATGGTGTAATGGCCTTGCATCAAGCTGTCGCACGCGTACGGGGAAATCCGCAACGTGTCATTGGTGTGGAAACCGTCGTTTTGGCCGTTACGGGTTTGCACATAGACCGTCACGTAGTTGTAGCCATGGGTCGGCGTGAACGTGCCCAACGACAAGGACGACGGGATGTCGAAGCAGATGTCGCCCGTCCAGTTGTGGGTGCTGGTGTGGGTCAACGTGCCGTTCTCGTTGCGCACCTCCAGTTTGAAGGTACCGGAAGTCATTCCGTTAGTTGCCGGAGAGTGGGCCGCGTCGCTTCGGTTGGTGAAGTAGGCGCTTATCGGCTGCGGGACGCCGGTAATCAGACAGTGCGGCATCGAACTCAAGCTGTCCATGCGCACGTCATTCTGGTTGATGTTCGGGTAGTTGTGGTGCGCCACTAAGAACGTGTCGAACCGAGCCTTGCTCCCGTGGGTGTCCTCCATGTAGATGTGGTAGTAGATCGTATCCGCATAACAAATGGACGGCAGCTCCCACTGCGCGTCAATATTGTGGCCGTTTGTAGTGAAACCGACGTTGGAGAAAGCATTGGTGTTGGGCACCACCACTGTGGGACCGCTGTTGATCTCATAGCTGAACTGCACCAAGTTCACGGCGATGGTGTCGTTATCGGTCAGTTTCGCCTTGATCGTGTAAGGGCCGACATTGTTGGTGAAGTTGTTGCCCACGTTGTAGTAGAACGGGGCGACCATGGTGATGCGCGGAGGAATAAGCTCGCAGTTGGAAAGGCGCACCTTCACGTTGTCCACATACCAGCCGGCGCAGTCGTGCGTGCCGGACGTTGACGGGGACTGTTTGGCCTCACGGAACTGGATGCGGAAATGGGTGGGCGTCGTACCGTTCGCGAAGATGAAGGAAGACAGGTCTATCATCTCATGGCGCCACCAGGTGTTGTTCGGCACGGCTGTAATCTGGTTTGAATTCCAGATGGAATACATACCGTCTTTGAATTTACCGCCCGAAAACGCGGCATTGGTCGTGCTTTTCGCGTCTCCGTAATAGAAATCGCTGTTACTGCTCACGATGAGCTGTTTCCACTGGCCCCAGTTGTAGTTGCCGTCGTTATCCATACCTTGGGCGACCTGGTAGAAAATCGTGGCGTTATCCAACTCGTGCACCTTACAAATGTGGTCGAAATCGAGGTACACATGGTTGACCGCGAAGCCCGTCGTGTTCAAAGGAATAATTCCACTGGTTGCCGTGGAGTTACCTGTTGTGTTGTACACCGGCGTGTGGAAACACTTTGGCGACGACTTATACAACTCGTAATTGTGCGCCCAGTCGGGGTAGGAGATTCCGACACCGGCAAGACGCCAGTCTCCGTTTGCCTGGCCACCCAATGCGGTGGAGGTCACGAACGAGTTGCTGGCTCCATCGAAATTTTCTTGATAAATGGTTGTGGTGTCCATCGGTTGGGCGAACAACAGGACAGGCATCACAACAGCCATCAAAACAAATAGCAGTTTTTTCATATTTTTGGACTTTTTTATTATTCTATATAACTCATATTCAATATTTTACAAACCAACCCCACATCCTTTCCTCTCTTGTATATTCGCAAGATGGTTTCCTGACAAAACCCGTTTTGCACTAATATACAATTAAGGGGGCAAAGATACAAAAAAAATCTAAAGTTGGACGAAAAAAAAACAATTTTTCAGCCGCGCAAAATATTTTCGCAAGCATCCACTGTGGTGGCTCCCATCAGCTGGATTTTTTTAGGCTTGAAATTGAACACGCCGCGAAAATATCCCGAGTATTGAGTGCGCATTTCCAGCACGGCGGCGCGTTCTCCTTTGGCTTCGACATTCTCGCGCAGATGCCGCATCACCAGGTCGACTCGTTCTTCGTATGTGGGTTCCGGCAACGTTTCATTATTACGTAATGCCTTGATTTGTCGAAAGATCCATGGATTTCCGATGGCGGCGCGTCCCACCATCACCGCGTCAACGCCGTAGCGTTCTCGAAAGAGGACGGCTCGCTCCGCACTGTTGATGTCGCCGTTCCCGATCACCGGGATGGTCATCCGCGGGTTGCGTTTCACCTCCCCTATCAGCGTCCAATCGGCTTCTCCGCCATATTGTTGTGCCCGCGTGCGACCATGTATCGCAATCGCTTGGATTCCAACATCTTGCAGTCTTTCAGCCACCTCGACAATCGGTTTGTCGGTGCTGTCCCAACCCAAACGGGTCTTCACCGTCACCGGAAGCTGCACCGCCCTGACCACCGCCGATGTGAGTCGCACCATCTTGGGAATGTCCTGCAAAATGGCCGATCCGGCGCCCTTGCTGACGATTTTCTTCACCGGACAACCCCAATTGATGTCAATGAAGTCGGGCCGGTACTGTTCCGCAAGCTTCGCGGCCGACACCAGCGCCTCCTCGTCGCTCCCGAAAATCTGCACCCCGAACGGGCGTTCCCCGTCGGTGAAATCCATTTTCCGGATGCTTTTCTCCACCACCCGCGACAAGGCGTCGGACGATATGAACTCCGAAATCAGCACATCCGCGCCATATTCTTTGCAGATACGCCGGAACGCCCCGTCGGTAACGCCCTCCATGGGGGCGAGATAGACCGGGAAGTCAAACTGCCGCAATATATCTTTTATCGTCATAAAAATCGGGCGCAAAAATAATTTTTTTATTTTTGCCGCTCGGAAAATATTTTAATGTCAAACATAAAAAAACAAAAAAAATGATGAAAAAAATTATCGCTTTATTCGCTTTTGTCAGCGTGATGTGCTCACTGTCAGCACAAAAGGTCAGCGAGACCACAACTCTTTACGGCAAAGACCAACTGACCGGCTTCACCACCAACATCGAGAAAACACCCGTCGAGATTGTTGAAAACACCCTGGTCAACAAATTCGAAGGCAAGCTCAACCTGAAAGGTTCCAAGAAAAAAGGTTTCCATGTGTATGAAAACCAGACCTGTCCCACTTTCGGCGAGGCCCGCTACGACATCTACTTCACCACCCTCGAAGTAGGCAAGAAGAAGAACAAGGGCACGCAGGTGATCTTGGTGGTTTCCACCGGCAACATGAACTGCATCACCTTCTCCACCGACCCGCGCACTTCCCGCAACATCGTTTCCTTCCTTGAAGAACTGCAATACGACGTGGAAGTCTATAAGACCGACATGCGCATCGAACAACTCAAGAACGAAATCGCCGCCCTTGAAAAAGAGCGTCAATCTATTGAAAAAGACCAAGCCAAGGTGAAAGACAAAATCACCGCCACCAACGACGAAATGAAGAAAAACGCCGATTTAGTGGAAAAGAAGACCAACGAGATCACCCGACTGCAGGAAAGATATGCGTCATCTCATGACGCCGCCTTGAAGGAACAAATCTCCACGATCGCCAAGGAAAAACAGACCCTGCTAAAAACACAAGCCAAGCTGCAAAAAAGCCTTCTGGGCATGAACGACGAGCTCTACAAACTGACCAACAAGCTGGCTGCCAACGCCAAAGCCATCGAGGAAAAAACCGCGGAACTTAAAAAACTGCAACGTTAGCCATGGCCTCCATCATTGACGGAAAACTCATTTCCGACAACATCAAAACGGAAATCGCAGGCAAAGTCAAAGACCTGTTGGACAAAGGTTTTCGAGCCCCTCACCTGGCGGTGGTCATCGCCGGTGACGACGGTGCCGCGCTCAGCTACGTGAGCAGCATCGAAAAACAGTGCAAAGGAGTCGGGTTCATCTCTTCGGTTTATCACCTTTCCGACAAAACCTCGGAGGAGGAGTTCCTGTCCACGATTGACTTCCTGAACTCCGACGACGAAATCGACGGATACATCATCCAGATGCCGCTGCCCAAGCACATTTCCATCGAAAAGGTGACGGCGCACGTGAGCCCCGAAAAGGACATGGACTGCTTCCACCCGGAAAACATGGGCAACCTGCTCCTCGGGAAAGAGTGTTACCTGCCCGCCACTCCGCACGGTGTCATCGAGCTGATTCAACGCAGCAATATCGAGACCAAAGGCAAAAACTGCGTGATTGTCGGCCGCAGCAACATTGTGGGTAAACCCCTGGCTATGTTGATGTTACAGAAGAGCGTCAACGCCACTGTGACCGTCTGCCACAGCCACACGCAAAACCTGCCGCAGATGTGCCGCCGCGCTGACATCCTCATCGTGGCCATCGGCCAACCGGAGATGATCACCGCCGAGTACGTCAAACCAGGCGCCACCATCATCGACGTGGGCATCCACCGCATCGACGCGCCCAACCAGCCCAAAGGCTACCGTCTCTGCGGCGACGTGAAATTCGACGAAGTCGAGAAAATATGCGGGGCTATCACGCCTGTGCCCGGCGGCACCGGCGCCATGACCACCGCTTGCCTTCTCCTCAACACGTT
>CACXUB010000067.1:20385-22848 GCA_902770735.1 uncultured Bacteroidota bacterium | reverse complement strand
ATCGGCATCAAGACTGTTTCCCAGCGTTCACACTATGATTTCTATTGGCAGCTTCCCACAGGCTATCCGGAGGCGCTGGTCAACGGGAGCGACAATTTCCACATCTACCAGCAAGGTACAGGATACAACGGGGGCAGCAACGGCGCGGTGCTCACCACTTCCGCCGAGTTCAGGATGTGGTTCAGCGACTCGCTATATCATGCGGGCGATGTGTGCCGCCTTAGGGTGTATAGTCCTGATTACCAGCGTGTGCTGAAGGTGGTGGTGGAATAGGGTTCGTAAATATCCCATTCTGTATCGACTTGCACCAATCTTCAATCTTCATTCGGCATAAATGACAAATTTATCATTGCACAGTACAAAGATTTTGTATATTTGCAACTTAAAATGTTAAAACTATCTAACTGATTATCAATCTAATAACATAAAAAATTATGCCGAAAATTTCTCAAAAAGGTGCAAGCATGCAGTCTTCCCCTATTCGGAAGCTCGTTCCCTTCTCCGATGCTGCCAAAAGTCGCGGCATTCACGTTTATCATCTGAACATCGGTCAGCCCGACATCGAGACCCCGAAAGGTGCCCGTGACGCCGTGCGCAACGCCGACATCCCGGTGATTGCCTACAGCCACTCCGCCGGCAATCTCAGCTACCGCAAGAAACTGGTGGAATACTACCACAGCGTGGGCATCGAGGTCACCACTGACGAGATCATCGTCACCACCGGCGGCAGCGAAGGCCTCCTTTTCGCCTTCAACAGCTGCATGGATCCCGGAGACGAAATCATCATCCCGGAGCCTTTCTACGCCAACTACAACGCCTTCGCCACCATGTGCGGCGTGGTCGTGAAACCCATCGTCTCCACGATCGAGAACGGTTTCGCACTGCCCTCCATCGAGGATTTCGAGAAGGTGATCACCCCGAAGACCAAGGCCATCATGATTTGTAACCCCAACAACCCCACCGGCTACCTCTATTCCAAAGAGGAAATCCTGAAGCTGGGTGAGATCGCCAAAAAGCACGACCTCTTCCTCTTCGCCGACGAGGTGTATCGCGAGTTCTGCTACGACGGCGTGAAACACTTCTCCGTCATGGAGCTGACCGACATTGCCGACAACGTGGTGCTTTTGGACTCTGTGTCAAAGCGTTACAGCGCATGCGGTGTGCGTGTGGGTGCCTTCATCACGCATAACAAGGAAGTCTATGCCACGGCTATGAAGATGGCGCAGGCCCGTCTGAGCCCGCCTTCCTACGGTCAGATCCTCGGCGAGGCCGCCGTTGACACCCCGAAAGTCTATTTCGACAGCGTCAACAAAGAGTATGTGGCCCGCCGCAACACCATCGTCAACGGCGTGAACTCCATCCCCGGCTGCTTCGTCCCGATGCCGAAGGGCGCCTTCTACTGCGTCGCCCGTCTGCCCATCGACGACTCCGACAAATTCTGCCGCTGGCTGCTCGAAGACTTCAGCTACAAAGGCGCTACCGTGATGTTCGCTCCCGCCACCGGCTTCTATTCCAAGAAAGGCCAGGGCGTCAACGAAGTCCGCATCAGCTACTGCCTCAACGTCTCCGACTTGGAGAAAGCCGTCGAGTGTCTCCGCGAAGCCCTGAAAGTCTATCCGGGACGCACGAACTAATGTTGGATGTTGGCTATTGGCTGTTAGCTGTTGGCCGTTAGCTATCGACGGGTAATTGGCGCCAAAAGCTAAAAGCTAAAAGCTAAAGGCTAAGAGCTAAAAGCCACCTTCGGCAGATGTCAAATATGAATTATTCAGATCAGATTTATGATTAATTTCAAGCATACCGAGAAAGATGCGGCAGATTACCGTCTGTTGCATCTTTTTCTCTCTTTTGCGATGGCGCTGGCCTTTGTCTTGCCGCAAAACGCTGTCGCACAGCGAAGCAGACCGGTTTATCAGACGGACTTCGCCAGCAAGGACTATGTGGACACGGCAGCGCCGATGATCTGGTTGGATGCCCACTTCGCCTACCATTTCCCGCTGGGCGACCTGCGCACGATGTTCAAGAACAACTTCGCCGTCGGGCCGGGATTCACATTCAAGTCGGCCAGCAACTGGACGGTGGGGTTCCATTTCGACTACATGTTCGGGGCCAACATGCGCGACTCCAACTTCTTTAACGGCACGTTAGCCAACAACGACGGCATCGTCATCGACGGCAACGGGTTGGTGTCGCAGGGCGGCATCACGGCGGAAGGCCGTTATTGGACCGCCCAGGCCGACTTCGGCAAGATCATCCCTGTCAACCGGTGGAAAAATTCCGGCATCTGGCTGCGACTCGGGGCAGGCTATTTCAGTCACCGGCTGCGACTCGACGACTTCGGGAACCAATACCCGCAACTCGAAGGCAACTACGCCAAGGGCTACGACCGCCGGTCGGGCGGATTCGTGCTCAACCAGTTCGTCGGCTACCAGTTCGTGCGCAAAAACCGTATGCTGAACTTCT
>CACXUB010000067.1:0-20329 GCA_902770735.1 uncultured Bacteroidota bacterium | reverse complement strand
GCCAAATTCAGCGGCATGGTCGGCTTCAAAGCCGGCTGGAACATCCCGCTTTACGAACGAAAGACGACAACGACGTTCTATTATCGATAGATTTGAGACGTAAGATTTGAGACTTGAGACTTGAGACGTAAGACGTAAGACGTAAGACTTGAGACTTGAGACTAAAATAATATGAAACAAAGGTAGCCTAATCAGTTTGAGTCAAAAATGAGACTATTGTACACCATAGGGATTTGGTTTTACGGGCTCGGCATCCGGGTGGCGGCACTTTTCAACGAAAAGGCGCGGTTGTGGGTGCGCGGCCGTAAGGACTTGTTCTCCAAGCTGGAGCAAACCTTCGCCGGAAAACAGTCCCCCGTGTGGGTGCACTCTCCGTCAGGCTATACGCAGGGAATCAAAGACAATCTCTCCGATTATGTCTTTTACCTGCCCCTGGACCTGCCTGGACACGCCCGCCGTTTCCTCGACATCGTAAAACCCCGTACAGCCGTGTTCGTGAAATACGAGTTTTGGTACAACTTCATGCAGCAATTGCAGCAGAAGTCCATACCTTTTTACTACATCAGCGCCATTTTCAGAGAAAAACAGCATTTCTTCAAGCCCGGCGGCCGTTGGTTTGCGAAACAACTCCGGCAGGCAACGCATTTCTTCGTGCAAACGGAGAAATCCAAAGAATTATTGGAAAACATTGACATCAAACAGGTTACGGTCTGCGGCGACACGCGCTTCGATCGTGTGAAAGCCATTGCCGCGCAAGTGCAACCGTTTGATTTCATGGAGACTTTCCGCCAAGACAAGAAAGTCATCGTGGCGGGCAGCACCTGGGGACCGGACGAACAGTTGCTGGCACAATTATTGCAGGATTTTCCTGAATATAAACTGGTTGTCGCACCCCACGAAATCAGCAGAACCCCGGAAGTGAAGCAGACTTTTGCCGCATATAAAACCGCGTTGTACTCGTCCAAAGAAGAGAGCAATTTATCTGATGCTCAAGTGTTTATCATTGACACCATCGGCATCTTGAACCGCCTTTACCAATACAGTGCCGTTTCTTACATCGGCGGGGCGTTCAAGACGGGAAGCGGCTGTCTATGGAAAACCCATTTTCTTCGGCCCTCACTACGACCACTTCAACGAGGCGGTGAATCTGGTGGAGCAAAAAGGAGCGTTCTCTGTCGGTTCCGCCGAAGAGATGAAGGAAATAATGACGAAATTTGAGCAAAACCCCGAATATTACACCCAAACCTGTGACATCTGCCAGCATTATGTGGCACAAAACGCAGGTGCGGCAAACCTTATATACAATCAATTCGAAAAATCAATACGAAAAGAATATTCACATTAAAATCTTAAAACAATGAGTAAAATCGTAAAAAACATTCTGATTATCGTAGGTATCCTGATCGTTTTGGGTGCCATGCTCGTAACGCCATACAACACCATGGTGAAGATGGACGAGGGCTGCTCCAAGGCATGGGCCGATGTGGAGAATGCCTACCAGCGCCGTATGGACCTGATCAACAACCTCGTAAAGACAGTGCAAGGAGCTGCCGACTACGAGAAAGGGACGTTGGAAGCGGTGATCAACGCCCGCGCGAAAGCCACTTCCGTGAACGTGGATCCCAAAAACCTGACCGAGGAGTCCATCGCTAAATTCCAGGCCGCACAGGACCAACTGAGTTCCGCCCTGAGCCGTCTCTTGGTGGTGGTGGAGAAATACCCCGATCTGAAAGCAAACCAGAACTTCCTGGAACTGCAAGCCCAACTGGAAGGCACTGAGAACCGTATCGCTGTGGAACGTGGAAAATTCAACGAAACGGTGAATGAATACAACAGCTACATCAGAAGTTTCCCGAAAAACATCATCGCAAGCATCTTCAACTTCGAGAAGAAGGGCTATTTCAAAGCAGCGGAAGGTGCCGACAAAGCTCCTGAGGTAGAATTCAATTTCGACTAACAAAACATCAAGCGGTCTTGAAACGTCTGATAACCATACTGTTTGCCCTCTCGGCTGTATGGACATGCACGGCGAAATGGATTGATGCCATACCGCCTGCTCCAAACCCGCCGCGACTGGTCAACGATTTCGCCAACATCCTCACTCCGGAACAAATCCAGGAGAAGGAGAACCGTCTTGTGGCCTTCAACGACTCCACCACCAACGTCATTTGCGTGGTGACTGTCAATGATTTAGGTTATTACACCGCCGCGGAGTTCGCCTACGAAATCGGGGAACAATGGGGGGTGCGCTCCGATGACAAGCGCAATGGTGTGGTGCTGTTGCTGAAACCGCGAAACGAAACCTCCGGCGAGGTCTATATTTCAGTCGGTTACGACCTGGAGGGCGCCATTCCTGACGCCATCGCGAAACGCATCATCGAGACAAAGATGATGCCCGCCTTGCAAAATGGCGATTATAATGCGGCCATCGATTCGGCATTGGCGTACATCCTGCCGTTGGCTTCCGGGGAAATCAGCGTGGAACGGCTGTACGACGATGACGACGATACAGCAGAACTTTTCTTGGCTATTTTCTTCATTATCGTCATCGTAATTGTCATCATCTGGTTCTCCAAACACAGCAAAAACGGCTTTAACGGTGGAAACACCGGCGGGGGATCCTTCTTCCCGCCCGGCCATGGCGGAAGCTGGTCCGACTACAGCGGCGGCTACCGGGGCGGTTACGGCGGCGGCGGATTTGGCGGCGGCTTCGGTGGAGGAAGTTTCGGCGGCGGCGGCTTCGGTGGCTTCGGCGGCGGCGGTGGCTTCGGCGGTGGCGGCGCCGGCGGACGGTTCTAATTATGAATGATGAATGATGAATGATGAATGATGAATTAAGAATTAAGAATTAAGAATTATAATCGTTTCGGTACCTAATCACTATTCACTATTCACTGTTCACTATTCACTATTCACTGATCACTGATCACTGATCACTAATCACAAGTCACTAATGAACTACTTCATCAAAAACGCAATTATAGTAAACGAAGGTGAGTCCTTTCCGGCTCACCTTTATATTAAAGACGGGATCATCGCCAAAATTGTCCGTGACGGTGACTATTTCGATGCGGGCAACGCGCAGGTTGTCGATGCAAGAGGCAAGTATCTGATTCCCGGCGTGATAGACGAGCACGTGCATTTCCGGGAGCCGGGGATGACCGCCAAGGCCGACATCTACAGCGAGAGCCGGGCGGCGGTGGCGGGCGGCGTAACCTCCTACATGGAGATGCCGAACACAGTGCCGCAGACCACCACGCAAGCTTTGCTGCAGGAGAAATTCGACCTCGCCGCCGAGAAATCGCTGGCGAACTACTCGTTCTACATCGGCGCGACCAACGACAATCTGGACGAGGCGTGAAGCTGTTCATGGGCTCCAGCACCGGCAACATGCTGGTGGACAACAACTCCGTACTCGAAACGCTCTTCCGCGAGTCACCGTGTCTGATTGCCGCACACTGCGAGGACGAGGAAATCATCAAGAGGAACACGCAGCATTACAAAGAGCTGGCGGAGAAATGCGAGGTGATTCCCGATGCCACCATCCACCCTCGTGTACGCACATCGGAAGCCTGCTACAAATCTTCTTCAAAGGCGGTGGAATTGGCCGAGAAAACAGGTGCGCGCTTGCACGTCATGCACATCTCCACCCGCGAGGAACTTTCCTTGTTTAATAAGAATATTCCGCTGAAAGACAAGAAGATAACCGCCGAAACTTGTCCGCATTACCTGCTGTTCGATGACCGCGACTACAACCGTTTTGGCTTCGCCATCAAGTGCAATCCGGCCATCAAGACGGCAAACGACAACCACGCGCTGCTGCAATCCTTAAGAGAAGGAGTCATCGACACCATCGGTTCCGACCACGCCCCGCACCTGCGTAGCGAAAAGTTCACCGAGAACTACTTCACCGCCAAATCCGGATTCCCTTCCGTGCAGCACACTTTTGCCCTCATGACCAAGATCATGCGGAACGGATGGTTGACACTCCCGCAAATCGTGCAACTGATGTGCCACAACCCCGCAACACTGTACCGCATCGACCGACGTGGATTCATACGAGAGGGCTATCATGCTGATCTGGCCATCGTTGACATGGAACACAGCAATCTGATTTCCAACGAAATATGCTTCTACAAATGCGGATGGACACCTTACGATGGAGAATCCGTACCCGCAAAGGTGACGCACACGTTTGTCAATGGAAATTTGGTGTATGAGGATGGATTATTCCATGAAGAAAACCGTGGAGAAAGGTTGGTTTTCAACCGGTAACACAGTCGGAACAACTATTCTTTTATCCGTAAAACTTTACGAATCAGCCTGTTGATATCTTCTGAAATATGCCAGAAGTAGCATGCCGTACCAATGGCAAGCATCAGGAACAGGCTCTTGACGACAGCGTCAGTCAAAGTGCTGACAATGGTGGAAAAAGGCAATTTCAGGAACACCGGGCTCAGGTAGTTCACCCAGATGGTATTCAACAAGAGGAAACCCGCAACAAGCACAAGCACTTTCAGATGTGACTTAGAGAAAATATTGATGTCCAGCTTGATACGGATCACCACAAGCAAGCACAAATAGAACACAAAGTAGGACACCAAATGCGAAAGGGCGGCGCCGTCCATCCCGTAACGCGGAATCAGCAACACGTTCAAAACGACAGCCATGGAGGTGAGCATGACCGTGAACACCAGCGACCAATAATAATATTTGGAGTAGTTAAGTGCACTCGAACTGACAAAAAGCGTGGAGTTTATGCACTTCGCGATGCCCAAAATCAGCACCACGCTTTTTCCCGCCGAATAAGCCTCTCCGTTGGGCAGCAACATGAAAAGTGCATCAATGTTCACCCAAATGAACAGAAAAATGACAGCGCTGGAAAACATCAGGTGCAAAGACACTGATTTACAGAGTCTTTCTGTTCGAACGAAATCCTTTTCCTTGAAAGATTCGGAGATCTCCGGCTGGACTATGGCATTGAGCGAACGATTCGGCACCTCCACCACTGTGGCAATATAGTTGGCGATAGCGTAAATACCTGTAAATGAAAGTCCCATGCCCGCACTCACGAAGAACGTATTCAGCAGCGGCATCACATTCACCGTGATGGCATTCAACAGCATGAAAAGCGTGTAAAGTCCGATATCCTTCAACAAAGGCTTCGTAAACACCTTGAAATCAGGCTTGAAGGAAATTTTTCCTAACGAAAGCAGATAGAAAAAGTCGACAAGCGCCGCCACAAAATAGATGATGCAGACACTTACGACAAGACCGTCCAAATTGATGACATGCCAATATCCGTACAGCAAATAGGCAATAAGCAAACCGAGACGCACGCCGACTTCCCGCACGAATTTCGGCACCACGATACGCATCAGCACGTTAGAATTCGCCTCGAACACCGTCTGATAGAGCATGAAGAGCGATATCGGGAAAACAAACTTATAGTAGGTGACGAACAGCTCGGAGTTTTTTGAAAACGTCTGAATCACAGTCCCTTGCAAGCATTTAGCAACCAGCAAAAAGAACAAAAAACCGACAACCGGGACAATCAGCGTCCAGAAGAAGAAACCGTGGTGTTTCTCGTTTTCATCCTTGAAGAACGGGAAGAAGCGGATAATGGACGAGCTGGTGCCCAATTGGGCGAAACTGGAAAACAAGACCGCGGCGTCAATCAGAACGCGGGTCAGTCCCACCTCTTCCTGCGTTAAATAAGCAGTGATGACGAAAAAAGTGGTGACGAAGCCAATGGCCACCCCCAAGTAATTGACGAGTGTCCCTTTAATGCTCTGCTTGATGACTACGCCCATGATGCTCCGAGTTATCCTGAAAAGACAATTGAATGCGAAACGTCAGGGAGGCTCTATTTTTTCGGGATTTTCAACTTCTGGCCAGCCTTGATGGCGTCCTTGTTGGACAAGTGGTTGAATTGAGCGATGTCGTTGGCGGTTGTGCCGTAACGTTTTGCGATGGAAGTCAACGTATCGCCCTGCCGGATTGTATAGGATGTGTAACTCGGTTGAGGGACAATCGGTTTCAACTCGGGTTGCGGCTGTGGTTTGGAAGGCACGGGGCCTCCGATCGTATCGCTTTGCGTTGTGGCAGGAGCGGTCGTGCCCGACTTTGCCGCCACCGCAGTTGAATCCTGCGCCGCGGGTTTCGCATTGGGGTTCGGGACTTTCACCGTAGTGCCTTTTTTCACGATCAGCTTTTGCCCGACGCGCAGATTGGTGCTGTGCAAGTGGTTCATTGCCTTCAAGTTATTGACAGAAGTATGGTATTTGGAGGCAATTTTCCCTAAGGTTTCGCCTTTTCTCACGGTATGATATTTGTTCGGCGTTTTCTGAACAATCATCATGCCGTCGTCGGATTCAGAACTGTTTGCAGCCACCACGGTCAGATCCCTCGTCGGGTTGAAATAGGTATCATAATTGTATTTCGGAACAGAATCCGACATGGCGATATACTGCAAAAGATCTTTGGAACGGAGGCGCACCGGCATCGGTTGGTTGAATGCCGGGATTATGTCTTTTTTATACTGCGGATTGAGCGATTTAATCTCGTCATAACTGATATTCAACACATTGGCAATCTGCTGGAAGTGTGTTTCCTTGTTGATCATGATGGTGTCCACATCCAACGGGATGGATATTTTCGCGGGCTGGATGCCATAAAGGTTATGGTAAGTCATCATGTACATGGCCCCGATGAATGCGGGGAAATAGTTCTGCGTTTCACGGGGGAGGTAGGGATACACGCCCCAGAAGTCGGTTTTGCCGCCGGAGCGTTGGATAGCCTTGCGGACATTGCCTGCGCCACAGTTGTATGCGGAAATCGCCAAACCCCAGTCGCCGAAAATCTTGTACAAATCGCGGAAATGGCGGGCGGCGGCGTCCGTTGCCTTGTACGGGTCGCGACGGTCGTCCACGTATGAGGTCACCTCCAACCCGTAAAGTTTGCCCGTGCCGTACATGAACTGCCAAATGCCGGTCGCGCCTGCTTTGGAAACGGCCGTGGGGTTCAACGCCGATTCGATAATGGTGATATAGACCAGTTCCTCAGGCAGATCGTACTTGTCGAAAATGGCCTTCATCCACGGATAATAGTACTGCGCAAGCCCTAAAATCACGGAAGAACTGCGTTGGCGC
This sequence comes from uncultured Bacteroidota bacterium, assembly GCA_902770735.1. Lineage (GTDB taxonomy): Bacteria > Bacteroidota > Bacteroidia > Bacteroidales > WCHB1-69 > F23-D06. Next base: position 13,178 of record CACXUB010000067.1, on the reverse strand, counting down.
TGCACTGCATAAAGTTCGATGAAACGTTTCACCTTGTCGTTGTAGGCCACTTGAATCGGCGTCTCGATTGCGCTTAATCGTTTGAAAATCAGAGTGTCGTTGTTATCGTATTTGGTGGTGTCGTCGGTAAGTTTGGAAAGAACTGAATTTTGGGCAGCCAGATCGCGCTTCACATACCAAACATTCAGCAGAGAATCCATAAGTCGGATTTCATTACGCGTAAAAATCTCCAGACTCTCTTGCTCGGCTCTGGTGGCGGAAGAATCCGGCGTGACAGGGTCTGGCGTCTGCGCCTTCAAATTCCACATCAGTCCACACAAAAAAGCAAATATCAGTATCCTAAATTTCATATTTCAACTTTATAAAACAATAAAAATCAAGAACTTATAAATTCTTGACACCAAAAAGAATCAATCTGTCTTTGCGAATCACTCCAACAGATTGAAATTTGAGGCCACAAAAATACGATTTTTTAACGAAAAACCTAATACTTTATTGTATAGTTGTTCCACTTTAATTCCTTACCCTCTTTGAACAAAGTGGTTACGGACAAACCACCTTCCTCGTCGTATAACTGCCAAACGCCCTCCTGGAGGCCATTCTCGTACTTTCCGGTGAGACGGACGTTGCCGTTCTCCCAATACAAAACATATTTTCCGTCCATCACATTGTCCGAATACTGGATCTCAGAAGCCGGTTTGCCGTTCTCGAACCAAGATTTCCAAATTCCGGATCGCAAGCCTCCTTCGTAACGACCTGTCTCAAAAGAAGTTCCGTTTCTATATTTCCAGATTCCCTCTTCGTAGCCTGCCGTGTATTGTCCTTCCGTAACCGACTGTCCTTCTTCGTCATACTCCACGAAACGTCCTTCCAGTTCGCCATCCTCATAGTTGGCCACCGTCATCGTGTCGCCCGTCGGATAGAACCAGAGCCACTCTCCGTTTTTCTCCCCTTTGGAGTTGTAACTGCCTGTGATCTCGATTGTTTTGTCCTGAAAATAGAACTTCCACTCCCCTATCGGCTTGGAATTCTTGTACTTGCCCATGGAACGCAGCTCGCCGGTCGGATAATACTCCTTCCACAAGCCCTGCCGCAGTCCGTTGAGGTCGGTAATACCCTCGTAACGAAGCCAGCCATCCTCGTAGAGATAGCCGTTTATGATCTTGCCGGTGGAGTCGAAGTCGCGGCGCACTCCATCGGGACGGCCGTTGTAGTAGGTGGCGGCGATGGCCACCTGCCCGTTCGAATGGTAGGTCTGACGCCGCTCCATCTGCTTGGTCTCCTTCGCATCCTTCACCAACTGGTCGTTTTCGTATTTTTCCACGTAGAGAAAGTCGCCGTTTTCGTCATAATACTTGAAAAAACCGTGCTTTTTGTCGTTGAGGTACTGCGCCTCGACGCGCAGGTTGCCGTTGCCCCAGAAATACTTCCAGCTGCCCTGCTTGAGGCCGAATTTGTCGGTGCGGTTGATGGCCTCGCGGCGGCTGCGAACCCCGCGGTAGTACTTGGTCACGGCCACCACCAAACCCGTGTCGTTGAATTCCTTGGCCAAGCCGTGCGGCAGCCCGTTGACATACGGCACCGTTTTCCGGCGTATCTTATTCGTATCGTAAGTGTCCACACTGCCGACAATCGTGTCTTGCCGCCACTGCGTCACGGTATATTCATCTTTCTGATAGACAATCTGTTCCCCGTCTTTCATATCCTTCTTGTAATGCACGGTCATGCGCAAGGAGGCGTCGTCGTTGTAGAACGTCCACAAACTGTCGAGAAGGAAATCCTTGCGGTTTCCCTCGGAGACGAGAATGCCTTTTTCGTTGTAAGATTTCCACCAGCCGTCGGGTTTGCCATCGACAATGCGGCCCTCGCTCGACTTTATGCCGTTGGGGTAGTAGAATATTTTGTAGTCAGGATCATGCAAAAAAGTGGAGTCCTGAGAATCCACTTTTTCATCATCATACAAGCCGACAATTATTTAGTGCCGACAAATTTAACAATACTGATACGGGTGTTAAGCAAATCCCCGATCAACGCAATTTCATAGTACATGTCCACATTCACCGTGTTCCCGCTGAACACCGCCTCCACTTTTACATTCTTAATTTGCTCAGTGGCAGCGTTGTAGATGTTGTTCTGGAACTGAATTTGTTGGAGCAGTTGGGTGACCAGGGCACTGTTGTCGGCATTGGAGCCGTATATGTTACCAGCGCCTCCAACAGGATCGATAGGAATCACGCCATAAACGAGCAATCCCGTGGTCAAAGGGTTGGAAACCATGCGCAAACTACCCTCTTTTTGGACGTTGTTGGTCACAAACGTGTACGTGCCGGAATATTTCCCAGCGAAGGGGTTGGTGCTGGAGCAGGATACCAAGGCCATCACGGCCGCAAAAAGAACGATAACCAATTTTTTCATTTTGATATAATTTTAAATGAACACTATTTCAAAGCGGCAAAAATACAAAAATATCTAACGTAAGACTGTTGACAAATAAAAAGATTAAAACGTCATGTTTTGAAAAAAAACATATTTTTGCCGTCGAAAAATAAACCAAATTATTCACTTAAAAAATTAAGACAATGAAAAAGGTATTATGCATCTGCGCAGTTGGATTACTGCTGGGTTTCTTCACCACGTCCTGCAACAAAAAATGCCAATGCAAGACCTACGTCAATGGCGCTCTTACGAACACCGGCGATGCTTTTGAAGTGGAATCCGGCAAAAAATGCTCTGATTACAACAGCACCATCACGATTTTGGGCCAAACCTCCGAAACCAAATGCAAATCTGTTATGTAATCTCTGACAGACTCAAAAAAAGCCCCTCTTTGTAGGGGTTTTTTTATTTTTGCCGCTGGAAAAAATATAGACGTATGACCATCAATATCATCACCTTAGGTTGTTCCAAAAACATTGTGGATTCGGAAGTTATGGCCGCACAACTGCACCGCAACGGGCATGAGCTATACTACGAAAGTGCGCAGAAGTCTGACATCGTGATCATCAACACATGCAGCTTCATCCACGACGCGCGCGAAGAGTCTGTGAACGAAATCCTGAAACAGATTGAGCGCAAGAAACGCCGCCAAATCAAGAAGTTGTACGTGGTGGGATGCCTTGTGCAGCGCAATATGGCGGAATTGCAGGAGGCGCTGCCCGAAGTGGATGGCTTCTTCACCTTCGCGGAACTGCCGAATCTGTTGGAATCCCCCGATTTCCAACTACTTAACACAGCGGACCGGATGCTCTCGACCCCGCGCCACTACGCTTACCTCAAGATTTCCGAGGGCTGCGACCACCAGTGCTCCTACTGCTCCATTCCGCTCATCCGCGACCGGCAGGTCTCCAAACCGATCCCGCTTTTGGTAGATGAAGCGCAACGTCTTGCCGACCAAGGGGTTAAGGAGTTGATGCTGATCGCCCAAGACCTCACCTACTACGGCATCGACCGCAGCGGCAAGCGCGAACTCGCCGACCTGATGGACAAGCTCGCGCAAGTGAATGGCATCCAGTGGATTCGGCTGCACTACGCCTACCCGCTGAACTTCCCTTACGAGATTCTGGAGGTGATGAAGCAGTACCCACAATACTGTCGTTACTTGGACATCCCGTTCCAGCACGTGAGCGACGACATCCTGCAGAGCATGCGTCGTGGCGGCAGCTCGGCCTACATCTACGACCTCATCGCGCGCATCCGCGAGACCATTCCCGGCATCGCGCTGCGCACCACGCTGATCTCCGGCTACCCGACCGAGACCCGCGAGCAGCACAAGGAGCTCGTGGAGTTCGTGCGCCGCAACCGTTTCGAGCGGCTTGGCGTCTTCGCCTACTCGCAAGAAGAGGACACGCCCGCCTTCGACCTCGGCGACCCCATCAAGGCCTCCGAAAAGAACAAACGGGTGAACGAGATCATGAAGCTGCAGGAAAAAATCTCCTACGATATCAACCAGACCCGCGTCGGCACCACGATGAAGGTGCTCATCGACAGCGAGGAACCCGACTGCTACATCGGCCGCACGGAATTCGACTCCCCCGATGTCGATAACGACGTCTTCATCGACAAATCCCAACCGCTCACCATCGGCGAATTCTACAACGTGGAAATCACGGATGCGGCGGAATATGATTTGTTCGGGAATGTTTGCCCGCAGGCCTAACGGCCACGATGGGTTCCGCACGCCGTCAGGTGTGCGGGGAAATTTTATTCCCGAAATTCAACCATGTGATGATATACGTAACCGGTAACCGTATCGAAGACGAAAAAGTGCTGATGCGGCGTTCGGCGGCAGCGATAGTATAGCAGATGATTCTCTGGAAGAGTTTCCCATTCGTCAAAAAAGTCGATTTTCTGATGAGGGCTCTGTTTTTCCAAAATATAATTCCGATCACAGCTGATAAATGCGGAGTCAGGCGTGATTTCTGTGTAGGAGCACTCTTTGGCGATAATGGCAGACTCCACTTGCGCCGGTGTGCCTTGATACCGAAACCACATATTGTAGAGAGGCCATTCTTCGCAAACCCCGCAATCACCATCTTGGCCCAAGGAAGGATAAAGTTGACTGACATGGTATTCTTTGAAATTGGAACTTGTCCTCAACCAATCCACCACTTTATTCCGAACTCTTGTGCAGGATGCGGTAAGACAAAGCACAATAATGATGAGCAATGTTTTGGAAACAAAAGCTGTACAATCTTCTTTAAGAACAAACATAATCTTTCCGAAATACGTGCGGCAAATATACATTTTTTCTACAAAGGAATAATTTCACATATATGTTAAATACATTCAAAAAAATTATATTTTTGCAGCCTAATTAAAAAGTACTAATATGAAAGAAGCGAAACTGAAAACACTGGAACAGAGCGACAATGTTAGTTTGTACTCTATCTGCTTTGATGGAAATGCCATCAGCGAATATGAAACGTTTGTGCAAAAATTCAAGGACGATGCCACACTAAACACCGACTATAAGAACATCATCTTGGCTTTAGAAAAAATTGTGGCTGTAGGAGCTTTTGAACGTTTTTTCCATCCTGAAGGCAAAATGAGTGACCGCGTGGCAGCCTTATCTATTGATTCACGTAAATTACGCTTGTATTGTTTACGCATTTCTGATCAAATTCTTATTGTTGGAAATGGAGGGCGGAAGGATACAAGGACGTATGAAGAAAGTGCTGAATTGAGTGGTTATGTCATGGATTTGCAAGCATTTGACAAAATGCTCGCAGAAGCACAAAAAGCAGGAACCGTAACCATTGAAAAAAATGTTATCACCGGAATAGAAGGAAAAGTATTTCAGTTATCATGAAAAAGGAGACAAACACCAAAATTTATTCGCCTATTCTGCAAGAAGCAATTGACTCTATTACCCCGCAGGAAAAGGCAGCTTTTGACCTGAACTTCAGCATTTCCGAAAAGATATATCAAATTCTACAGGAAAAGGGTATGACCAAGCGTGATTTGGCGAAGTTGACAGGAAAGAAAGAGTCTGAAGTGTCGAGATGGTTCTCGTTTGGTCATAATTTCACCTGTAAAACTATAGCATTAATCCAGTTGGCGTTAGGGGTTCCGATCGTTCAAGTGGCTCAATAGAATTAAACTTTTTGCTTATTTCTGTACTATAAAGCAAAACAACATAATCATTCAACCTTCAATAACCCATAACCAATAACCATTTCCAATGAACCTCCTCCAACTTTTCAAAAACCTCCGTCCGTTTGTGAAACCTTACAAATGGTTGGTAATCATTACCTTAATCCTTACCTTGGTGGGATCTTTGATGGCGCAGGTCAATGCCATTGTGCTCGACCGGACGGTGGATGCCATCAACGCGCTTATCGGCACCAACTTCCAATGGGGGCAGGCGGCACGGATTATGACGATCATCAGCATCGTGCTGTTAGGCAAGGAGTTGCTCTCCGCATTAGTCACCTTCGCGCAGAACTATTTCGGCGAGCGGATGCGAATTTACGTGAGCCGCGACCTGGCACAAAGCGTCATCGAGCAGGTGCTCACCTTCAAGATGGCCTTCTTCAACTCGGGCGACAACGCCACCGGCAAGCTGCAAGCCCGTATCGATCAGGGGGTCAGCTCGTTGTCGCGTACGGTGCAGAACTTTTTCATCGACCTGCTGCCGTTGTTCACCAGCGCCTTGCTCGCCCTCATCCTGATGTTCGCGGCCAACGTCTATGTCGGCTTGGTCGCCCTCGGCATCGTGCCGGTTTACTTCTGGATTACCTATCGGCAGGCGCGGCGGCTCAAAGGTTGGCGGCGCGAGATGCGTAGCCATTTGGAGACTAAAAGTCAGGGTATCAAGAACATCATCGACTCTATCAACGTCATCAAGAGCTTCAACCGCGAGCAGATTGAGGGGCAGAAACAGCTCGACATTCAGAACCAAGTGACGGAGAACCAGATGAAAACCCGCAAGGTGGCCTTCTACTACAACGGACTCAAGAGTTTCGTTCGGCAGGTGGGCACCGTGCTGGTCATCATCCTCACCGCCTACTTGGTGCTCATCGAATACCCCGGCATGACCATCGGTAAGATCATGTACCACGTGATGTTGTTCAGCAACGTCATCGCGCCCATCACGCAACTGCAGCGCATCTTCGACGACGTGAACGACGCGCTGATTTACGCAGAGGGCTTCTTCGGCATCCTCAACTCCGAGAAGGAGGTCGAGCCGTCGGGCGAGTACAAGCCGGAGCCCATTCACGGCAACTTCGAGCTGAAGGGCGTCGATTTCACCTACCCGAACGGCACGCAGGCGTTGTTCGGCGTCAACATGAAAATTGAGCCGGGCAAGATCACGGCGTTGGTCGGACTGTCGGGCGCGGGCAAGAGCACGATTGTCAACCTGTTAGACAAGTTCTATGAGCCGCAGGTGGGCACCATCACGTTGGACGGAGTCGATTTGAAGGACTACGACACGAAGTACTTGCGCGAGAACATCGGGTTGGTGTTGCAGAAGAACCACATCTTCGACGGCACCATCGAGGAGAACATCCTCTACGGCAACCCGGACGCCACGCACGAGGAGGTGGTGGAGGCCGCGAAGAAGGCGCACCTGTACGACCAGGTCATGGAGCTGCCGAAGCAGTTCGCGCACAACGCCGCCGACCTCTCCGGTGGGCAGCAGCAGCGTGTGGCCATCGCCCGCATGTTCCTCAAGAACCCGCCCATCATCTTCTTGGACGAGCCTACCGCCAGCTTGGACGCCATCGCCACCGAGCAGATCAAGAACAGCATCGACGCCATCAAGCAGGACCGCACCGTCATCATCATCTCCCACAGCATCTCGCAGATCATCGACGCCGACTACATCTACGCCCTCAAGGACGGTCGCGTGGAGGAAGACGGCGACCCCGACGAAATCTACAAGAAGGGCGGCATCTACAAGGAAATCATAGACGCTTCGGCAAGAAGTTTGAACATTGAGAAGATTGCGAAAACAATAAGTTAGTGTATGAAAGGACGTAACGACAAGCCGCACATCGGCATTTTTGGGCGGAGGAACAACGGCAAGAGTTCCCTTATCAACGCCATCACGGGACAGGAAGTCGCCATCGTGGACGCCACGGCCGGCACCACCACCGACCCCGTGCGCAAATCCATCGAAATCTTCGGCATCGGTCCCTGCATCATCATCGACACCGCCGGCATCGACGATGAAGGCACCGTCGGGGCGAAACGTATCCAAAAATCTCTGGAAGTACTGAAAACCATCGATTTAGCTATCCTTGTGATTACCGATTATGAAATCGGCATTCCCGAACGGCAACTGATAGAGCAATTCCGCCAATTCGAGCTTCCTTACCTCATCGTCAACAACAAATGCGACCTGACCGCTTCTCGCGAGATGGAAGTTGATGATCGCAAAATCTTGAATGTCAGTACGAAAACGTATTCCGGCATTGACGAGATGCTGCAGGAGGTGGTGCGCATCATGCCCGAATCGGCGTACCGCACCCGTTCGCTGCTCGGCGACCTCATCGGCGAGGGCGACGAAGTGCTGTTGGTGACCCCCATCGACACGGAAGCCCCTGAAGGCCGGCTCATCCTCCCGCAAGTGCAGACCATCCGCGACATCCTTGACAATGAGGCGGTTGCCATCGTACTGAAGGAGGACAAAGTGGCTTCCTACCTGCAAAACCACCGCGCTCCGAAGTTGGTCGTCACCGACAGCCAAGCGTTCCACAAGGTGGAGAAGTCCGTGCCGGAAAGCATCCCGCTGACGGGCTTCAGCGTAGTGTTGGCACACCAGAAGGGAGAATTCGGAGCGTACCTGGAAGGGACCCCGAAGTTGCGCAACCTTCGCGACGGCGACCGCATCCTGATGTTGGAGTCGTGCACGCACCTCACCTCCTGCGAGGACATCGGGCGGGTGAAGCTGCCGCGTCTCATCCGCAAGTTCACGGGCAAAGAGCTGCAGTTCGACTTCGTGTCGGGTCTCAACCAAATTCCTGACATCCAGCAGTATGCGATGGTCATCCAGTGCGGTGGCTGCATGGTCACCCGCAAGCAGTTGAAGGAACGGCTGCGTCCGGCCATCGAAGCGGGCATCCCGGTCAGCAACTACGGTATGATCCTCGCCTACGTCAACGGCATCTTCGACCGGGCGGTGGCACCGTTTGCCGCGCTGTAAAATATTTTTCCGGAATTTTATCGAACAAAAAAGGTCGCAGGAAAAATCCCGCGACCTTTTTCATAGCATTCGTGCTTGGATTATGCCAGATCGGCGCGCTCCATAGCGTCTTTGTAGTACTTCTGGTTGATGAAGACATCTTCCTTGTACGGGTTGATGTGACGCTTCTTGGCCTGGGCGATGATGTAGCAGAGGGCGACAGCATTGGTGATGAGAGCCAAGGCGCTGATCACCGTCATCATGGTCGGGTTGCCGGCCACGGTCTCCACGGTGGTGCCCACAGCGGCAGCCTCACCGCCGGCAGCAGCGTAAATCTCCGTGATGGTTTCGATGCCGTTGGGATACTGCACGGGAAGCACAGCCCACTTGAAGGCCTGGAAACCGTCTTTGAAGGTCTCTTGGAAGAGCGGGAACACCTGCGCGAACATGCACCAGATAGCCAGCGTGTTGGCACGGTTCATGATCCAACCGCCACGGTTCCAGAACAAAGCCGCGATCGTCGGGGCGAGCAGCAACGCGATACCGCAGTACCAGCTGTGCGTGGGCAAGCAGTTGTAGGTGTAGGCGAAATTCCAGATGTCATAGACCACGATGAAGACCCAGGTCATGTCGGCCCAGATCATGTCTTTCTTATCCTTGGACGGGAAGACATTCCACCAAGCGGTCATACAGAGGATGTTGAGCAGACCGGCGACGCCGTTCATGACGTTGTGCCAGCCGCCATAGAGCCACACGCCCTCGCTGGAGAGCCACCACTTGTTCCAGCCCATAAAGGCGGATTCGAAGTCGGAGGCCACAGCGATGAGGATGTTGATGGCCACGATGATGAACGGGAACGGTTTGAACCAGTGTTTGGCGCCGATGCCCCATTTGTACTTGATCATCATGAAGCCGATACAGCCAGTGAGCGCGGCGTAGAGCTTGGCGTAGTGGAACCAGCCGTTCATGTAGACATGCGTCTGGTTGTTGACCGCCCATTCAGCTCCGGAGCGCGCTCCAATGGCGATGGCCACGAAATAGACCGTCAGGATGACGGGGATGACGAAAAAGGTGATGATGCCGCCAGCTTTGGTGCGACGTGCGAACTCGTTGAACAGGATGAGACCCACGAGGACGACGAGCAGCATCCCCCATTGGGCCAGGGCGTTAGCCCCATAAACTTGGAAAAACATAATACTTATATTTGGTAATTAATTAAGTGATACACTTCTACGATGTTGGTTAGCCTTCGGATGTTGATGAGCCTTCGGCTGTTGGTTAGCCTTCGGCTGTTAGTTACTTCGTGTTAGTTATTTCATGTTGATTAGCTTCGCTGTTGGAAACACGTAGTAATCAACACGCAGTGACTAACACGTAGTGACTTTGCGGGCTTTGGCAATGCTCCACACGGCCCATACGGCGGTAAGGACCAGCGACATGGGTACGCCGACGGTGAGGAGTTCGCGGAGCATGACGGGGAAGCCGCCGGACTCGAGGGCAGTGAAGAAGGGGTACTGCCAAGTGAGCTCGCCGTTGATGACGTGATCGACGATGAGCATCACGGTGCCGCCCCAGAGCATCTTCTCCAATGCCGGGATGTTGCGCGTGAGCGCGTGTTCTGAACTTTCAATCGCTTTCGCGTTGGCTTTTCTGTAGGCGCTTGTGGCGATGGCCTGCGCCATGGGGATGATAAAGCATGACATATTCGTTGTTTTTTTGTTTGTTACTTCGTGTTTTTTAGCCTTCGGCTGTTGATTAGCTTCGCTGTTGTTGAGCCTTCGGCTGTTGGTGAGCTTCGCTGTTGATTAGCTTCGCTGTTGATTAGCTTCGCTGTTGGTGAGCTTCGCTGTTGGTGAGCCTTCGGCTGTTGATTACTTCGTCTTAACATTTACTCACCAACATTTACTCACCAACATTTACTCACCAACATTTACTCACCAACATTTACTTCCCAACATTTACTTCTCAACAGCGCAGCTCTTCAACTTGGATTTCGCGGATTTCGACTTCGTTGCCGCGGAGGAGCCAAGTGTTCTCACTGTGGCAGTGGGGGCACGTCTTCCCATGTTTCACCGTCTCGTACTCCTGTTTGCAGTCGTCGCACCAGGTGACAGCCGGAATAATGTTGCACTTCAGCTCACAACCCTTCAGCAGCTCCTCTTTGTCGGCGGCCCAGCGCCAGCAGTCGGTGAGCAGGTGCGGCACCACCGTGGAGACCTCCCCGATGTCCATGACCACTGCGGAGACCCGCTCCACGTGGTTCTCCTCCGCCACCTTCTTGACGTCCCGGATGATATAGAAGACGATACCTAGTTCGTGCATATTCACTTCGTGTTGGTGAGCCTGCGGCTGTTGGTGAGCTTCGCTGTTGGTGAGCCTTCGATGTTGGTTAGCCTTCGGCTGTTGATGAGCCTTCGGCTGTTGGTGAGCCTTCGGCTGTTGATGAGCCTGCGGCTGTTGATGAGCCTGCGGCTGTTAGTTAGCCTTCGGCTGTTGATTAGCTTCGCTGTTGATTACTTCGTGTTAACATTCACTCACTAACATTCACTCACTAACATTTACTTCTTGAAGACGATCTTTGCGGCTCGTTTCAACATGTAGGGCAGGATACCGCTGAACTTGTCCTCGGAGGTACGCATGATGCTGGCGTCGGGGTTATCGCGGAAGAGGTGAATGGCATCGAAGGCACATTTTGTGGTGCAGATACCGCAGCCGATGCAACGGTTCTCATCGACCACCGACGCGCCGCAACTCAGACAGCGGGACGTCTCGGTGCGCACCTGCTCCTCGGTAAGCGTGAGCGTGTATTCCTTGAACTTGTCGGCCTGCTCGGACACGCCTTCCACCTGGCGGGAGGAGTTGTCGTAGCTCTCCACCACGATGTCATCCTTGTCGAGCTCGATGAAGTCGCGACGGTTGCGTCCGATGGTGAGGTGCCCGTGCTGCACGTAGCGGTGCAATGATTCGGCACCCTCCTTGCCGGCGGCAATGGCGTCGATGGCGAACTTCGGACCAGTGAAGCAGTCACCGCCCACGAAGATGTCCTCTTCGGCAGTCTGGTAGGTCAGTTTGTCGGCCACGGGATAGACGCCGCGCACGAATTCCACTTTCGTATCCTTGAGCAGATCCTTGAGGATGACCGTCTGACCGATGGCGAAGATGACCAAGTCGGCATCCAACGTAATCGTCTCGTTCTCATCATATTGCGGAGAAAAACGGTGATCTTTGTCATACACGGAGGTGCATTTCTTGAAGACGATGCCGGTGGCCTTGTCGGTACCGAGCACCTCTTTCGGCCCCCAGCCGGGGTTGATGACCACGCCGTCCTCGCGGGCCTCGCGGCGCTCCTCCAAGGAAGCGGGCATGATGTCTTCGGTCTCCAACGAGAGCATGGTGACGGACTCGGCACCGCCGCGCTTGGCGACCCGCGCCGCATCGATGGCCACGTTGCCGCCACCGACCACGACGACCTTGCCGCTGACCTTCGTGCCGCAATTGCAGTTATGCAGGAAATCAATGGCCGTGGTGGTGCCGGGCAGATTCTCGCCGGTGATGCCGGGCAGTTTGCCGCCCTGACAGCCGATGGCCAAGTAGAAACCTTTATAGCCCTGCTCTCTAAGTTGCTGAATAGTAATATCTTTGCCAACCTCCACGCCAGTACGGATCTCCACACCGATTTCGCGCATGATGTCGATTTCGGCTTTGATGACCTCTTTGTCAAGTTTATAGGACGGGATGCCGTATTGCAGCATGCCACCGGGGATTTCGTCTTTCTCGAACACGGTGGGTTTGTAGCCCATCGTGGCAAGGTAGTAGGCGCAACTCAGACCGGCAGGGCCGCCGCCGATGATGGCAATCTTCTCATCCCAGAATTCTTTCACGTTGGAACAGATGTTCACCTCGGGAATGAAGCGGGTCTCCGCTTTGAGATCCTGCTCAGCAATGAACTTCTTGACCGCATCAATGGCGATGGGCTGGTCGATGGTGCCTCGCGTGCAGGCATCCTCGCAGCGACGGTTGCAGACGCGTCCGCAGACTGCCGGGAACGGATTCTCGCGCTTGATGAGTTCCAACGCCTCCGTATATTTGCCCTCGGCAGCTTTCTTCAGATATCCTTGCACCGCGATATGCGCCGGACAGGCCGTTTTACAAGGCGCCGTGCCCGTCGGGTAGCAGTTGATGCGGTTCTTGTCGCGGTAGTCCTCGTCCCACTTCTCCGGTCCCCACTTCTTGGCATCGGGCAGCTCCTGTTTCGGGTAGGTCTGCTCGCCGTGTTTGGTGCAGAGTTTCTGTCCCAGACGGACAGCGCCTGCAGGACAGTATTCCACGCAACGTCCGCAAGCCACGCAGTTCGTCGGATCCACCTTCGCCACGTAAGCACTGCGGGACATATTCGGGGTGTTGAAGAGTTGTGAAGTACGCAACGCATTGCAAATCTTCACGTTGCAGTTGCAGATAGCAAAGATTTTGCCTTCGCCGTCGATATTGGTGATTTGGTGTACAAAACCGTGATCCTCTGCTTTTTTCAAGATGGCCATGCACTCATCGTAGG
>CACXUB010000066.1 GCA_902770735.1 uncultured Bacteroidota bacterium | reverse complement strand
ATGTACAAATACTACCAAAGAGATATGACGCCGATTCCGCGCATGATCGTCGACGAGTCGGATATCGTGACCTACCTGACCAATGATAACGGTAAGCCGATTCTCGATGGGAATGGCGAACAGAAGAAGAACATCGATTTTAAGACCTATGAATACTATTCAGCCGTTAAATGTAACCGGCCGGAAGTCGGCGAGATCGGTGACTGGCAGGACGGCGTCAGCGATTATAAGGATCCGGAGCATTATTGCTTCGACATTGCGGATCTGAATGCCGACATGGGGCAGGAGTGGATCGCGCTTTACACAGTCAAGTCACAGGACAAGGGTGATCCGATCCTCGCGGATTCGCTGACACTTCAATACGGCAGCAGCAAAACTCCGAAGGGGTGTACGAAGCCTCTGCATTTGTTTACTTACACAAATGCAGTCGATTTGGGCGACACAGCCTGGGCGTTTAACAACGATAAAAAAGGTGTATATCTGTTCTGGGATGCAGACACAAATGCATTTGCCGCAGATGCGGCCTCTGCATTCTCCGGCGGGCAGCTGGCTCTTGCCGGTATCGGAGGACTGATTCTCGGCATCGCGGGCGCAACGCTTGTGCTTAACAAAAAGCGCAGGAAAGATGAGCCGGAAGCGGCATAAGAATCATCATTATTGATAAATGATGAGAAAACTGTTGACTCACACCAACAGATAAAAACTGAAAAGCAGTTTAGGGAGAGACAAAAAATGAAAACTAACTGGATCAAGAAAGCATTATCAGCAGTTCTTGCGGGCGCAATGGTGATCTGTCTTTCAGCGACGGCCGGTGTGCCGATGGCAGTTCACGCTGAAGAGACGGAAGGCGGCGGTAAGTACGTCAGTGACGTCTTTATCGCTTACGGCAAAACCGAGAAAAAAGCGACGGAGTGGCTACAGAAAAACGGCTGGGAACCGATCAAAGGAGATTTTAACGCAGGCAAGGCCTCTTTCTTTGACGACAATAAGGTTCAGGACCAGAATGTCGCGGCTGTGATGGGCATCAAACGGACCGATGACAAGAATAACGCGGTCACTGACATGGCAGTCATGAATATGAAGGGCGGCTACAGCATCCCGGATTATGAACAGCTTCTGGAAGAGAAGAAAGGCCAGATCGACGAAGTCGTTAACGGGATGAAGCCGATCCTCAGTGAGTACCGTCAGAACCTGGAAGGCAACCGATGCTTGCGGCAAATACACGGAGAAACAACAGACCATCACGGTCAACCCGCTGCCGACTCTCACCGTGAGCCTGCCCACGCAGACCATCACCTACGGCGAGTCCATCACCCCGGTGGTGCTGACCAACACCTATTCCACGGTCGCTCCACCCACAATGCCCGACGGTTTCACGTATAACCCCTCAATACAGACCATCACGGCTGACATGCCTCATGCCGGTACCTATACCATCACGGCGACGGCCACCAGCACCTTCACCCCGAACTGCGGCACTGTCGTGAAAACAATCCAGGTGATTGTCAACAAAAAAGCCCTCCTCATCGAACTCGACTCCACCAAGGTGTATGACGGCACAAAATTCACCGTGACCTATGACCAGCTGTACACAACTGGCTTTGTGGCCGACGACCACCTCGCCTCCGGCAACATGTGGACTGAAAGTGACCAAAGCGTCCAGACCAACTACAGCGGTATCCATGTGGGTCAGTATGAGAACCACGACGGCTTCTTCTCGGCTCCTATGGCTATTGTCGGCTACGTTGACAAGAGCGGATTCTCCGTCAAGGATGGATCCGGCACCGATGTGACCGCAAGCTATGTTCCTACCTTCGATGTAAAACTGAGGATCATCCCGCGGCCGATAACCATCACCGCGGCCACCGACTCGAAACAGTACGATGGCACACTGCTGGTGAACGGCAACCACTCCATTACTGCCGGCACGCTGGCTTCCGGCGACAGCTATACCGCCACGGTGACGGGCAAACAGCTCTGCAAGGGCTGGAGCTACAACACCCCGAGCGGAGCAGTGATTACACGCGGTACGGAGAATGTGAACCACGACTATCAGATTTCCTACGTGAAAGGAACTCTGACCGTGACAGATGTGGATCCCTCCAATTTCATCTGTCCTACGGCCGAGACCTTCCTGATCAACGACTGCGAAACCAGCACCTCGATCACCATCGCGGGTGAGCCCACCGTCATAGGCGTTGCCGCCGGCCAATACACCGTGGTGAACAACCTGGTGAATCCGCTGAGCGTGGGCCCGCATACCATCACATGGTCGCTGTTGGATGCCTGCGGCTACGAGGTCGGCTCCTGCACCCAGGTTGTGACTGTCGATTACAAACCTTGTACGGGTGTCACCTGGCAAGGCCATCCCTATGATGCTGTCCGTATCGGTTCGCAGTGCTGGTTCACCGAGAACCTGCAATGGAACACCGGCAGCGCCGTGGCTTACGACGAGAACGCCGCCAATGTCGGCAAGTTCGGATACCTCTACACGTGGTACACCGCCGTCGGCGTGCCTGAGAATGACAATACCACCGCCCCGACCACCCAGAACGACGACTGCGGCAACCCGTACGTCCAGGGCATCTGTCCTCCCGGATGGGCCGTGGGCAGCCAGGCCGACTACGACCTGCTGAACACCACACCCGTGAACCTGCTCAAGGATCCGAGCACGGAATACTGGCAGAGCGGTTATGAAGGCACGCCCGGTGGGTCCGGCTTCGACGCCCGCGGCGGCGGCTGGTACAACAGCGCCCTCTCCCGCTACGAGGACATCATGACGGGCTACCACTTCTGGAACTCCGACTCCAACCCGGGCACCACGGTGAACAGCAGCTCCATCGCCTACTACTGTGACGAAATCCTCACTGTCCAGGCCCAAAAGACCGACAAGATGAGCGTGCGCTGCATCCGCAAAAAAGCGAACCCGTAAGATGCCATCCGCGTTTGAAATGCATAAGGGAACTCGAAAGGGTTCCCTTTTTTTATGGTTAAAGGTTAGAGGGTTAAAAGGTTAAAAGGTTAGATGGTTAGAGTTTAGGGGTTGGGTTTAGGGTTTAATGGTTCTCGCTAGTGACGGACCACTGATCACTGATCACTGATCACTGTTCACTATTCACTATTCACTATTCACTATTCACAAATAAAATGTATCTTTGCCGCCGATTGCAAAAACCTTTAACCCCAAAAAATGCGACTCAACGAACGGCCCTATTGGATCCAACTTATTGTGTTAGCCTTGTTCATGCTCGGCGGGATGTTGATTTCGTCGGCGTTGGGCGAGCTGGTCATTCTGCTCCTCTACCACACGCCGCAGATGCTGGAGGCATCCGACCCGGTGACCGCCATCCGCATCTCGCAGAGCCTGGTCACCATCGGCACTTTCCTGGTGCCCGCGCTGCTGTTCGCCTACTGCTACAACCGGCAGTGGTTCGACTACAACGCCGCCAACCGCAGTCCCAAGCAGTCGATGATCAACATCGTGCTGATCCTGTCGGTCACGCTGCTGCCCGTGGTGGGGGCGCTGTCGGCGTTCAACCAACACATCATGCCGCAGGAGGGCGGGGTCGCCGAGTTCATGCGCGACCTGGAGGAGGCCGCCAACCACATCTTAGAGCTGGTGACTTCACAGCGCAGTTCCTGGGATTTGGTCGCCAACATGCTGGTGTTCGCCGTGCTGGCGGGTGTCTGCGAGGAGTTCTTCTTCCAGGGTGCCTTGCAACCGCTGATGATGAACTGGACGAAGAACCCGCACATCGGAATCCTGCTCACCGCACTCATATTCAGCGCATTGCACTTCCAGTTCTACGGTTTCATTCCGCGATTCCTGTTAGGGGTCTATTTAGGCTACCTGTTCTACTGGAGCCGGTCGCTGTGGCTGCCGATTTTAGCGCACGTGCTGCACAACGCGCTCTCCCTGATGGTGGACTTCACATTGCAGGGCCGCGGCATCGACACCGACAACCTGCAGTTCACCGACGTGCGCGGTTCCCTGCCGACGGCCGCCGCCTGCGCCCTCATCAGCGCCATGGCCATCGTCTATCTCTGGCGGATCTACCGAGATGACAAGGTTGGATTTTAGCTATTGGCTGTTAGCTGTTGGCTGAAAAATCGTATTTTTGCGGCGGAATTGTCAACTCTCAAATTGCAAGGACCATGGCCAAGAAAAACACAGAGCAAGTCATCTCGTTAGACGCTTTCGGCAGCGCCAAGAACTATTGGATCTGCTGGATGCAGTCCACCCTACCCCATCTTTCCTTCGCCAATCTCCTGCAAAAAGAACTTAAGCGGCCCTGCGCATTCGTCGGCGACATCGCCCCCGAGGAATCCCAGCCCCTGCTGAAATTCCCCATGTACGCGCTCTCTTTCAACCTGGAGTTCGACGTCAACCTCGTGGCCGTCGCCAACCACGTCACCGCCCCCATGGAGATGTCGCTGGACCAGCAGAACCCGCTGTTGGGCGGACTGCTGTTCGAGGACGAGTACTACCTCTTCAACAAGCAAGGGCTCACCAAGATCCCGTTCTCCGTGCCGATGGCCGACTTTGTCGTGCTGCTCTCCGCCGACAAGGAGGCCGACATCGAGGACTACATCCAGGCGCTCCAGAGTCTGCCCGGCGCGCGAATCCTCTACCAAGAGACTCCGCAAAACGCCGCCCAAGGGCAGAAGAAGAGAAAGGCGGTGCTCGACTTCATCCAATACCTGTTCTACGAATCCGAGGCGGCCGTCAAAGAGTACCGGCGGCGGAAGCTGTTCCGGAAGCTGCATTTCAAGATGTCGGTGGCGGAGGCCAACTACGGCCGGCTGAAATTCCCCATGGAAGACAACCGGATGATCACCAGCGACCTCCTCCGCCGCGAAGACCTCTAAAAAAGGTATTTACTTTTTTATCTCACTGTATTTCAACGAAGTAAAAATGTTAATTTTTACTAATTGTTGAATTGTTCATAAGTATTGATAACTTTTGATAAAAAAAAAGAGCGAAAGCGGGGGTATTTCATAAATTCGCACACTCATTTTTAGCATCGTACGTAAAGTACTAATTATCTAACATTCAATATTTTACTCGTCAAACTAATGGGACGTTTTCTTGTGTCCATACACAATTAAATCCCTTTTATACGTTTCGCGGCTCAAAATGTTGCATTTGTGATTTGAATTTTCGAATCCTGTTTCTGTTTTGGAATTTAAACTTACTAACAAAATAAACTTGAACCTTATGCAAAAGAGAGTGCTATTCTTTGTTGTTATGCTGGCGAGTGTTGTCGGAGCGTCCGGACAGGTCATCAAACCTTTTCAGCCGAGGACATCCCAATACTCACCAGACAAGACCACCTACACCATCAAGGGAGACTTCACCGTATTGGGAAACACAAACCTCATTTTGAACCCTTATACAAGTGCGTATGGCAACAACAACGCGGGTCAGGTAGGAAACACTATCCGTCCCATGAAATATGTCGATATCGACGGAGATGCCTCCACGGTGAACTCCTCCTCCGCCCAATTGTCGTTCCCAGAGGAAAACGGCTGCAACCCAGCCTGTACGGAGGTGGTCTATGCCGGACTTTACTGGATGAGCCGCGCGGAGCCGGTCCTCTACGGAAACAACACTCTGGTTAACAATCAAGTGGTTGATGGGAAATTCAGAGTCACACAATCCGAAACTGAAAACAACGGATATAATACTTATACGATAACCAAGATTAGCGACAATACAATCATACGACAAATTCGTGTGAGCAAAAACAATCTGCAAGTTCAAACGAGGAATTCCAATTCCGGAGGCTGGACAACAATAAACGGAGCTAACACAAATTCGACACCGTCAAGCAGCACTATCAACAGTGCTGGCTACAAGATTTACTATGCTTCTGGAGTTTCCTCCGTAAATGATACACGCTGGTGGCCCGGTCATGATCAATCACATAGCATTGGCGCATTACATTTCTCTACAAATGGGGTGACCTATTACATCTATGGCATTTCACGTTATTATGGACTCTACATCGCAAAAGAGACCGGCACCGAACTTACTGTGAATGGTCATACTATGTATCAGAACAAGATAAAGTTCAAGCATCAATCCGAAAGTGCCTATACAACGGTGACGGCCACCACTTCCGAGATCATGTACCCCACCGCGGACACTTCCTGGAATGGCAACTACTTCATCAACATAGGTTATGCGGAAGTGACCGACTATGTGCGCGCCCATGGCGAGGGCAACTACTTCGGGGCGGACATCGCATTGTCCGAAGGTCCTGATTTCCAAGTCGGTTACTGTGGCGGCTGGGGCCTTGTCGTGGTCTATCAGAACGAGGACATGAAATGGCGGAACATCACCCTGTTTGACGGATATGCTCTAACCAACGGCGATCATCATCCATTAATAACGGTGGATGGTTTTCAAGCAAATCCGGCTGGAGATGTGGCAGTGAAGGTAGCTATGATGACAGCCGAAGGCGACCGTGGCATGACGGGTGACCGTTGCCGCATGTTGCGGGCTGGACAGACAGCAATCACAGACAATGCAAACACCTATTTCGAATTGTCCCACCCTCAAAACTCAGCCACTAATTTCTTTAATGGTTCCATCTACACAGGAAATGCCCGCTCTCCCGAACACCCAAACAACTGCGGTATAGACATTTCCATGATGACATTGGACAACAGTAACAAACAATATATCCGTAATAGTCAAACATCTACACAATTTAAATTCACCTGTGCCTCTGTAGATGGCGCAGCAAAAGACATCTACGTGCCGTGGTTCTTCGGTATCAGTATCCAGTGTTATGTTCCCGAGCCGGAGGCCTTCAACGCCTTCGTGGAGGTGGAGGGCGCCCATTTCGACGAGACAGAGAACGCCTATGTGGTGCGCCCCGGCGACAGCATCTCCTTCCTGATTGACATCCGCAACCGAGGGACCGAGTCGGTGCGCGACGCGGTCATCAAAGTGCCTATACCCAGGACCGCAAATCTTTCCAAGCCACACTCCTTCGAGTTCATGGCCCCCGAACGCTCCGGCAGCATCGAGTTCGACGCCACCGCCGGCGCCAACGGCATGGCCATCTGGCATTTAGACAAGATTCCCGCCGGTTACCCCGACTCCGTCTATGCCACCCTGCGCCTTGACTTTGTCCTCACGGAAGACTGCTACGAATTGATGTCTTCGAATGAGGAGTGTAAACTGGAGCTCCTGGTGGATGGCACCCTGACGGCCATCGGCGTGCTGTCGAATGTGCCCGTTAACGCCTCCACCTTTGTGGTCGGCTACCAAGGCGGCGGCCAGTGCAAGGGCGAGCTGGTCCGACACCCCATCCGGGTGCTTCTCGACCGCCAAGCCTACCTCGACGAAGGCCACTGTGATGGAGACTACTCTTTGAAGACGCTTCAACTGTGTACCGAACCCGCGAAGCCGAACACCATCAACTTCATGGAAGTATATAACAATTTTCCTGCCGGCACCCGCTTCTTCAACTCATACCCCATCACGGAAACCACCGTGGAATACACCGTTTCCACTGGATTCCCGTTGCCTTCAAGCGGTAAGCTCAATGTGATTGCCATCACAAACGCCCACAACGCCGCCTGTTATACCAATGTGAAATTACAAAAGTCCACGGAATTGGAAGACGCGCCCACGGTGACCCCGGGCGAATCGACCATCCACTATTGTGTCAACGAGACCGCTCTGCCGCTCTCCACGCATGTGACGGCTGACAACGGCTATACCTTATATTTCTACAGGACTATCAATGGCGCCGCAGAAACGGATATCGTGCCCTCCACGGAGGAACCCGGCACCTACACCTACTACGTGCGCCAGGGTACGGAAAACTGTATCAGCGACCCAGTGACCATCACCGTCATCGTGCATTCCCCGGCCACACTTTCCACTTCCTTGTCGGGTGATGAGACCTGTGCCGGCAACCAGTTCACCGTGACGGCCACCGGCGCTTCCGGCACCTACTCCTGGAATAGCGAATACAACGGCTATGCCACCCAATCGGGCAAAGTGCTGACCATTAGTTCAGGAGCCCCGGCCGGCACCCTCACCGTCACCTATACCGTAACGGCCAGCAGTGAATATTGTGCCAGCGGAGCTTCCGTGAGCACGACCATCACCATTGACCCTGCGACGGTGAAAGGCCATATTGTGCCGCCGGAAACGGAACTCTGTAAGAACGGTACCTTCGAGGATCTGGTGCTCGTTGACTATGTGGGCGAGGTTGAAAGGTGGCAGTATCGCACCCAGACCTCCAGCGGTTGGTCGTCTTGGACGAACATTTACAACACCACCGAGCGTCTCTCGTCCGACATGATCAACACCATCACCGTCACAACCCAGTTCCGTGCAAGGGTGAAGAGCGGCGTATGTAGTGCGATATATACTGAACCTGTCACTGTAACTCCGTCCAACACGACGGCGCCTAACGCCCCAACCATGCCAAGCCCGCAATATGCATGCCCCAACACCACCTACGAAATTGCCATCGGATCCAACAATGCGAGCCGTCTGAAATGGTATGCCACCGCGTCCGCCGGTTCCTCTGATCCCAGTTTGCGCACCGTGCAGATGGGAACCTCGTACGTCACCCGATACGTGAGTGCCGTGGATGCCTCCGGCGTCTGCGAGAGTAAGCGCACCCTCGTGAGCGTGCGTCCGAAATTCAACGCGGGCTCCATTATCGGAGGCAAGACCGTCACCTGTACCGGCAGCCCTGCCCCGCAAATCAAATCCTCCGTCCCCGCAGAGTCCTACCAAAGCGGCGTCACGGCCACCTACTCCTGGACGGTGACTCCCGCGGGCGGCACCGAGACCACCATCTCCGGCGCTACCGGCGCTTCCTACAACGTGCCCGCTTCCTATATGAGCACTGAAGGCAGCTACACCTTCAAGCGTTATGCCCAGGTGACAGGCTGTCCCGAAGATCCTTCCGTCGGCGAGTACAAGCTCACCGTGGTCGATTGCGATGCGGAATACACCGAAGAGATGTGTCCGTTGAAGGACGACTACCCTTACGCCCCGTTCGACACCACTTTCAAGCCGGGTACCGTCTCCGGTGACTACATCCATTACGGCAGCAAGGTTGTGGACGGCGTGACCATCGACACCACCGCCCTCCTGCACCTGACCATCTGGGACGAATATGAATCCTCGGATGCGTTGTCCGTCTGCCTCTACGAGGACACCTACACGCAAACCTACAGCAAGAACGAGTATGTGACCATCACGACGACTACTTCCGGTGTGACGGTGACCTCATCCTCCTCCGCCGTGGTGATTGACGCCACCGACGCCGTCAACGGCAACTTCCTGCTGAAGATGAAGACCATCCACGGCTGCGACAGCATCATCTCCCTGCACGTGGACTACGACATCGTGCAACGCGACACGGTTTTCAAGGACACCTTATATGCCGGCACGCCATACACCATGGAGTTCTCCAACAAGGAGTTCTACGTTGACCATTCCGGCACCTACACCAAAGTGGACACCATCCCCGGCAGCAACGGCTGCGACAGCATCACCACGCGGGTGCTCATCGTGGAGCCGCTGCACAAGGACACCGTTTGCCAGCAAGCCTACAACATCACCTCTCTGAAATGGGATTATGGCTATGATTCAACCTATTGCTGGACCTACAACGGAAAAGACAACTGCATCAAAGGCAAGACGGTGGATGCGAAAGGTTACTACGAGTTCCCGGGCGACAAGACCATCAATGGCACGAAGGTGGACACGGTATCCTACCTGCAGCTGACGGTGAAACCCACGGCCGAGAGCACCGACAACGAGCATCTGTGCCTCGACTTCAATACGGCACAAACCTTCACTTATGAAGGCGACACCCGTATCAGCATCACCGTGACGCCCGGCACTGGAGTGAGCCTGTCCACTACCGCCACGGATGTGGAGGTGCTGGAGAAGGACGCCGCCAACGGCGACTTTGTCCTGAAATACACGGCCGCCAACGGTTGCGACAGCATCGTGAACTTGCATATCGCTTATGACATCGTGAAGCGCGACACGGTCACCGCCGACACGCTGCACATCCCCGGGCAGGACTACGACAAGATTCTCGCCAACCACACCTTCCACGTCACGGAAAAGGGCGTGATGACCTACACGGATACCATCCCGGGCGGAGCGGCCAACGGCTGCGACAGCATCACGGTGAGAATCCTCGTGGTCGAGGAACCCGTAGAGGATGAAATCTGCGACAGCACCTTCAACACCAGCAACGTCTGGGAGGACAATGTGGGAGGCTACTGCTGGGACTACAACGGCAAACACAACTGCATCGCCGGCAAGACCGTCAACACGCTGGGATACTACGAGTTCCCCGGCACAAGGACCGTTGACGGTGTCGATATTGACACGATTTCTTATTTCAAACTCAACATCGACCTGTCGAGCCGAGACACGGTGGAGAAGAGTCTCTGCCTCTATGAAACCACCGAGACGTACGATTACACGGTGAACGGCGAAACCTTCACCTTCACGATCACCGAGGGCACGGTCACCCCGCCGTCCTCCACCACCGAAGTCGAGGTCATCACCATCGACGCCGACAAGGGCGAATTTGTCTTCAAGATGAAAACCAAAGACGGCTGCGACAGCGTCATCGTCATCCACATCGAACGGAAGATGGTGCAACGCGACACGGTCTACAAGGACACCTTGTATGCCGGCACGCCATACACCATGGAGTTCTCCAACAAGGAGTTCTACGTCGACCATTCCGGCACCTACACCAAAGTGGACACCATCCCTGGCAGCAACGGCTGCGACAGCATCACCACGCGGGTGCTCATCGTGGAACCGCTGCACAAGGACACCATCTGCCAGAGCGAGTTCGCGACCTACACCTGGCGCGGCAACACGCTGCCGGCTTCCACCGACAGTCACGGCTACTACGAGTTCCCGGGTTGGAAGATCATCGACGGCACAAAGGTGGACACGATCTCGTACCTGTTGCTTACTGTGAACCCGAACCCGGTGGTGGAGGTCACCTCCCTGGGCGACCTTTGCCCGAATGTGGGCTTCGGAGCGCTGACGGCGACCATCACCACAGCCACAGTGGCCAACTACACATTCGTATGGAAAGGGGACTTAAATACCATACCGACCACCACCACGACGCCCTATCTGACGAACGAAACGGCGGTGGCAATACCCGCTCCTCCCGCTTCCTGCGGCAAGACCTATTATGATACCGTGACCGTGACAGATGCCAACGGTTGTAGTGCGATGGCCAGAGCCACCGTTTCCGTGAAAACGCCGGCAACGCCCACCATCGCAGCCAAGACTGGTATCCATGATGATGATCTGGGATGTAACCCGTCAACCTTCGTTCTGACGTATGAGAACTTCACTGTCACGGACGAGTGCAATGGAGCGGCTCAGGCGGTGGTGACGCCTTCCACTGTGGTGGAGAGCGGTTGCGGCCGCACACAGACCTGGACGGCCAACTACACTAACGCCTGCGGTGCCTCTG
>CACXUB010000065.1 GCA_902770735.1 uncultured Bacteroidota bacterium | reverse complement strand
CTTTAACTATTCCATCGGCCGTATCATGCTCTCGATAAAGGCAATCTCGTCCTTGTCCAAGCCGTACTTCTCGTACAGCATCTCGTCGGTCCAGGGGTGGGAGAAGACTTGGAGGGGGACGAGAGAATATACTTTTTTATAAGCATTTTGGGTGTTCTTTAGAATACTAACTAAAAATCTGAAGAATTTGGTGCGTATGTAATCACACACATTCTCACTCTCATTTTTTGTTTCAAAGGGACCTATAAGCAGATAAGTCATGTTACAAAAAGTATTTGGTTCTGCAACAAAAGGCTTTGAAAGAACAGAATAAGGTGCTTTGCTACTTGCTGCCCCATTTGCTTTTGAGATAAAGACTTTCCATTTGTCCAAAGCATTTATATTAGTTGTAATATATTTTCTTTCTGCATACTTTACACCTTCTTTTTGCCAGTTAAATGAATAAATTATAGAACTGTTTCTTGTGTTTTTCGGACAGAAAAGCTTGAACATATTCTCATGCCCATCTTCAAAGTAGTTTAACCCAAAAGGATCTCGTTGGCTTACAATTTCTGAAAATGCTAACTCCTTTTTTGATTGGACTTTTTTGATAATTGATATTGCTTCATTTTGCCTTATAAATGTTGTCATGTTTTTCTGAAGAAGCATTCTTCGAGAGTGTGTAAATTTATTGTTCTGATGAGTATATACGTCACATTCTCCCATTGAATCTCGAACCCAAAGAAAATAACATACTCCACCAGTTAAAGCTATGCTAGGAAAACAATCGCTTGCTTCAAGATAATCGTGAAGAATCCGAATATGCTTGTCAGTTAGCATCTCATTCCTGAATGAGTCTAATCCAAATCCACCATTCATCCATCTTGATGGAATAATCATGCATAAATATCTTGGATTTAGTTTTTTAGAACAATCAACAAATTTATTATACAAAGGGATGGCTTGTGATTCTACACTACCTCCAGTACTCATCTGATACGGCGGATTTCCTATGATTACGTCGAATTGCATATCTTTCTTGAATATTTCTTTGATTGATTTGTGAATAAACGGATAGGCGTAGGTCTCGCGGGTGTCGGCACGGAGGTATTCGCCCTGACTGGCACCGCAGTGTTCGCATCGGCCTTGCTGGTTCCAAGTGTGACGGCAGCGTTCGTAGCGCAGGTTGCCCTGCACGTCGTGGAAAACCGTGCTGACACTGTATTTGCCGTTGGCCTGCTTGGTGCAGTAAAGCGTGCGGCGGCTCATCTCGGCAGTGAGATCGGTGCAGGCGATGCCGAAGACCTGCTTCGTCATGATGTGGTCGATGCGCTGCTGCAGATCGGGAATCTGCTCTTCGAGACCCGCCAGCAGCCGTTTGGCGATCTCGCGCAGGAAGACCCCGCTCTTGCTGCAGGGATCGAGGAATCGAGTTTTGCTGGAACGGAACAACTCCTGCGGTAGCAGGTCGAGCATTCGATTGGCCAACTCGGGCGAGGTGAAGACCTCGTCGCTGGAAAGGTTGGCCAAGCAGTTGAGGATGTCTGGACTATAGTGTGTCATATCGATAAAGTTGGCTGTAATGCAAAGGGGGATAAGTGTGTACAGGTTCGTCGAAGCTTTGCACTTCGCCTTGCTCGTCGAAGAGGCTGTATTGGTGGCTTTGGGTGACGAGGAAATCGAACTGGAAGTCGCGGCGGGAGAACTGCATACTGCCCGCGATGGGGGTCCACTCGCAGAAGACGATGGGTTTATCCTCGGCGGTGCGGTAGGTGAGGGCGTCGCCGCAGACGATGTTCTTCTGGAGCATATAGCGGAGCGAGAAAAGGTAGGGACTGTCCACGGGTAGCCTCTCCGAGGCTGGGTGTTGGGAGAGAACGTAGTGTTCCAGTCTGGTGCGGCAGGCCTCGGCGTTGTCGGGCAGGATGTCGATGCCGTAGCAGGAGCCGACGGCGATGAGGCTCTGGAACTCCCATTCGGTTTGGGATTTGAGGTCTTGCAGAAGGGAGAGTTTGCGGCGGAGGATTTCGATGAGGAAGTTGCCGTCGCCGCAGGCGGGCTCGAGGAAGCGGCTGTCGAGCCGGAACGACTCGTCGCGCACGAGGTCGAGCATAGCGTTCACCTCGCGCGGATTGGTGAACACCTCGCCATGGTCAGCCACCCGCTGGCGGCTTTTGATCTGGGATTTAGTCTGTTCTTGTTTGGACATAAAAAAAACCGCGAACTTTTTGTTGAGTTCGAGGTCCTAGGAAAACCTTTAGTGCAAACAAGAAAGCTCACGGTCATACCGCGAGCGTTTCTCCTTTCATGTGCACTAAAGTAACGAAATTTCCTAGGTTTCGAACTGCCGTGAAAAGCGAAAACGCTTTATACTATATGTTTATCTTTTTATTCTATTTCTATCCTTCTACTGTTTTAATATTGATTATTTGGTTTTAGTTTCTGTTTCTGTTTTATTTTAGGGTGCAAAGATATGTTTTTATTAAAACGAATGCATCAATAGGCATAGAGTAACTCCTCACGAACATGATCGAAAAGATTATTAAGCCAATTCGCGAGCTGTCGTTCATCCATGTAATCACTTACCATATTCTCTTTTTCACCACCATGCCAGTCACCTGCCATGGCAAAATGCATTTTCGGGAGATTAACTTTCCGTTCTTCTTTTTCAAGTTCAGCAAACGGACTATCTTCATCAACAGCAGTACTATCTTTAAAAACATCAAATCCTTCTTCACGAATAGTAGTAATATGCCAATGGGGTTGTGGGTGACTTTTCTGTGGGTAATTATCCCATTCTGCCCTAAACAGTTGATTTAGTATCTCACCCTCTTCTTGAAAAAACGAAACACTTACAAATGGCACCTCGGATGTCTTATCAGTATCTTTTCTCACTTGGACATTAACATAATACCAAAAGACATCAAACCAATGTGTCGCTTTTACATAGTTTGGCATAGCGCCAGAACGATTCAGTGCGTCACGTGTACCTTGACTTATTATGACATCTCCATTCCTATAAAAATATGGAGGGTCGATAGTCACTAGTTGCCTCCCGACAATGTCATTAAGCGCAACAAGCAACCTCTCTGATAACCGCATTTTATTTTTCTTCGCCATATCCCGGATAGAAGCTGTCCACCAAATAACCAAATTTTTCTTTTTTTATAGCGAAACCTCCTGAATACATTTCCGCCAATTCTACAAGTTTTTGGTAAGCATATGTTGTTCGGATACCTGGATTTTCAGTTACATCAACAATCGGAATATCCTTGATATTTCTGTTACCAAGGTCATAACCTTTCATCAGTGTCCTTGCATAAATAGATAAGAGATGTTCAAAAGTTGAACTACTAAAATATGCCAAGTAAAAGTAATAATCGGATTTAACCACATTCTCCGAGTTAAACAAAAATCCATTTCCATCTTTAATGACAAATTCATGTGATGCAATGGCAAAAGAAGATGAATCACCAAAACGTTTAGAGCACAAGTGCATAGCGTGTTCAAACTGCCATGGGCGAGGTCTAGTTGGTTCCCACCAATTCCTTATGCCATTTCTATTTGATAACTCAAGCTTATGGGGCTCCAACCAATTGTATACCCACTCATATTGACGCAATTGGTCTTCAGTTTCAATAATAAGTCCCTTCTTATTATAAGGATACCAAAGATAGTTATCTTTTCTAATCTGACCATCTTCAATTGTAAGAGAAGAAGCTATATTGCGAAATAGTTTTCTCTCCTTTTCAGGAATATTTTCGTACTGAATATCATTGATTTCAAAGATATCACGAATACCCGTGATGATGCCTTGTTTAACAGTAAAGATCTCTGAAAGAGGTTTCAAGTCGCCAGCTCCAAGTCGCACTTTTAATTGTTGAACTAACCTGTCGTCTTTCATAGGGATTGTATTCCATGTTTCACCAACCACTGGAAAACGAGATGGGATATAAATATTATAATCATCCTCTATGCGACTCGTCAAATTATCATACTGCATCTTTCTTAGACCTCGAATAGCATTAAATGGAGCTCCATCTTGATTCTTGCACCACACTGTTAATGGTATGTTGTGTGTAGGATCTTGACGTTTTGCTATCACAATACTAACGTCGGTCAAGGCATCACTAAATGCAAAATTGCCCAATTTGGCAATAATGTCCAAATCACAAATTGACTTTACAGCCTCACGTAACGATTGATATTGCTCTAATAATAAGAGGGATGAAGGTAAGACCGTTCCAAGTACACCATTAGCACTCAACGCTTTAACTGCCTTATACAAAAACGCAGCAGCCATATTGGGGCGTTTCTTTATTTTGAGATCCTTTAAGGTTTCCCGTACAGCATCCTTAGTCTCGGAATCTTTCATAAGTTCCATAGCTATATATGGAGGATTCATCAAAAGCAAATCACATTCAGGCCAATCAGTTACAACCGAATCACAAACATCCACTTGATAAGTCAGATGTTGCTCATCCCATTGTTTTCTCTGCTCATAAGACAACAAGAATTTTGTTGTACTTACTGCCATGTCAGAATTATCAAATGCTCTAACTTCTATTTTTCCCTGGAAATTTAGTTCTTTCAGTTGTTTAAGAGCCTCTTGTAAAAAGGCACCAGAACCGCATGCAGGATCAAAAATTCTAATTCTCTCCAGCTCCTTGTTCAATTGCTTTAGGCTGTTCTCAACTATACTCCTAACAAGATATCTTGGTGTATAATGAAGGCTTGAATAACTGCTGGAGTCCGCTAATGTCAGTTCTGTAGAAATCCCACCAAACAAATCCCATTGCGGATTAAATGATAAGGCTGTTCGATGTGCCACTTCAAACAATTTTCCTGAACCGTGCCTAAGAATGAAATCTAGATTAGGCTTGATTTGGAGAGCTCCTTTACGAATAGATTCCACCAACATATCAAAACCATTAGGCAAGACAGTATCAATGATATTCCACTTTCTGCATACTTCAGCATCAAGATCTTCTTCAATAGAAACGAGTAATTTAAACAAAAGGTTCATGGCCTCTGTTGGTTGTTTCGTTTCCTGTGTCAAGTTACGTAACTGTGCAAAGAGACCTAAAAGGAAAGGCGTTACATCATCAGAGGAATTGATGCTGGTGGAATTGATGATTTTCAAAAACTGATTAAACTTCTGCTCTATAAGAGCAAGTTTCATTGTATCGCTACGACGACTTTTCCAATTATATACAGTTACATCATTTCCCGCTACACGAATATAGTTCTTAACATCCGATGACCATGCATAGGAGTTGTAATCACTTTCTGTGCCGCCTTCGGCATCAAGATCAAGACAAAACTCATAATAACCACCATCAAGCATAATATAGCGTTCTCCCTCGTTATGAGGGGCTAAATGCATAGGCATTAAACCACTGTCAATGGCCCAATTTCTTTTATCTTGTAATCTTGTTGGCATATATTGTATATTTTAACTATTTTCAGTTTCTATTATTTACAAGCATCCAATAAATCTTCGTTTTATTTCTTTCATTCCGACTAGTTCATCTTTTTCGCGGCAAAAATACACAATCTTTTGAAATCACCACTTCTTCCTTTATCGCACTATCGAAAAACACCTATCCCACAAAATGAACAGATTATCCAGCCCTCCTACATTCCATACCCCTTCTCCCTCATAAACTCATCCGCCACATACAAATCCCCATAAAGATAAAGTCCCGTGGATTTGTCGTGGAGGTCGGCGCAGGTTTGGCTTTCGTAAAACAGCTGCAACGCCTTCACTGGCTCAATGTTCAGCTGCTTGGCCAACTCAACCAATCTGTTCTCCCTATTATTCATACATTCTACTAAGACCTCCGCAATATTGTTTCTGCTCCACTTCTTTCTTCATAACACAACATTCAAGAGTGCAAAGATACAAATCTTTTCCCATTCATCAAATCTTGTAAAAGAAAAACACCTGCCCTCACATCAAACTCCCAATAAATCTCACGAACCCCTCCACATCTCCCTCCACGCTCGCCTTCTCCAATGCCGCCATGTACTCTTCCCGGCGCTCCACAGGGATCACCACCCAGGGGTAGCCGGCGGTCACGAGCTGGCTGTTCATCACAAAACGGGCGGTGCGGCCGTTGCCGTCCATGTAGGGATGGATATAGACGAAGAAGAAATGCCCTAAAACGGCACGCACTAACGCATTATCTTCTTCTATCATCAAATCCGATAAAGCGCTCATCGCGTCTAAAACGGCATCGGGATTCAAAGGCGTGTGCATGGAATTGCGGATATAGACCTGATGACGGCGGTAACCCACCAGATCCGAAGCCTTCACAATACCCGCCCGGATGCACGGCTCGAACAGCTGGAAGTGCCAGTCCTGATGGCTTTTCACGTACAGCTGCGCAGGTGCCTGCCCGGAAAAACAGTCGGCAACGCCTTGCTTCAGCAACTCGTACGCCTGATAATATCCACGGGCGGCTAACGCATTCCTGCGCTCCTTGTCTGCTTCGTCTTTTTCGGGATCCCAGTCACCACTCCGCACCCGCTCCAGCAGCCCTTCCGTGATTTTGTACCCCTCGATCGACAAAGAGTGATAGCTGTCCTTCACATACGTCGCATCCATCATCGCCAACACCGACGCCGCATCCTGTTGTACTGGCCTGACTTTTAATTTCGCCACCACCACCTTCCGCATCTGCATCCACATCAGTCGGATGCGCGATGCGTGCGGCGACTCCGCGAATGTCTCCATCCGCACATCCTCCTCAAATGGGTTCTCTTCCGTCACCGTATATCCCACCTGACGCATTCTACGCAACAACTCGTCCGCCATCTCCTCCCGACCAATGGAGCGCAACGCACCGGCCACGCGCCCCGCCCGGGTGGTGTGTCCTCCGTCAATGGCCGTCGACACTATCGGCGACACATCCCGCAGACTGGCCAGACAGGTTCTCGCTTCCAACGCATCGTGCCGATAATAATCCGGTCCCACCATCAGCAAGGCATACTCCATCGGATATAACCGCACGCCATAACGTGGTTCCTGCACCATCTCTGGCGGCAAAGAGGCTTTGATGTCCACCAGTGACGTTCCAAAGGGTAACTGCAGAATGTTGTTCGTTCCTGATTCACTGCGCACTATCAACTGCTTGGGAATCACCGTTTTTCCACTATGGAAATAGAGCGACATTTCCGGCGAAAGACACCATTTTCCAAAGAACCTACTATCTAAATAGACCGTAATGAAACTCCAGTACGATACATACCATACTGTAGAATCGCCCTCGCTTCCCGGCGACGATGGAATATACCATCCCTTGATGACCATTTGCAGATATCCGCTGTTCACCAACCGTTCCGTATGTGTCCGTCCTAATGTATCTGCTCCTTGAATCACCAAATTGTCCCCGTGAGCATCCTGGTACTCCTTCAGTACCGCCAATGACTCTGCCAATTTCTCTTGTATTGTTGCCATCCTTGTACTATTTTTGCTACTATTAGTTTATTTCGCCTTAGCGTTATTAGTTTTTATTGCTTTAGTATCATTAGTTTTTATTGTCTTATTGTTATTAGTTTTTGCCGCTGCAAAAATACAAAAATATTTGAAGCATAACAAATTAACCCCACCAACTACTAACTGCTAACTACTGATTGCTAACCGCTAACTCTAACAAAAACGGCCCCGCATTCGCGAGGCCGTTTCCTTTTCAGCCGGTCACTCATCCAAAACCGGCCGCTCATTAATATAAAAGGGTTATTTCTTCAGGATCTTCTGAACGCCGTTGCCGACCTTCAGCAAATAAAGACCTGCGGGATAAGATTGCATGTTTAAAGTGACCTGCGTGTCACCGTTCTCCACCACTTCAAGCAACTTGCCGTTCATGTTGTAAAGTTCGATGCGCTCGGAACTTTCGTTGATGATGTACAACGTTCCGTTGCAGGGGTTCGGGTAGGCGAAGGCCTGCGGCATCTCGTGGGTCTCGATACCGACGGGCTTCTGGTGGATGACGCCCACGCCGGTGAGGTCGAAACCGCAGCTGGCGAAGTCGGTCGGCCAGGGATCGTTGACGATGTGTCCGAAAGCGTCGTAAGAAGCGTACTGCGGGTCGATATTGCCCACCACGTCGATAATCCGCACATAGACGATACTGTCAATGTTAATATTCGCGCTGTCGGCCAGCTCTTCGAGATCAAACGGGGTGCCGTAGCCGATTTGGAACTTGCCGGCCAGGTTGTTGATGAAGGTGGGGTCTGTGAGGGCAAAGGAGCCTGTCTGGGTCTCCGTTTGGGTGAGGCTGGTGGCCGGGAAGCGCACGAAATGCACGCCGTCGGAGCTCACCTCCACGAAGGCCAACTCTAAGAAGCCACCGTTGATGTCGTTCTCGAACACCGCAAAGTCAGGACCTTCCCCGTTGCGGATCGGACGCTCGAAGGTGACCAGCGCGGAACCGCCGTCGCCGAGGCTGACGGCATCCATGCTGTTGTTCGGCGTGGCCGGTCCGATGGCATTCGTCTCGTCGCCGAAGGAGGCCAACGGACTGTTCGGGTTGGAGATGTTCTGCGGACCGCGGGTCAGCACGACATTGGTAGCCCACGCCACGAACTGGTTGTCATTCGCTGCGATGGCGTTGCAGCCGTCCGTACCCACAGCACCGCAGAACGGACCGTGTTCGGGAATCGTGTCAGGACCGGAACCTCCCGTCGTGTCGGGAACCGTCACGGGATAGATAGTCATCGGATAGACATAGATGTAGTTCCAGTAGCCGCCGTATTCATTAACCCAAACGCTATCGACAAGGATACCGGTGCTGCTGTCAGCCCATTTTTCAAGGTCACCGTTATTAAGGGTTTGCGCCATACCCATATCCATCACGCCGTTGTTGGTGCTGCCCCACCAGTTGCCCGGCGTGATGCCCAGCGGAGTAGTCATTCCGGCGGTCGTGTCAATGTAGTTGATGTCGCTGACCATACCCGTGCCGCTGTAGCTGAAGCGCGGGTCGGCGGCGGCGATGTGCGCCATCATGTCGGCCACGGTGGCGGTGCCGTTCCAACGGTAACCCCAAGCCAACGCAGTATCGGCCCAGTTCACGGCCATGACGGCCTCGTTGGTACCAGTACCCACCCAGAAGAGAATGTCGCTGAAAGCGATGGTCGCCTCCTCGGGAGTGGGATCGACAGGACCCGCAGGTGCGCTCACCGGCACAATCGGGGTCTGCCAAGCATAACCCATTGTCATCCAATCACTCGGATCACCTGTCATAGTGGCGCAGTCGGTATTACCCACTTTGATGAGGTCGCCCTGAGAGACATACATCTCCGTATAGCCGAAGTTAGCCAAAGTACCGTTCACATTGTACATGACGAAACCGGTGCTGGGCTGTGTCATGGTAAGGTTATAGTTCGCATCCTGATAAGTAACGTCATAGATGATACTACCACCGCCGGAATAGCCGAAACGGCTGTCGTAGGCGGCAATCGTGTCCATCACAGCCTCCACGGTGGTGCTGGTGCCATCGAAGCGCACACCCCAAGCCAAAGCCACTTCGGGACTGCACCAGTTGCCGACGAAAATCACTTCCG
Source organism: uncultured Bacteroidota bacterium (assembly GCA_902770735.1). Lineage (GTDB taxonomy): Bacteria > Bacteroidota > Bacteroidia > Bacteroidales > WCHB1-69 > F23-D06. The sequence goes on along the minus strand of CACXUB010000065.1, from coordinate 2,017 downwards.
TGTTGCCGGTGCCCACCCAGTAAGCGATTTCCGAGGCAGGAATGGTGGCATCTTCGGGGTCGGGATTGACGGGCGTGGTGGTCGTGTCGGGAACCGTCACGGGATAGATAGTCATCGGATAGACATAGGTGTAGCTCCAGCCCCATCCATCCCAGTAGGTGCTGTCCACCACGATACCGGCGGCGGGATCAGCCCACTTCTCGAAGTCGCCGTTGACGAGGGTCTGGGCCGTGCCGGCGTCCATGATGCCGTTGTTCTTGCTTTCCCAGTAGTTGCCGGGAGTGATGCCCAGCGGAGTGGTCATGCCAGCGGCCGTGTCAATGTAGTTGATGTCACTGATCAGACCGGTGCCGCTGTAGCTGAAACGCGGGTCGGCGGCGGCGATGCCAGCCATCATGTCGGCCACAGTGGCGGTGCCGTTCCAACGGTAACCCCAAGCCAGAGCGGTGTCGGCCCAGTTCACAGCCATGACAGCCTCGTTGGAACCGGTACCCACCCAGAAGAGAATGTCATTAGCAGCGATGTTCGCCTCGTCGGGAACAGGAATTACGGGCGTGGTATCGACAACGGCCAGTGCAACGGTAAGATTGTCGATGCCGCAGTAACGGTTGCCGGGACCAGTGGTGCTGGCCGTGGTGCTGGCGACATCCCACATAAGCGTGAGACGTGCAGCAGCAGGCACGTTGGCATACTGGCTGAAATGGATGGTATCGTGATGCAGGACTTTGTTGTCGGCAGTATATGTTTCAAGAGCCACAAAGTCGGCGGTGTCATTCACAATGTAACCCACCACGAGATGCGCATTGGCATCCGCAATGTTGGTGCGATGATCGAAGGTGAGCACCGTCTGGGAGAGGGGCGAGTCGAAAGCGGGCAGCACCGCGTAGCGGCGGGTACCCGTGGTCAGCATGTCGTTGATATAGCTCGTGTTGCTGCCGGTGTAAATCTGGCTGGCAATGAAGGAGAAGAAAGCATTGTTGGCCGCGATGGCGCCGAAGCTGTTGGTGCTGGTGGAATAACCCACGCCGCCGAAATAGTCCGCCGTGGTGGATGAACCGGTGCCGACATGGTGAACGGTGCCGTTACCCAGAACCGTCCAGCATTCGGGTATCGGAGCGCTGGCGAAATAGGGACGCACGCTTTGGTCGGAGGTGTAACTTGAGAAATTCTCGCTGTAAGTCAGTGAATGGACAGTCGTGCAGAGGGTATCGGGCTCGACAGGTGCGGCAGGAGGAGTCACCGGAGTGGGAACCTTCACCCAAGCCTCCTGGAGGAAGTAGCTGCCCAGCGGATCCCAACCGATAGCGGAGTTCATATCGCCATACTTGAAAACATCGTTGTTGTGGAGCGTTTCGGAAGAACCCGAGCCGGCACTGACGCCGTTGAGGTTGGCCCACCAGAAGTTGTAACCCATCGCGGGATCAACGGGGGAGAGCCCCAGCGTGTCGCCGTTGTCGAGAACGAAGTGAATGTCACCGTTGTAGGAAGGAGTGCCTACCGTCCAGAAACGCGGGTCGGCGGCGGCGATGGCATCGACCATGGCCTGCGCGGTGGTCGTTCCGTCGAAGCGGTAACCCCAAGCGAAAGCCGTGTCGGGCTGCGCGAAGTTGACAATGAATTCGGCACTGTTGGAACCGCTGCCCACCCAGTACAGGATCTGGCTGAAGGGAAGGGAAGCATCGACGGGGTCAGTGGAGGTCCCGCCGTTGGGGTCGCTTGCATAGATGAGGTTGTTCACCGTGCTGAAGTTGTAGTCGTCGCATGTCGATTCCGAAATGCGAAGCCAAGTGCTGGTAAGGGTCGTGGAGCCGTACGCACTACCGTAACTGTTGCAATTAAAATGCATAGATGGAGACAAATGAATGCCCGCAACAGGGTCGTTATAATCGACAGAACCCACAAATCCACCACTGATAGTGTACGTGAAACGGCTGTCGTGAGCGGCAATACTGTCAAGCGCGTTGGCTAAAGTGATGCTGCCGTTCCAATGCAGACCCCACACCACAACGGTCGGAGT
>CACXUB010000064.1:10292-22097 GCA_902770735.1 uncultured Bacteroidota bacterium | reverse complement strand
CTACCACTACCAATATCAGCTGAAGGAAACGGGCGACCCGTGGGGTTCCGCCGCCATGCAGGGTACCTACGACACAGCGGTCACGCTGACGAACCTTTCCCCCTCCACCAACTACGATTTCCGGGTGCGGACGGATTGCGGCGACACGGTGAGCACTTGGGTGGACCTTTCGTTCACCACGCTGCAGGAGCCGGCCACCTTGCCATACAACTGCGACTTCAACAACCCTGCCGAGAATGCGCAGTGGCTGTTCACCACCACCGGCTACAACCATTGGGCTATTGGCACGGGCACCTCGCACGTCAACGACGGGGTTGACCAGTCGATGTATGTCAGCAACGACTTCGCGGGCACGTATGCAGCCGATTCTCTGATCGGCAGCTACCTGTTTGCGGAACGCGTCATCGACTTCGGCACGACACCCGGCACTTACGATCTCTCTTTCGATTGGAAATGCGCGGGATACGCCGAGGGCAGCTCCCTGTACGGCGGTGTGGCCGTGTTTTTGCTTGGTGTTGACGAGGTGACGCAACCCGAATTCCCGGGTTACATGAGTGAAAATCTGGTTCTGGGGGCACAACTCAACGACTGGACACATGTCACGGCGCAGCTGACCGATGTCACCGGTTACAAGAAACTGCAGTTCTTCACGTGGGGTTACAGTTTCCCCGAAGCCCGCACCGTGCCTGCCGCGGTCGATAACATCGCCATCCAGGAGGCCGGCTGCGTCACTCCGGCCATGACCTTCGAGCCGGCCGCCCAGTCTGTCGTCGTCACGCACGACGGTCCGACCGACGGCGTCTATTACCTGCAATACCGAGTGTCGGGTTCTTCCGTCATGCAGGATACCACTTTCACGGGCTCCTCCGTCACCTTGGAGAACCTGCAGATGAACACTGCGTACGTCGCCTGGATTGCCCAGATCTGTGGCTCAGACACCTCCGCCCTCAGCAGCGGCGCTTCGTTCTCCACCACGTGCGGCACCGCTGTGGTCACCGACAATTTCCCGTGGACGGAGACCTTCACGAACGCCCCGGCCTGTTGGAATTTGGCCACCAGCAGCGATACTTGGACGTACTATTCCGAAGGCTATATCCGTCATTCTTACGGAAACTATTCCTCTGATGTCATCTCCCCGGTGCTGGACGTCACCGCTGTGACTTATCCTTGCGTTAAATTCGACGAACGGCGTCCTGATTACGGCAACAGCGGGATTGGTGACCACCTGCAGGTCTATTTCCGCACGTTGGACGAATACGACACGTCGGCGTGGGTGTTGTTAGGCACTTATACGGACGTTACCAGCACTTTCAGAACCGATTCCTTGTTGCTTCCCGCAGGCTTGTCCCTCATCCAGCTGAAATTCGCGGCACTGGGTATGGGCGATGACGGGGACGGATGTTCCTTGGACAATGTGATAGTCTATAATTTGACAAATCCGCCGGCATGTATGGCGCCCATCGCGTTGAGTGCGGACAATATCACCACTTATTCTGCTGAGTTGAGTTGGATGATGGTGACTTCCGGGGATGTGATTCTTTGTTACAAGTCCGCTTCCGACGCGGATTATACGGTGGAGACGAGTGTGGTGGCCTCCGACGGGGTGTACCTTTTGGACAACCTCACGGCGGGCACCGATTACCAATGGTACTTGGCGCTCATCTGCAACGGCGACACGATTCCCAGCGCGGTGGCCATGTTCACCACGGCTTGCGGCGAGTTGTCTCTCCCGTACGTGCAGAATTTCGACAGCACGGAACCGTTCACGATTCCGAATTGCTGGGGACGGATAAATCCGTATGCCGGTCATCCGCAGGTGAACGCCGGTTACGCGCACAGTGCGAACAACGCGCTCAAGTTCATGTGCAACCCCAACGGGAACGCACCGGTCTATGCCGTGTTGCCCGAGTTCGGCTCGGATCTCTCGGAACTGCAAATCAACTTCTGGACCCGCCGGGAAAGCGCCAATTCCGGCACCCTTTCCGTGGGCTATGTGACTGATCCCGCCAGCGCCGCCACCTTCGTGCCGCTGATGTCGGTCAGCAGCGCGCAAATCGGGGATGACGATTATCACAACTATTTGGTGAAGTTCGACTCGGTGGCCACTGATGACACTCTGCATTACTACATCACGTTCAAATATCAGCAAAGCGATTCCTGGTACTGGTTTGTGGACGACATCCAGGTGACGGTGATCCCGCCGTGTTTGGAGCCCGGCTCTTTGACGGTGGCCAACATCACCAGTTCCAGCGTCGATCTCTCCTGGACGGATGTCGCCAACAGCTATTCGGTCTTCTACCGTGCGGAAGGGGATTCCGCCTACACGGAGCTTTTCGGCGTGACGCTGAACAACGGGGTCTATACGTTGAGCGGCCTCTCTGCCGGCACGCGTTACGAATGGTATGTGGCTTCGATATGCGACGACGGAACCATTGCGTCCGCCTTCAACACCCAGTATTTTGTCACCCAGTGCTACTTGCTCTCCCAGTTCCCGGAGACTTGGGATTTCGAGAGCAACCTCTTCGGAGGAACCACCTCCTATCCGCTGCCTCTCTGCTGGTCGCGCATCGGCGTAGGTCCCAATGACAGGTATCCGTATGTGACCACCAACGGGAACAATGCGCACAGCGGAACACATTATCTCACCGTCTATAACATGTATAGCGGAGCCTACGGCGTGTTGCCCGAACTTGACGGAACTGTGCTGAGCGTCCAGGATGCCGTGCTGACATTCTTTGCCAAGGCCACATTTTCCTCGCCGGCGATGCTGGAGGTGGGTGTGATGACCGACCCGGCGGATGCCTCCACGTTCACCCCCGTTCAGACCTTCTCCCTCGACTTGGCTTATCCTGTCGAGCCCTACGAAGTGTTGTTCTACACCTATACGGGCACCGGTCAATATATCGCTTTCCGCAACGTCACCCCGTCCGATGTGACCGCATCCTTCTATTTGGATGATGTGACGGTTGACGTGGCGCCCCCGTGCGCACGTCCGCAGAATCTGACCGCGACGGCCTCCACGTCGTCTTCCGTGACGTTGTCGTGGGTGGCTGCCCCCGGACAGACGGAGTGGGAGATTGCGTACGGCAACTTCGGCTTCAACCCCAACAGCACCGCCCAGGTGGTCACGGCCACTTCCAATCCGTTCACCGTGACCGGTCTGCAGTCTGCCACCACCTACCAGTTCTACGTGCGCGGCGTGTGCACGCCCGAGGTCAGCAACTGGAGCCAGCCCACTTCCGGGGCGACCGAATGCGGCACCACGGATCTGCCTTACTGGGAGGATTTCGACGCCTACCAAGGCACCACCTATACGGACAACCACGGCATAGCGCCTACTTGTTGGACCACCTACAGCAACAACGCCATCTATGGGGCGCCGCACATCACTTCCGGCGGCGACTATCACTACGCGAGCAGCGGCAGCAACAGCATGGTTTTCACCAGCGGCAGCGCTGGAAACGAATCCTATGCCGTCTTGCCCACTTTCACGGATGCCCTTAACACCTTGCGACTTACCTTCTGGTACGCGATGGAGTCCGCCTTCCACGGCACTTTGACGGTAGGCTATGTCACCGACCTCTCCCTCATCGGCTCCACATTTGTGTCGGTAGATACGATTCCGTCGATTTCTCCGTCGGAGGCGACCACGTTCACGGTGGATTTCACAGGGGTGGATATCCCGGCCACCGGCAACATCTGCTTCCGCTGGAGCTGTGGCGAAAGCTACTATTCGTGCTGCATTGACGACATCGATGTGACGGCGGTTTCCATTCCCGGTCCTGAACCCTGCGATGTGCCTACGGGCCTGCATGTCACTGCCGTTGAGAACGAGGCCATCAGCGTCGCTTGGGACGCCAATGCCAACGTGACCGGTTGGAATGTCCGTCACCGTCCTGTCAACGGCACGTGGACTACCGCGAATGTCGGCACGAACAGCTATACCATTTCGGGTCTGACCGGCCTCATAACCTACGAGGTCCAGGTGCAGGCCGACTGCGGCGACGGTAACATCAGCGATTGGAGCGGCAGCGTCTCTCAGCAGACCACCAACGTGGGCGTCGAGGCGTGGCTGGAGAACAGCGTGACGTTGTTCCCGAACCCGGCGAAGGAGGTGGTCAATGTACAATGTACAATGAGCAATGTACAGGGCGTTGAGGTGTTTGATGTTTACGGTAAGATTGTCCGCACCGATGTAGGGGCGAATAATGATTCGCCCCTACAAACCCGCATCAACGTCGCGGGTCTCGCCGAAGGCGTGTATTTCGTGCGCGTGACGACGGAGAATGGCGTTGTGACGAAATCATTCGTGAAGCGGTAACCCCCCCCCCAGCCCCCCCCCCCTGAAGGGGGGGGAGACCCCCTGCCCCCCTAAAGGGGGGTAATATTCCTCTTTAGGAATGGTAACTGGAATGGGTTGCCACTAAACCTTAAAACCCTAAACTAAAAACAACGGGTATCGGCTGCAAGGCTGATACCCGTTGTTTTGAATTATGAATTGTGAATCAAATTGTTATTTCAGGAATGCGATGATATCGCCGCGGTTGACTTTGTGTCCGTGGCTGACCACCACTTCCACCAGTTGTCCGTCGAAGAAGCTGGGCACGGGCTCCATGCCGTAGTAGGTGCTGATGTGGCACATGACCTCGTCTTTCTTGAACGGGGTGCCGATGGGTTTCGCCTTGGAAATCTCGCCATCGACGGCGACTTCCCAAATCAGCTGGCCGCTCGCGGGGGCGGTCACCGGGCGGAGCGTCGGGTCGTTCTTCATGCGGATGGCGGCGTCCTGCTGCGGGTCGTAAGCCGGCGTGCTGGCGGGGATCTTTCCGCCGTTCAGGGCTTTCTCCTTGGCGGCGGCGAGCTCGCGGTTGAAGTTCTGTTTCGCGCGCCCCTCCTTGTACTCCACATATTGTTGCTCGTGCATGGCCAATTCGAAGAGCTCTTCCTCGTCCTGACCGACGTCCCAGCCTTTCTCCTCCATCATCTTGCGGTATTTCGGCAGCTCGTCGGGGTAGTTGTCTTGCGGCACGCCGTTGAAGAAGGTGAACCCTTTCGCCTTGGCCATCTCGATGATTTCAGGCGCGAGCGGTCCGGGCAGCTGTCCGCATTTGCCGAGGATCATGTCCCACTGTTTCTGCTCCATGTAGGTGAAGCGCGGTTTGCCTTCCACCTCGGCGCGCACGTTCATCAACGCGATGTTCTTGACATATTGGCTGAACGGGGTCACCAGGCCGGGCGTTCCCACCATCGGCCACACGGCTTCCACCTCGTTGAACAGCTTGACGAGCAATTCGTCCTCGGTGAGGGTCTTCTTGCCGGATTTCTCGAGGGTTTTGTTGATGTATTGGTGGATTCCCTTCATGTCGGCCATCATGGAACCCATCATGCCGCCGGGCAGTCCGCAGCCGAGCAGCAGCGACGTGGAAATCTTGTTCTTGGGCTCGATGAAATAGCCGAGGAAGTCGTCCATGAACTTCTGGGTGAGGCTGCGGGCCTCCATGTAGGCGTTCATGTCGATGTCGGCGACCTCGAAGCCGTCGTCGCGGAGCATGGCCTGCACGGCGATGACGTCAGGGTGGACCATACCCCAGGAGAGGGGTTCCATGGCCACGTCGATGATGTCGGCGCCGTTGCGGCAGACCTCGAGGACGGAGGCCATCGAGAGGCCGGGGCCGGTGTGACCGTGGTATTGGATGACGAGGTGCGGGTATTTCTCCTTGATGGCTTTCACCAGCTTGCCGAGCGTTGCAGGGCGACCGATGCCGGCCATGTCTTTCAGTCCGATCTCCTTCGCGCCGTATTCCACGTATTTGTCCACCACGGCGAGGTAGTGCTCGAGGGTGTGGACGGGCGAGTGCGAGATGCTGAGGGCGGCCTGCGAGATGAGGCCGAACTCGTTGGCGTATTTGATGGAAAGTTCCAGGTTGCGGTGGTCGTTGAGGCCGCAGAAGGAACGCACGACGTCCACGCCCTGGGCTTTCTTGACCTTGCACATGAGCCGGCGCACGTCGGCGGGCACGGGATACATGCGCAGTCCGTTGAGGGCGCGTTCCAGCATCTGGCATTGGATGCCGGCCTCGCGCAGCGGGCGCGTCCACTCGCGCACGGCGTGGTTGGGATTCTCACCGTACAGCAGGTTCACCTGCTCGAAGGCGCCGCCGTTGGTCTCCACCCGGTCGAAACAGCCCATCCGCACAATCACGGGGGCGATTTCCGTCAGCTGATCGACGCGGGGCTGGTATTTGCCCGACGACTGCCACATGTCACGATACACCAAACAGAATTTGATTCTCTTCTTCATACTTTATACCTCTTTTATCTTTCTGTAAATCAATAAAATATAACAAAAACTGCTATTTTGCAGACGGTGGCAAAGATACATTTTTTTAGGGAATAGGCAATAGGCAATAGGGAATAGACGATTGGTGAGTTTAGGCTGACAATTTGTCAGTCCCTGGCACTTGGCAACATATTTGCATTCTTATTCCGGCTTAAACCATAAACCTTAAACCATAAACCTTAAACTTATAAACTTATAAACCGAAAAATATGAATCCTAATAATTTAACAATCAAAACCCAAGAGGTTATCGGGAACGCCCAGATGCTGGCGGCCCGGAACCAGAACCAGCAGGTTGACACGCTGCACATTCTCAAGTCGATGCTCGACACGGATGACAACGTGGTTCCTTTCCTGCTGAAGAAACAGTCGTGCAACCCGCAGACCCTCAAGGCTGCGGTGGATCGCGAAATCAACCGTCTGCCCAAGAGCAGCGGCAACGAAATCTATCTCGGCGGCACCACGCAGACCGCCATGCAGAAGGCAGCTATGTTCTGCGACACTTCCGGCGACGAATACATGGCGTTGGAGCACCTGCTCTACGGCATTCTCATGGCCGGCGGTCAGGCGGCGCAGATGCTGAAGGATGCGGGGGTTACCGAAAAAGGACTCAAGGCCGCCATCGCTGAACTGCATAACGGCAAGAAAGTGACTGGCGAGAGCCAAGAGGAGACCTACAACGCCCTCAACAAATACGCCAAGAACCTCAACGACATGGCCCGCAAGGGCAAACTTGACCCTGTCATCGGCCGCGACGAGGAGATCCGGCGTGTGTTGCAGATCCTGTCGCGCCGTACCAAGAACAACCCGATTCTGATTGGTGAGGCCGGTGTCGGCAAGACCGCCATCGCGGAAGGCTTGGCCCAGCGTTTGGTCAGCGGCGACATCCCGGAGAACCTGAAATCCAAGAAGTTGTACTCCCTGGATATGGGTGCTCTGATTGCTGGCGCCAAATACAAGGGCGAGTTCGAGGAGCGTCTGAAGAGTGTCGTCAACGAGGTCATCGAGTCCGACGGCGAAATCATCCTTTTCATCGATGAAATCCACACCCTCGTGGGCGCGGGCGCGTCCGGCGAAGGCGCGATGGACGCCGCCAACATCCTGAAACCCGCCCTGGCGCGTGGCGAACTGCGCTCCATCGGCGCGACGACGCTGGACGAGTATCAGAAGTATTTCGAGAAAGACAAAGCCTTGGAACGTCGTTTCCAGCCTGTGAAAATCGAGGAACCCGACAAATACAGCGCGATTTCCATTCTCCGTGGCTTGAAGGAACGTTATGAGAACCACCATAAGGTGAAGATCATGGACGAAGCCATCATCGCGGCTGTGGAACTGTCGCAACGCTACATCGGCGACCGTTTCCTGCCCGACAAGGCCATCGACCTGATTGACGAGGCCGCGGCCAAGTTGAAACTCGAAATCAACTCCGTGCCCGAGGAATTGGACGACGTGCAGCACCGGATTTCGCAGTTGGAAATCGAACGCGAGGCGTTGAAAATCGAAAAAGACGAGGCGAAGGTGGCGCAACTGAGCAAAACGATCGCCGAATTGCAGGAACAACGCAATGCCTTGTCGACCAAATGGCGCAGCGAGAAGGAAATCATGGACCAGATCCAGCACTGCAAGGACGAAATCGAGGCTTACAAACTCGAAGCCGCCGAGCAGGAACGTCAGGGCAACTACGGTCGTGTGGCTGAACTGCGCTACGGACTCATCAAGAACGATGAGGACAAGATCGTGCAGCTGCAGAGCGATTTGGAGAAGTTGCAGGGTGACAATGCGTTGATTGACGAGAAGGTCACCGCCGACGACATCGCCGAGGTGGTGGCGCGCTGGACCGGCATCCCTGTCACCAAGATGATGCAGAGCGAGAAATCGAAACTGCTGCATCTGGAAGAGGAATTGCACAAACGTGTCATCGGTCAGGACGAGGCCATCACGGCTGTCTCCGACGCCATCCGCAGAAGCCGTGCGGGCTTGCAGGACGCGCGGAGGCCGTTGGGATCCTTCATCTTCATGGGCACCACCGGTGTCGGCAAAACCGAGTTGGCCAAGGCGTTGGCCGAGTACCTCTTCAACACTGAGGAGGCCATGACGCGGTTCGACATGAGTGAGTTCCAGGAATCCTACTCGGTCTCCCGACTCATCGGTTCGCCTCCCGGCTACGTCGGTTATGACGAGGGCGGCCAGCTCACCGAGAAGGTGCGCCGGAAACCCTATTCCGTGATCCTTTTCGACGAGATCGAGAAGGCGCACCCCGATGTCTTCAACGTGCTGCTGCAGGTGTTGGACGACGGACGGCTCACCGACAACAAGGGTAGGGTGGCCGACTTCAAGAACACCATCATCATCATGACGTCCAACCTCGGTTCCAACATCATCCAAGAGAATTATTCTAACCCGAACGGACAGTCCGAGGAGGAAATCTTCCAGAAGACAAAAGCGGAACTTAACGAGCTGTTGAAGAAGACGTTGAAACCTGAATTCTTGAACCGTATCGATGAAATCGTGATGTTCCAGCCGCTGTCGAAGCGCGAGATCAAGGATATTATCAACCTGCAACTCAATAATTTGCGCAAGCTGTTGGAGCAGAAGAATCTGAACATCGAATTCAGCGATTATGCGATGAAGCTGTTGGCCGATTTGGGCTACGACCCGATGTTCGGCGCCCGTCCGTTGAAGCGTGTCATCCAAAAGCAGATCATGAACGAGCTGTCGAAGCTGATACTCTCCGACGACCTCGGTCCCGGCGACACCATCATGGTGGATTCCGTGGAGGACGGCAAGTTCGTGTTCTACAAGAAGTAATTTTGGGGCCGGGTTCGGCCCCTTTTACTTTTTCTCGGACAACAATGAAAAAAAATGTATTTTTGCCTTTTCTTAAATTGCGTGAAATATGGCAAAGCAAATTCCCGCTTCCGAACTGCCGCTTCAGGCCGACGGAGCGATATACCATCTGAACCTCCATCCCGAGGAACTGGCCGACAATGTAGTGTTGGTGGGTGATCCCGGGCGCGTGGCAATGATTTCCGGGATGTTCGACAACGTGGAGATCCGCAAACAGAACCGCGAACTCATCACCCATACGGGAACCTATAAGGGTAAGCGTATCTCCGTGATTTCCACGGGGATGGGTACCGACAACATCGATATCGTGCTCAACGAGTTGGATGCCGTGGCCAACATCGACCTCTCCACCCGTACCGTCAGAGAGGAACACCGCACGCTCAACCTCGTGCGCATAGGAACTTCCGGCGCCCTGCGGCCTGAGATCGAATGCGGCTCCTTCGTGGCTTCCGCCTTCGGGTTCGGCATCGACGGCGTGCTGCGTTTCTACGACACCGGCGGTCTCATCGACGAGGGCCTCGTGGAGGCGTTCGTCAAGCAAACCGGCTGGGCTCGTACGCTTCCGTATCCGTACTGCACGCCTGCGTCCCGCGAATTGCTCGACCGTGTCGCTCACGACATGGTGCACGGCGTCACTGTGAGCGCCCCTGGCTTTTTCGGTCCCCAAGGCAGGGAGGTCCGTGCCAAACTTAAATTCCCCGAACTTAATCAACACATTGAAACATTTGATTATCAGGGGAATGTCATCACTAATATGGAGATGGAGTGTTCGGCAATCTATGGACTCGGAAACTTGCTGGGACATAACCCGCTTACTGTCTGCCTGATCATTGCCAACCGCGTGACAGGCAAGTTCTTGGACAGCTACCATGACCGCATGGAGGTCCTTTGTCGTACCGTTTTGGATCGTATCTGACTATGAGAAAGTTCAGCCTTTTGATATTGGCCGTGTGTATGGCCTGCATCGCCTTCGCAGTCCCGAAGGATTTCAAAGTGTTGTATCTTATCCCCTTCGACTCAGAAAGTTACGAAAGCCCTTTTGTCAAAGAATGCGAGGATATGGACAGGGTGATGTCGTATCGGCTAATGGGTTTCTGGAATGGATCCCAGATGGCGCTCGAAGAGCTCAGTGAAGACAGGAATTTCCGTTTGGATGTGATTGTCCGTGATATATCGAATGACGAGAGAAAGCTTCGCAACATATTGGATGATAGTGAGTTGATGTCCGACGTGGATCTTATCATCGGACCGTTTTTCGGGAAACCGTTTGAAATAGCGGCGGAATATGCGAAAAGATACCAGATCCCCATTGTGAACCCGTTCACAAACAGACAGGATTTCTTGACGGACAATGAATATGTGTATAAGCTGACACCTCCGCTTTCGGCGCGTCCCGCCATGATTTCGTTCATGGCGCAGCAAGAGAATGCGTTTCCCATCATTCTCTATGGCGATTCAGCCTCGTCCGACAAGGAAATGAACGCTTTTGTGCGTTATTTCCAGGAAAACGGTATTGCTTACGAGGTTACTTCCAGTGCGTCCACGGTGACGTCGATGCTGACCAGTGGCAAACGGCACTTTGTCGTCACTTTTTACGACAATCCCGCCAGAAATCTCATCATTTCACGAAATCTGATTTATGGGAAAAAGACGGATAATCTGACGTTTGTGGTGCCGGAATCGTGGCTCGACTCGAAAACGTATGATATCGAGTATTATTCCAAACTCAACCTGCACTTTTTCTCCAATTATTATGTTGATTATGACGCGGAGAGCACCAAGACGTTCGTTTACGATTACACGCAGCGTTTCGGTGTGCCGCCCACGGTGCAGAATTTCGCCTTCCAGGGCTACGACGTCACACGCTATTTTCTGGAGTTCTTGAACGCCGAAAACGATGTTGACCGCGTGAAGGTCACCCCGATTTCGTTTCAGTTTTCCTTCGACAAGGTGCCCGGCGGCGGTTTCGAGAATGTGAACGTGCAGTTTCTGGAAGTCAAGGACAACGAGATTGTGCCGAGTATCTACTAATTTTTGCCAGTATGGAGACCTTTTTCGCAGACGTGATTCTTCCGCTGCCTGTCGATGCGCGTTTCACCTACCGTGTGCCGCAGGCGTTGAACGGGAAAGTCGCGTTCGGGATGCGTGTGGTGGTGCCGTTCGGGGCCAACAAACTCTACGCCGCCGTGGTGGAAAAGGTTCACCAGCAAGCTCCTAAACAATTCACAGTCAAATATATACTGGATGTGATTGACGAGCGTCCGGTGGTGTCGGAGCCGCAGTTCCGACTTTGGCAGTGGATCGCCGACTACTACATGTGCACCGTCGGGGAGGTGATGGCCGCCTCGCTGCCCTCCGCCCTGCGCCTCGCCAGCGAAACCAAAGTGAAAATCCACCCCGATTTCGACGGTGACATCTCGGTGCTCACCCCCCACGAGCTGAACGTTATGGAACTCCTGATCCTGCGCGAGACGATGACCGTGGCCGAGGTCGCCAAAACACTCCAGGTGGCCAAGGTGATGCCCATCATCAAATCGCTGGTCGATAAGCGCGTGGTGATCACCGACGAAGAAATCAGGAATCCTTATAAGCCTAAGAAAGAGACGGTTATAAGGATTT
>CACXUB010000064.1:0-10279 GCA_902770735.1 uncultured Bacteroidota bacterium | reverse complement strand
CCGGCGTTTATGGCGCTGCTCGACAAACTCAATGCGAAATCGAACACCGCGCCGCAAGCCGACACACTGTTGGCGTTCATGATGCTTACCCGCGAGGGAGGCCATTACCATTTCGATGCGGCGATTCCCAAGGGTATTCTCACCAAGTCTGAAAACATCAACCCGAGCAGCCTGCAGACGCTCCTCAAAAAGGGCATTCTGCTTTCCGAGGACCGCGTGATTTCCCGTCTGGCGGACTTTTCGTCGGAAAATGTTGGCGAAGTGAAGCTTTCCGAGCCGCAGGAACGGGCATACGAAGAGATTAAACGCAGCTTCGGGAAATTTCCGGTCACGCTTCTGCACGGGGTCACGGGCAGCGGCAAAACCGAAATCTATATCAAGCTGATCGACGAGGTACTGAAACAAGGGAAACAGGTGTTGTATTTGCTGCCGGAAATCGCACTTACCTCGCAGATTGTCAATCGTTTGCGAAAATATTTCGGGGATAGGGTAGGGGTGTATCATTCACGCTTTAACGAGTACGAACGGGTGGAAATCTGGAACCGGGTTTTGTGCGGTGCGGAGGAGACTTCCAAGTACCAACTGGTTCTCGGGGCAAGGTCGGCTTTGCTGCTGCCATACCGGAATTTGGGGCTGGTCATCGTGGACGAGGAGCATGACGGCTCCTACAAGCAGATGGATCCCGCCCCGCGTTACCATGCCCGCGACGCCGCGGTGATGCTCGCGCAGATCCATGGCGCGAAAACCTTGCTGGGCACCGCCACGCCGTCGTTGGAAAGCTATTTCAACGTGCAGCTCCACAAGTTCGGATTGGTGGAGCTTATGCAACGCTACGCTGACAGTCATCTACCTGATATATACACTGTTAACATGAACCTCGCCACCAAAAGGCACGAGGTGCAGGGACTCTTCTCCAACTTCTTGATCGAGCAGATGGCGATGGCGTTGGAACGCAAGGAACAGGTCATCTTGTTCCAGAACCGGCGCGGCTACGCGGTGCGCATGATCTGCCACACCTGCGAGTCGATGCCCAAATGCCAGTACTGCGACGTGACCCTGACTTACCACAAGAAAACGAACCTGCTGAAGTGCCACTATTGCGGATATGCCATCGAGGTGCCGAAGGAGTGCCCGACGTGCCACAGCACCGACATTGAGATGAAAGGGTTTGGCACTGAACAAGTTGAGGACACGTTATCGGCGATTTTCCCCGAGGCGCGCATCGCCCGCATGGACACTGACACCACGCGCTCGAAAAACGCCTATCAGCAGATTATCAGCGACTTCGAAGAACATAAAACCGACATCTTGGTGGGCACGCAGATGGTGACGAAGGGACTCGACTTCGACCGTGTGAGCGTGGTGGGAATCCTCAACGCCGACGCATTGATCTCCTTCCCTGATTTCCGCGCGTTCGAGCGGGCTTTCCAACTGCTGTCGCAGGTGAGTGGGCGTGCAGGACGCAAGGAGGTGCCCGGCAAGGTGGTCATCCAGACCTTCCAGCCGAACCATCCTGCCCTTAAATACGTGGAATCCAACGATTTCGCGGCGATGTACACGAGTCAGATTGCCGAGCGGCAGTTGTTCCGGTTGCCGCCCATCACCCGTATGGTGAAAATCACGTTGAAACATCCTGAAGAGCAGACCGTTCTGGCCGCTGCCATGCAACTGCAGGGAATGCTGCGCGAAGTGTTCGCCGGTAATGTCATGGGACCTGCTGTGCCGCTGGTCTCCCGTATCCAGAACTACTATCTGCAGGATTTCTGGATCAAGATGAACCGCGACGCCTCGCTGACCGCCCGCAAGCGGCAGCTTGGCGAAGTCATCCGGCAGTTCAAGCAACTCCCCCAGTTCAAAAAGGTGCGGGTAGTGGTGAACGTCGATGCGTGATGCAAAAGGTTAATGGTTAGAAGGTTAGATGGTTAAAGGTTAGAAGGTTAGAAGGTTAATAGGTTAGATGGTTATAGGTTTAGAGTTTAGAGTTTAGGGGTGGTTAGGGCAATGGTGCTCGCGAATGTCATAGTCAAAGTCAATAGTTATAGTCGTAATTATAGTCATAGTTAATAGTCATAGTCTAAGTCAATAGTCATAGTCTAAGTCAATAGTCATAGTCTAAGTCAATAGTCATAGTCTAAGTAAAAAACAAGGTGTCATTATCTCGCAAGTGCACGGCTAACAGCTAACAGCCAACAGCCAACGAACAGCCAATTCAAAAGTAACAACAATGGCAAACAACATAAACAAATCCCAATTGGTCGCTAAAGACCCCTATCTGAAGCCGTTCCGGGCGAAGTTGCAGAAGCGCATGGAGAGTGCCGCGTTGCGCGAGTTGCAGCTCACCGACGGCGAATGTCCACTCACCGACATCGCCAACGGGCATCTCTACTATGGTCTCCACAAAACCGCCACGGGCTGGGTTTTCCGTGAGAAGGCGCCCAACGCTACGGAGATCTACCTTTACGGCGACTTCTCCGAGTGGAAGATTTTGCCGCAGTTCCGGCTCACGCCCATCGGCGGCGGCGACTGGGAACTCGAACTCCCCGATTTCGCCCTCCGCCACGGGATGCTCTACAAATTGTGGATGGTATGGCACGGCGGCGCCGAAGAGCGCATTCCCGCCTATTGTCAGCGTGTGGTGCAAGACGAGGTCACGAAGGTGTTCTGCGCGCAGGTGTGGGAGCCGAAGCCGTACGTTTGGAGGCATCCGGTCCCGCCGAAGCCCGAACATCCGATTATCTACGAGGCGCACATCGGAATGTCATCGCAGGAGGCCAAAATCTCTTCCTACCGGGAGTTTCAGGAAACGGTTTTGCCTCGAATTAAAGAACTGGGTTACAATATGATACAGCTGATGGCCATTCAGGAACATCCGTATTACGGTTCCTTCGGCTATCAGGTCTCCAACTTCTTCGCGCCGTCGTTCCGCTTTGGCACGCCCGAGGAGTTGATGGAACTCATTGATGCGGCTCACGGCATGGGCATCACCGTCATCCTCGATGTCATCCACTCCCACGCGGTGAAAAACGTGAAGGAGGGCATCGGCTACTTCGACGGCAGCGACTCGCTTTACACCCATCATGGCGAGAAGGGGCATCACAAAGTGTGGGATTCGCGTTGTTTTGATTACGGAAAGCCCGAAACCATCCGTTTTCTGCTCTCCAACTTGAAATATTGGCTCGAAAAGTTCCGTTTCGACGGTTTTCGTTTCGACGGGGTGACCAGCATGTGCTACTTCGACCACGGTCTCGGGGTGGATTTCATCGAGTATGCGCAATATTTCGACGGCAACGTCGATGAGGACGCCCTCGTGTATCTGACGATGGCCAACAAATTGGTTCGCGAGGTGAATCCCGGTGCCACCACCATCGCCGAAGATGTGAGCGGAATGCCCGGCATGGGGTTCCCCGTGGAACAGGGCGGTATCGGCTTCGACTTCCGAATGTCCATGGGCATTGCCGACTTCTGGGTGAAGACGCTCAAGACCCGCAGCGACGACGATTGGAGCGTCGGCGAGATCTATTTCAAGATGACCGACAAACGTGCCGAGGAGGAAACCATCAGCTATGTGGAGTGTCACGATCAGGCTCTTGTGGGTGACAAAACGCTTATTTTCAGAATGATAGACAGCAAGATGTACACGTCCATGTCGGTATTGACCCCGGACATGGTCGTCGATCGAGGCATCGCGTTGCACAAGATGATCCGTTTGGTGACTTTGACCCTCTGTTCCGGCGGTTACTTGAACTTCATGGGCAATGAATTCGGTCATCCCGAGTGGATCGACTTCCCGAGGGAGGGCAACGGCTGGTCGTGCTATCATGCCCGTCGCCAGTGGAATTTGGCCGATGACAACATGTTGAAATACAGCGGGTTGAACCGTTTTGACCGGGATATGATCCACTGTGTGGAGGCGAACCGAATGTTGGAGTCATTGCCGGAGGTCATTTGTCAGAACGAAGGCGACAAGGTGTTGGCGTTCAAGCGCGGCAACTGCCTGGTGGTCTTCAATTTCCATCCGGAAAACGCCTACTCCGACTATGCCATCGAGTGTCCGGCCGGCGAGTATCGGATACTGTTGAGCAGCGACGCCCCGCTCTATCACGGGTTCGGCAACATCGACGCGAAAATCTCCTATTTCACGAACGATTTCGAGGGGAAATCGCGGCTTCAGTTGTATTTGCCCCCGCGCACGGCGGTGGTGCTGTCAGGCCGGTAGAGGATGGTTTCGCCGTTTTGTGCTAAAGGCTTGTTTTCTTCCATACAAGTTTTTTTAGTGAAAGCCGATATTGTCTTGAAAACAGCCGAGCAGCACCGCCATCTTCGCCTCCTGCCGAATGCTGCTGTCGGGCTGGTAGATGATCTCATTCTTTAATAGACATTAATTTTTTCATTTCCTCTTCATCGGGGAGCAGTTCCATAAGTCTCTTCTGCCCTGTTTGGTATGTGGCGACACCCATAGGACGCTGGTAATCCTGAAGAACATACTCAACAAAGGTTTTGTCGGCATCTTTGCAAAGGATAATGCCAACGGGAGGGTTTTCTCCCTTAAGCTTTTCGTCGTCATCCAAAACATGAAGGTAATGGGATAGTTGTCCGAGATAGGCCGGTTTGAAAGTTCCTTTCTTCAGTTCCACCACAACCAGCGAACGAAGAATCCTGTTGAAGAATAGCAGGTCCACCCAATGGTCGTGTCCCAGTTTGTCGTAATGGACTTGACATCCAATGTATGCAAAACCTTTTCCAAAAGTCATGATAAAGTTTCGCATGTTATGGACGATCTCGTTTTCAAGGACTCGCTCATCGATGTCCTCTTCTCTCTGACCCAATTGCTCTGTGTTGATAAAATCCAGTAAGTAGGAATCTTTGAACATCTGAATGGCACGGAAGGCTTGTTTGTGGTTTGGGATGGTGTTGACGAAATTGTTAGGCATTTTGCCTTGGTTATGGTAAGCGTCCTCGGCGATTCTTTGTTGGAGACCCTCTACAGTGAGTCTTAGATCATGGCACAACTGGATATAGAATAATCGTTCTTGAAACGATTTTACACCTGCGAGTATAGCGGTGTGATGGGTGAAACCAATGCCAAAGAAAGCAGTGACAGGGAAGTTTTCGTAATTCGTCAAATGCAATTGCCGAATTGTATCACCTTCATTATCTGATGGTTCTAATTTGGCAGTTGCAACTGCCAAATTAGAGTCCAGAAGTTTCCACTGCTCATAAAATATTCTCATATTCCGCAAGTTTCGTGCTGAAAATCCCCTCAATCCTGGCATTTCTGCCGACAATTGACGGCTGATGGTCTCAATGGCATCCTTGCCCCAAAACCCTGAACGAGAGTTTTGAGAAATGTATCGGCCTATACCATAGTATAATGCCAACTGTTCTTGATTCACGCTTGCCAACGCTTTTGCCTGGCTTTGCAAAATGGCTGTCTTGATTTGCCTGACGGCATCACTGTACTGATTCATACTTTTTGTCTTTCGTTTTTAAGGTTATTGAAATTCCGTCTGCAAAGATACAACAAAAATCGCTGCCTGTCAAGGTTTTTGCGTGATTTTTGTTGCTTCTGAAAACCAGATAATTGTAAATTTTATTTACAATTCGTTTTATTGATTGTTAAAAATCAAGAGCGGAATTTCGCAGGATTTTGGCTTTTGCGGGTCGAGGGGCGTTTGGTAAGGGCTGCGTGTGGTTGCGACGCTGGAAGCGTCGTCTCCTATTGTCTCACGGCAACACCTCTTCCGCCGCCATCTCCATCCTGCAAAACGCGAACAGCCTCTTTCCCAAGTCTTTAAGGAACGCGCCGAGGTGATAGACGGTGTCGTCGATGATGAGGAAGCGGTCGTGGTAACGGTCGCACTCCCGAACCGTGACAGGCGGATATTGCCGGTTGTGGCGTTCGAGGTCACGTGATGCAGATTATTGCGATGTCACCAATTCTAGAATGGATTCTGGGGTTGCGTTCATCTCCGTGATGGCGCATAGACCGACACCCATGTCCTTCAGACTTGCACCTAACAGATAGGCCTTGCCATCGATAATCAGAAACCTGTCGTGGTTACGGAGAGGGAGTTGGACGAACTTGATATAGGGATATTGTGCATTGTGTTTATTCAGGTCTGTCAGGAAATGCTCGTTATAGCGTGTGTGTATGGTGGCAGAAACACCTTCGGCCCGTTTGTCAAGCACGGAGAGCACGCGGTCATCAACAAAGTTGTCGATCAAAACGATACGGCTTTTGGCGCTTCGTACAAGGTCGGAAACGTATGTCCATGCATCCCATACGCAACCAGTGGGGAAGATTTGTTCGGGGAGCATTTTAGGAGCTGCTTGATCCATCCGGTCAAGAATAGCGTCAATCTTTTCATCAGTCTCAATTTGATGCCTTTCTATGTGGGCAATTCGTGAAAGAATGCTTAAATTCTGTATCATAAACCGACGCATAGCCACGAAAGCATTCATGATTTTGATGCTAGTGTCAATCGCCTTTTTGCTATGAAGAACCGAAGACAGCTGTCCAATGCCCTGCTCTGTAAACGCGTACGGCAGCGTTGGGCGATACTTTAAGGATTGGAGGTGGTCACATTTTGCAACCACCTCGTCGCATTCTGCCTTGGTCAAAACGAAACGGAAGTTATGTGGGAACCGTGCTGAATTGCGATTCGCTTGTTGATTCAACCGCTTTGTCGTTACGTTGTATAAGCGGGCAACATCTTGGTCTATAATTACTTGCTCTCCTCTAATGGTAAGGATCAGCTTTTCGATTTCGGATTGGCTGATGTTGTTCTCTTCTTTTTCGATGTGGTCGCAATTTGCGACCAGTTCCCTGCTTCTTTCATCGTTATTATTTTGTATCTTCGCCATAATGGTTGTTTTTGAAATGCAAAGATACCACAAAAATCGCTGCCTGTCAAGGGTTTTGTGTGATTTTTGTTGTTTTTGAAAACCAGACAATTGTGGTTTTTATTTACAATTTGTTTTATTGATTGTTAAAAATCAAGAGCGGAATTTCGCAGGATTTTGGCTTTTGCGGGTCGGAGGTTCCGTTTGGTTTTCTTGGCCGTTCCGTTCGCGAAGCAGCCCATTAGGGCTGGAGGGCTTGGTGGCGATGCGGGTGCCGATGCGTATTTTCGCAGGCCGTCAGGTCTGCGGGGAAAGCTTTTCAATTATGAATTATGAATTATGAATTAAGAATGAAGGACGAAACGGAGTTGTCGTCGGGTGACTCGTGGAATTTCGGGCGACCGGATGTACATTGTTCATTGTACATTGTACATTGAACAGTTTTCGGTAGGGGAGGGTGGCCAAACGGAATGACGATTGCGGTGACGTGAAAATGATGGATTCGAGAGGGCAGGGAGCCGAAATAGATTGTCAAATGTTCATTGCATCACCCCAATCGAATAGTCATCCAAAGCCAACAAACTCAGCCTTCTCAGTTTGTCCAGGTGGCGAGCAAGATTGTGCCTGTGGCCTATGCAAGCCAATAGCTTGGATAGCGTGGCATTGAAATCGGGTTTTGCAATATACAATGCGCTTTTTACGTATGTGCTGTTCCGGGTGTGCGACCGAAGGACGGTGTCAAGCTCGTCTTTGAAGCGGTTGGGATGTGAAACCATATACATCATCAGAATATAGTGAGCGAGGGCGTCGCTTGCGACAAAGTATATCGCATCTTCGGAACAATCGAATGACCCAGAAGCAAAGCCTTTCGAGTCTAATGGGTCTTTGCAACTGATTAGATACGGAGCTTTTGTGAAATCCGATAAGTGTCTGATAGAATACTGCAACTCCTGTGTTGTCCAATGATAGCAAAAAGCCACACTGTCGCCGTAGGTGGCCCAATAGATTCTGTCAGTTTGCCATATTGCGGCTAATGTTGAAAAAGATCCCTCTTCATAAAACTTGCTCAATAACATGCCGCCACCCATAGACTTGGCAAGTTCCTCGCTCTCATTGTAATAAGGCTCCCAAATGCGGTCAATCCACTGGTCGAGTTGCGCAAATGTTTCCATAGGAGTGTCTGGCAATTGACTGAGCAGGTATTGTGACCAGCGCTCGGCAAACACTCCGCCTCCGCCGGCACCGTCGGCTACGGCAATGCATGACGGTCTGGCGATAACGGCGTCTTCGTTGATAGAAGCCAGTTCGGGCTTCGCAATGGATATGCAGCGTGTTCTCATTTGTTCTGACTGATATTGGTGGGCGTTCCGATGTCCATCAGTTGAATTAGTGTGGACATGTCCGCGTTTTGTGCCATCGCCACATGGCGTACTTTGTCGTTGTCCTCTTTTCGCACCTTTGATATATCCGCGTTATAGCGAGCAGGTAGCAGACTGGACATGTCAAAAAGGTTAGCTCCGATCGAATCTCCGACAAGCTCTTGCTTGCTGATAGGAAATGTCACACTGTTGGCACTATTCGGGGATATATGAATGTTGAATAGCAGCACGTTGCCATCGTTGGTGAACATTGACTTCAATTCGTTAGCCATTTGTTGCATCGCATCAGCAGTCGCATCGTTGAAGGCTCCATCTGTAATGTTGATGATGGTTGGAGGATAGCAGTCTTTTTCGTGTTTGTCTTCAATCCATTCTTCCAACAGGGCTTTTGCTTTCTGGAAAGCGGCATACATGTTTGTTCTGCTTCCGTCGCAACGGGCTTGCAGCCATTGTGTTTTTTCCACCTCCTTGACGGATAGCCCTTTTCTCGTTCTAACTTCCTCACGGCTGATGATTTTCCGATAAGGATTGTCTTTTATTTCCTGCGGGGAGACGAAGAACCGTCCTTCCAAATTGCCGTTCCAACCACTATATACGCTACTTCCGTAACCGATGATGGCGATATCGTAATAATGGCGGACTTCATTGGTCTTGATGCAGCGTAGCACTAATTCGTTGATTTGGTTGTTGACGATGCGGGATACCGCATCCGCCAACGTCATTTCTTCTCCGTGCAAAACGGTTTTGTTGCGCATGGAAACGGATTGGTCCACTAGGAAAATGAAAGCGGTGGGCGTGCTGCGGGTGATTTGCGCGGTGTATGCCTCTTTGCTTTGCAGCTGTTGTGGCTTCGACGGGATGGGTATGCCAAAGTTGCCGACATTGGTGATGTATTTTAGCGGAATGAAATTGGGGACCAACACTTCTGCCTGAAAGAAGGGTTGTTCCTCGGGTGTAAGGTCAAAATGCTTTTTGGCTTTTATGGTGCTGAAATGGATGCGCTGGAAATCATCCAACTCTTTTCCCACGTGCGCACCGTTTTTGGTGGCATTCCTGTCTGCGTATTGACAACCTTGCCAAAATATCACTTCGGGATCGATTTCGAGGATGACAGGATTGGATATGCGACCGTCATTCATGGCCACATACATCATCGGATGTTGGGTCGTGAAACTGACGCGCACAAAGTGTTGCAGATTGTCTCTCCGGTCAAGGCTTCGTGACTGCTCGCTGCCGCCTGGTCTCGGAATTGATATTCCCCGTTGGTCACAGTCCGCCCAGGAGTAAAGCCCGCCGTGTTGGATGATGCTGTCGAGATTCTCGCGGTCGGTGAAATGGTACAATTTCTTGATATTGTTTTTTACCAGAAGGTTTTGAAACAATTGCCAGTTGCTTTTCTTTTCCATATAGGTGGTTTTATGATTCAAAAAAGGTTCAGTTGATGGGATTCCTCAGTGGCGCAATCACCGTATGGGTAAGTGTTCTCCACATACGCTTTGACAAGGGAAGCATGAGAAAGCGGTTTCTTCGGATTCTCCACATCGGCGTTAGTGTCATAATCTAACAGGATAATCGTTTTGGTTTTCGATGCCTCGCGCAGACGTTCGATGATGTGGCCCACTTTGTTTTCCAGCATCCACCGGTAGGTGGGAATGTAAATTTGTTTGCGAGCCTCAATATAGTCCAGCAGCTCGGAACCGTGTACGCCTTTGCGGTGACCGAGTGGTTTACCGTATTTGCGTGTGGTGCGTTTGATGTTCCGCATGGTGTCGTTCTCAAAGAGCGAGACATCCACATCGCAAGTCTCAAAAACCTTCAATCCTTGCCATACGGCCTCCACACACGTGGCCGTGTATCCTTCGCTGAAGGGTACGGGTATGCCACCATGAGGATAGAACGGGCTCAGCTTCACCAGACCGTCTTTCGCCTTGCTGGTGACATCGGCGAGGATGGCGTCAGGGTGCGACTTCAGCAGCGTCTCAGGCTTTGTTCGTTTGTTGGCTATCAATATCATGTTTATACTATTTGTATCCGCAAATGTCAGCAAGGTTGCGTGT
>CACXUB010000063.1 GCA_902770735.1 uncultured Bacteroidota bacterium | reverse complement strand
ATCTTCCCTCCGCTTCACTGCGGTGCATTCCCGCTACGGCTTACGCTGCGCACTTCACAGCCAAACTGCCCTTGTCGAAAGTGACAAGATTTCAGATGGGGCGTTGCCACATGCCCCAACAGACGCATCAATTGCCTGTGATTGAACTGCTTTCGGGGTTTGGGGCGGAGCCCCAACTGCCAATCACTTCCGAATTCGAACCTAGCTTTTGTGCTTGGATTACGCGAAGCTTCAGGCGCAGCGGTAGCGGAGCCCATTTGACAAGCATCGGAGTTTCTTTCTTCCGCATGGGTGAAAAACGGAGATGCGCCTCGAGTTCGGGCGCATCTGGAAAATCATCTTGAGACTTACCAAACAAGACAAGAGATGCCTGCGGCGCTCAAACACGGAGACATTTGAGGCACGAAGACACGAAGTGATTTCAAGAGATTGCTTCCGCTACGGGGAGGTGTGGAGTCTAGGAGTATTGGAGAACACTTCAAACCTCTCACTCTCCAAAACTCCAGAACTCCCAGCGGCGAAAGCAACGACTCCGTGCCCCCGTGCCTCCGTCCTCTCTGTGTTTTGGCGCCGCAGGCAGTACCAGACAACGGTGGAAACGCAGATGTGACCAAGTGCCTAGTGCGTGCATGGTTTCGGGTTAGGGCATACCTTTGTTTTTTACCCATGCTTTTGAGATTGGAAACAACCCGGAACAACTGGTAAAAACAACTTCTTTTACGGCGGGCAACATGCCCGCCGATTCAAGAACGCCGCGAGGTTTCGCGGCAAGATAGAGGATGTTGTTTTTACACGTTGTTTTTAGTGCCCGCGCTGCGCACTGAATGTAAATGAGGATAACTCGTATGATTGTTCACAAATCACAATTGCCACAATTGTTCACAAATCACAAATATCAATTTAGGGAGGGCCGTGCCATTTGTTACGCCCAGGCGGGCGGGCGGTGGATCGTGCGCCCGTTGGGCAAAGTCACGACCTCCGGCAGCTGGCACTTCGCCGGAAGGTCGCGTGGGATGTTTTTGTAATAGGAAGTAAAGCGGCGCAATTCCTCACATACCGTATCATGCGGATTAAATACGAGAGTAAGCTTACCGACTTCATACCTCAGAAAGGAAAGCGGAGCCGCGAAGTCTACATCTCCGCTGACAAGGACATACGCATCTGCTGCATCATGGTAAGCATCAGCCATCATTTCTGTGGCGAGATTCACATCAGAACGCTTCTCAACAGTCCTATACACTATTCCGTATGGCATCTTGTCGCAGCTCTTGCATGGCTCTGTAGCAAATGGCAACTTCACACGAAACCTTTTATAGAACCCCTCAATGATCTTGACCGTTGGCAGCGACGACAACACCTCGAGATAACGATCCTGATCAAACGCCGCATGTGGCTCTGCGGGATTGTACTTGATTCGTGCGGTAAAATAGTTTATGCGAACCAGCAATCCGTGATACAGATTGAAGCCGTCGACGTAGAAGACTGTCCGTTTCTTTTTCATTTCTCTGATAAAGGCAAGGGCCAGACTCTCGCCTGGCCCCGCACCGCATTGCCGTAGCTCAGCGGGTGGTTAGCAACCCATCAAGGGGTTCGGCAGTAGTTTAGCATATTACCTTTCCGCGTTCAAGGGGGTATTGAAAAAATCTCAAAAAACATCCCTTTCGCGCGCTACGAGTTTCGTTGGAGGTTCCCCAAGGGCGCATCTCTTCATCCATGCGTTTTGAGATTGGAAACAACCGGTACAACTGGTAAAAACAACTTCTTTTAGGGCGGGCAACATGCCCGCCGATTCAAGAACGCCGCGAGGTTTCGCGGCGAGAAAGAGGATGTTGTTTTTACACGTTGTTTTTGTTGTTTCCAATAGAACTTATAGGCAAACTGGAAAACCACGTCTATGACATTGTTAGCGCACTGCATTCCGTTCACGGCGAGCTCGCCGAGGACGGGCGTCACTATGCCGCCGCCCACGATGCGGTACTTGCTGAATATGGCCATCCCGAATTGGTAGCCCAGTTTGTTCCGGTAGGGGAGGAAAACCTTGCGGGTGCGTTCGTTGTCCTTGATGTTCAACGCGTTAAGGATGGCTTCGGTGGAATTGAAGCCCGATTTGCCGGTGTTGTCGTAGCTGTATTCCTGGATGCAAAGGATGTCGGGCATCTCGTTTTGCAGGAAATGGGTCACCTGCCGGTTGAGCGAACGTTGGTTCTCGTCGTAGATGTTGAAAGCCTTGGCGTTGTAGCTCATCACTTTAAGGCAGTTGACGCAGACCTCGGGCTTGTCGATTCCTCTGAGCTGGAAATGTTTGTCGATGTTGTTCACATTCAACAAGATGACGGAAACCGGTAGCAGCGCCCAGGTGAAATCCACGACCAACCAGACGACGGTCAGCACGAAATTCGCGATGAGCAGATAGGGGAAAAAGAGTCCGCAGTAGGCGATCGTGCTGGAGACGGACGGAGGGATCAGCTTGGCCAGGAATGCGAAAAAGAGGGCGACGGCTGCGAGGATGGAGATGACGAAGAGCAGGAATTTTCCCGCTTTTTTCAGTTTGTTGCCTTTTTTCTTCGCCATGACTATTTCTGAGAGTGTTGGAACAGGATTCTTTTCTCCTCGGCGGTCAGCGAATCGTAGCCGCTTTTCGAGATTTTGTCCAAAATGCTGTCTATGAGTTCTTTCTCGGCCTGTTTGCGGGCGTTGAATTCTTCATCGCTGAGCGGGCGGCCGCTTTCTCTCGACACGTAATATTTTGACTTTTTGGATGTTGTGGTGTTTTCCCGTTTTTGGAATGGCCATCTCCACTGCTGTCTGTCGCTGGAATCGCTCCCGTTGAACTGGTAGTAGGTCTGTTCCCGGTTCTGGCGGTTGTTGCGGCGCCAAAGCAGGATGAGAATGATGCCGAAGATCATGCCGCCGAGGTGGGCGAAATGCGCCACGCCGTCGGGGGTGCCCGTCACGCCGTACCACAGTTCAATGGCACCGTAAATGATGACAAACCATTTCGCTTTGATGGGTATGAGGAAGTAGATGTAGATGAGGTTGTTCGGAAACAGCATCCCGAAGGCCAGCAGCACGCCGTACACCGCGCCGGAAGCGCCGATCAGCAGGGAGTCGCCCACACCGCCGGTCGCGAACATGATCACATAGTGCGTCAAGGCCGCCCCGATGCCGGTGATCAGGTAGTAAATCAGGAACTTCTTGGTGCCCCACTGGTTTTCCACCGCGGCCCCGAACATCCAGAGCGCGAACATGTTGAAAAACAGATGCATGAAGTTCGCGTGCATGAACATGTAGGTGATGAATTGCCACACCCGAAAGTGCGGCGCGGTGAAATAGTGAAGTCCCAGCCAGGTGTTCAGGTCGATGATTCTCGCACGAAGGAACACAATCGTGGCGAAAAACATTAATGTATTGATGATGAGCAGGTTCTTGACACCTTTCGGCAAGATGTTGAAACCGCCCAGTCCGATTTGTCCGTTGTTCATCTGTAATTGGTTATTGGTTAAAATGAAATCGGCGGCAAAAATACGCAAAAAAAATTACTTTTGCCCCTAAAAAAAACGAGTGCTTTGTAACATACAACTTCCTGATAACAAGAGCCTTCGGATTCGGCAAATGGTGAGGGCTTACGTGCTGCGGGGCGAAATTCCGTCGGAATGCGGTGCGGATTGCCATGATGTGCGCGTCACGTGCCGCGCATTGCGCACGATTGCGGCCGCGCAAAAAGGGCTTGCGCCGGCGACTGTGACTGTCGATGTGGAGGACTGCGGCGCGGCGTACCGTTTCCTTATGCCGTTACTCGCGCTCACCCCCGGCCGTTGGCGGCTCACGGGCACCCCGCGGCTGCTGCAACGCCCGATAGCCCCGCTCGTCTCAACCTTGCAGTCCATCGGCGCCGCGGTGGAGTGGGAGTGCGACGGTTGGCGTATCGACGGGAAACATCTGAAAGCCAGTGAATTGGAGATCGATGCGTCTCTTTCTTCCCAGATGGCTTCGGCCTTGGTGTTGGCGGCCCCGCTCTTGGATCTCCGTACTTTGCACCTCACCACCACGGACATCCCGTCCATGTCGTATTTGCGGATGACGCTGGCCTGTATGAGGGATTATCCCGTTCGAGTTCCCGGCGTTTCGGCTCCCGACGGCCCCCTCGGCGCATCCGGCGACTGGAGTGCCGCGCTGTTCTGGTTCGCCTTTGCCCGACTGCATCCCGAATACTCCTTTTCCCTCGCTCCGCTGTCGTTGGAGTCTGTGCAGCCAGATTCCAATATTTGCAGATGGTTCAGCGATTTAAATGTTTCTATTTCAAGTGATGGTTCAAGTGTGAAAATACAAGCGGCGCCCTTGGAAAATAGGGCAGGGCTGGTGCTGGATGTGCGTGACAACCTCGACACCGTGCCGGTCATGGCGGCTTTGGCTTGCCTGCTGCCTGCCGACATCACGTTCGAGAATGTGGGGAATCTGCGCTATAAGGAATCTGACCGGTTGCAGGCGTTATGCACGCAGTTGTCGCCCTTTGCCGAGATCGGGACTTCCGGAAACACCTTGCGTGTCATCGGGAAGGGCGTCCCTGCAAGTTTGCCGCTCTCGTTCGACACGCTTCACGACCACCGCCTGGCCATGGCCTTCCTGCTTTTCGGCGAGAAGAGCGCCCTCAACGATACCGATTGCCTGCGGAAATCGTACCCGCAACTGTTGATGGAGGTTGGGAAGTTGAGCAGTGAGCAGTGAGTAGTTAGCAGTTAGCAGTTAGCAGTGAATAGTACTCGCGAAAGTCATAGTCTAAGTCATTAGTCATAGTCATAGTCTAAGTCTAAGTCATTAGTCTAAGTCTAGGTTTAAGTCTAAGTCATAGTCTAAGGATTTCAAGTTTCGCATGTTTGATTTCCAATCATAAGTATCTCAGAAAAAGCTTTTTGCTGCCAATGCCTTGTTGTTGGCGATGTCAACACTCTCGTTCGCGCACTATTTCCGGCCACGGCACACTGTGCCGGGCGGGCGAATTCCCCTTCTATTTTAGAAGGGGATTGTGCTTCGGCCGCAGCTGCCCGCTGTGGCCGGGACATTCTTCACTCACTTGTTTTTCTCCTTTTTTTTAACATGCGAAACTTGAATAAGGTTTCACATCTCTCGCCAGTGAAACGCCAACAGCCAACAGCTAACAGCCAACAGCCAACAGCTAACAGCCGAAATCATTTTTTTATCGCGCCATATCAAAAAAAGTGTATTTTTGCCGCCGATTTAAAATTGAAAAATTATGTCTGAAATTTTACAAAAAGTACAGTCCATCATCGCCGTCAAATTGAGTGTCGATGTGGCAGATGTAACTCCTGAAAAGAGTTTCACCGCTGATTTGGGAGCCGATTCCCTCGATCAGGTCGAATTGATCACGGAATTCGAGGATGCTTTCAGCATTAAGATTCCGGAAGAAGATGTTGACAAAATAACAACTGTGGGTGACGCGGTTGCCTATATCGAAAATCTTCTTGCTTCCAAATAAGATATTTTAGTTTACAAGATACGTTTGTGATGAACCTCAAACGCGTTGTTGTAACAGGAATTGGCGCCTTAACGCCAATAGGAAATAATGTGGCTGAGTACTGGGAAGGCCTTTTGAAAGGCAGATCCGGTGCCGGCCACATTACGTATTTTAACACAGAGAAATTCAAGACCCGGTTCGCCTGTCAGCTGAAGGGCTATGTCCCTGAGGAGCACTTCACTACGAAGGAACTTCTGAAGCTGGACCGCAGTGCGCAGTACGCCCTTGTGGCCACTGAGGAGGCTCTCGCGGATGCGCGGGTGGACCTGGAAAAAATCGACAAGGAGCGTGTCGGGGTGGTTTACGGCACCGGCATCGGCGGGCTGACCTCTTCCGAGGAGGCGGTGCAGCAGTTCATGATGCAGGACCGGAACCCGAGGTTCGGCGCGCACCACTTGTTGCGTGTCCTGGCCAACACCGTGTCGGGCAGCATTGCCTTGAAATACGGTTTCACCGGACCGAATTACATCACCACTTCCGCTTGCGCGTCGTCGGCGAACGCCATTGGCGACGCTTGTTACGCCATTGCGCTGGGCAAGTCGGACATGGTGGTCACCGGCGGCACGGAGTCGTCCATCATCGAGCTGGCGGTGGGCGGTTTCAACTCCATGCGCGCTTTGTCAACCCGCAACGACGACCCCGAGCACGCCAGCCGTCCTTTCGACAAGAACCGCGACGGCTTTGTGATGGGGGAGGGGGCGGCGACGCTGGTCCTCGAGAGCGAGGAGCACGCCCGCGCCCGCGGCGCCCGCATCTACGCGGAAGTCACCGGTGTGGGGATGACCGCCGACATCTTCAATATCGTGGCTCCCGATCCGGACGGGAAGGCCGCCATGCTTTCCATGCGGAACGCCTTGCGCAGCGCCGACTTGAAACCGGAAGATGTGGACTACATCAACACTCACGGCACCTCCACGCAGCTGGGCGACCTCTCGGAGTGCCGCGCCATCGAGAAACTTTTCGGAGACCACGCCCCTAAATTGGCCATCAATTCCACCAAATCCATGATCGGGCATCTGTTGGGTGCCGGTCCCGCCGTCGAGAGCGTGGCCATCCTCTGCTCGATGCGCGACAGTTTGGTGCATCCTACCATAAATCTCGAACATCTTGACCCTCGCATCCCCTCCAACTGGAATTTTGTCTCCAACGGGGCCATCTCCCGCGAGGTCAACGTGGCCATGTCGAACTCCTTCGGCTTCGGCGGCCATAATGTCACCTTGCTGTACGTCAAATACAAGGAGTGATTTATGTCGTTGACGGACAGGCAGATCAGAACTTATTTCAAAAACATTTTCGGGTTTCGGGTGCGTCATGTCGATTTGTACCGAACAGCTTTGATGCACCGTTCTGTCAGCGGGCTCTCCCAGGTGGGCCACCGCGAAAACAACGAGCGGCTCGAGTTTTTGGGCGACGCCGTGTTGGGGGCCATCATCGCCGATTTCCTTTGCCACAAATTCCCGACCGTGACGGAAGGGTCGCTCACGCAGATGCGCTCCAAGCTGGTGAACCGCAAGAGCCTTGGCGACCTGGCCATGAAACTCGGCTTGCACGACATGGTGGAGACGGCCGGCAACATCAATTCCAAGAACATCCCGGGAAACACGTTTGAGGCTGTGGTGGGGGCTATCTACCGCGACCAGGGCTATAAACGCACCGCCCATATCCTCCTCGACCACATCTTCCTGGTCCACCTCGACATGGACAGCGTTTTGGGCGAGGACAAGGACTTCAAGAGCCGGCTGCTGATCTGGGCGCAGCACCACCACCGCAAGGTGACGTTCACCCATGTGCCGGAGCCGGATGCCCATTGCGAGCTTTTCCGCGCTTTCGTCTCGATGGACGGGAATCCCCTGTCCGAAGCCGTCAGCAACTCCGTGAAGGGTGCCGAGCAACGCGCCGCCGAGTTGGCGCTGGCCGAACTGGAGTCTAATGGCGTAACCGAGTGATTTCCCCTAATTCCGCCACCAACAGGTTGAATCCGTATTCGTCGCGGGCGGCGAGTTCGTTGTGAAGCGGCTCGTCCCACGGATGCAACGAAAGGGCGTATTTGCTGTGGTGGACAGTGATGACCTGTTTCGCGCCGAGGTCCTTGACAGCCAGACCTAACTGCTCGGGAAGCGTATGGATGCCGGCCCATTGCTGGTTGTATTGTCCGTTTTCCAGAATGGCCACATCGATGTCCGGGTGCTTGGTGCCGATGTCGTGAAAATGCGGGCCATAGCCGCCGTCGCAACCGAGGAAGAACTTTCCATGGGGGGATTCCAGCAGGAAGGAAGCCCATAGCGTGTTGTTGCGCCGGAACGACCGTCCCGAAAAATGCTGCGACGGCAAGCAGTGGACGGTCCAGTCTGATATCGTAAAACTTTCATTCCAGTCCATTTCGATGAGTTGCTCGGGAAGGAGCCCCCAGCGTTCGAGATGCTCCCCAACCCCAAGGGGACAGACGACTCGTTTCACACGGCCTTTGATCCGTTCAATCGTTTCACAGTCGAGATGGTCGTAGTGATCGTGTGTAATAACCAGAAAATCAATTTGTTCCGGCATATCCTCGGGCGAATAGCAATCCGTGCCCGGAAACGGTTTGTTGACGAACGAGACGGGCGAGGCGGTGATGAATACCGGATCCACCAGGACGGTGACCCCATGGATTGACAGAAGGTAGGAGGAGTGGCCGAACCAGACGTAGAAATCATCATCGGGCGCAAGGTGTTGGAGGTCGCGTTTCACCATCGGGAGCGGAAACGGCGGTTTCAGGGTGGATTTTTTCCCGAAAACCATTTTGTTGAACGTCTTGAGCAGCTTGCCGAACGATTTCGAGGTCATGATTTCGGTTGGCACGAGGTCGTGGAACTGTCCGTCGCGATAGTTCGGCGACCGGCGGATACGCTCCAGCCGCTCTCCCGACGGGAATTTGCCGAATCGCGGGAGATGGAGGTAGATGGGTGCGGTTATGGCCAACAACACGATGATAAGGATGAAGATGGCTAATATGATAAGGGTGACACTTCCGATAATCATTCTGGTATAAGATTTTTCCTCACCCCTTTAACGCGACGGGACGGGTTTTATTGTGTGCCCGGAACCGCGCTGTGGCGAGTGGGTCAGGATGTTTTAGCGAAGGATTGCGTAACCGAAAAAAATGTATCTTTGCAGTTTGAATTTTGAGTGAAATGAAAAGACCCTTTTTGACCGTCATTTTGTTGCTGGCGTGTGTGTTCACCATGCTGAACGCGCAGACCAGCCAAACCCCGTACACATCCCCGAAGGACACTGTAGAGAAAAAGGTGGTGTTCCGCGACCGTTTGATCATGGACATTTACCACACTTTTTGGATGAATATGCCCACTGAGGTCACCCACATGAAGTTCGACCCGGGTTTCACCGTGTCCGCCATCTGGGACTTCAAAATCAAGAACAAACCTGTGGCTGTGGGACTTGGCGTGGGCGTGAGCTACTACACCCAGTTCAGCGACGCGCTGCTCCGCTACGATGCCACCAGCGGCAAGATGAAATACTATTTGATGCCCGAGGATGTGCATTATAACCTTTTGAAAATGAATTATTTGAATGTGAATGTCCCGTTGGAGTTCCGCTATCGCCACCCCAACGGATTCAAATTTTCCGTGGGCGCCCGCGCAGGTCTGATTTGCGAGATCTCACAGAAATACAAAGGTTCGGATCCTGCCATGCCGTCCGACACGGCGATGTATAAGAACCTGCTCTTCAAAAACAAAATGAAATACAACATTGACGTATATGCCCGAATTGGTTGGAAGTTCGTCAATGTTTACTATAGTTTCTCTCCGACCCCGCTGTTCGCCGACAACAAGGGACCGAAAATCTACCCGATGTCACTTGGTATATCATTGAGTATCTTTTAGTTAATAATAAAATCGTTTCGTTATGTTTTACTTGATGATTGTCATTTTTGTCATTGGCTACCTATGCATAGCCCTTGAACATCCGTTGAAAATCAACAAAACGGCATTTGCGCTTCTGATTGGCGTGTTGATCTGGACTTGTTTCATCTTGTCGGGTCCGGAAATCT
Source organism: uncultured Bacteroidota bacterium (assembly GCA_902770735.1). Lineage (GTDB taxonomy): Bacteria > Bacteroidota > Bacteroidia > Bacteroidales > WCHB1-69 > F23-D06. The sequence goes on along the minus strand of CACXUB010000063.1, from coordinate 3,704 downwards.
TCGAGTTCGCCGACTTCGGGGCCTCCTACGAGGCTTTTAAGGATGCGAATCCTGATTCCGTGCATCCCTTCATCGATTTCATCACCACGCACGAGCTGATCCATCATTTGGGCGACATCGCCGAGATCCTGTTCTACCTGATGGGCGCGATGACCGTGGTGGAACTCATCGACACTTACGGTGGATTCAACATCATCACCGACAACATCAAGACCACCAGCAAGGTGAAGCTGCTCTGGATTCTGAGCTTCATCACCTTCTTCTTCTCCGCCATTTTGGACAACCTGACCACCGCCATCGTGATGGTCGCGTTGTTGCGGAAGCTTTTGCCCGACCAGCACGACCGTTGGTTCTTCGGCGGCATGGTGATTCTGGCGGCCAACGCGGGCGGTGCCTGGAGTCCTATCGGCGACGTGACCACCATCATGCTCTGGATCGCGGGCAAGGTCTCCACCGGCAGCGTCATCCTCGAATGCTTCATCCCGAGCTTGATTTCCATGATCATCCCGTTGATTGTGGTTTCCTTTGTGGAGAAGGGCGAAATCGACGCCTCGAAACGTCCGAAAGACAACAAGAGCGAGGGTGTGCCTACCTGGCAGCGTAACCTCATCTTCTTCATGGGTGTGGCCGCGTTGGTGTTCGTTCCCGTTTTCAAGATTCTGACCCATCTGAAACCCTATATGGGCATCATGCTCGGTCTTTCCATCCTTTGGATCACGACCGAAATCCTGCACAAGACCAACCAGGACGAAGGCCGCAAGTTCACGATTGCGGGCGTGCTCACGCGCATTGACCTGCCGAGCATCCTCTTCTTCCTTGGCATTTTGCTGGCCGTCGCGGGTCTGCAGAGTGCGGGTCACCTCTCCCTGCTCGCGGGCAGCCTCGATGGCGCGTTCAACGGCAACTACTACCTCATCGACACGGTGATCGGTGTGTTGTCGTCCATCATCGACAATGTGCCGTTGGTGGCCGGTGCCATGGGCATGTACAGTTTCCCGATGGACCACATGTTCTGGATTTTCCTGGCCTACTGCGCCGGAACGGGCGGCAGCCTCCTCATCATCGGTTCCGCCGCCGGTGTGGCCGTGATGGGTATGGAGAAGATCGACTTCATCTGGTATCTGAAGCACATCACTCCTTACGCTTTGCTCGGCTATCTCGCCGGCGCGGGCTGCTACGTGCTGATGAACAATTTGGTGTTCCACAATCTGGCCACGGCGGTCGCAGGGTGATTTTTCAATTCAGAATTCAGAATTAAGAATTAAGAATTAAGAATAAAGAATTAAGAATAACGGAGGTCGTTACTCCAAAAAGAAGCAGGTCGTTCCGGATGGGACGATCTGCTTTTTTTGCGTCTCTACACGTTCTATAACACCGTGATTTGACCTTTTAAGTCGAGAATACGGTAGTCTTTGGTTTTCAAATGGATGAAATAGATATAAACGCCGGGGATGCAAACGGCTTCGCCGTACCAGCGGAAATCCGGACGGTCAGACTTGAAAACGAGCGTTCCCCCGCGGTTGTATATTTCAATGCTGAAGATCGTTATATTTCGTTGAATGGATTCGGGAATACTGAAGTAATCATTCAGCCCGTCCGCGTTGTAAGGCGTGATGGCATTGGGTAGAAACAACTGGAAGTCGCAGGCAGGCATGTCCACGTATGCGGATGCTTCGCAATCCCCATCGGTAACCGTTACGCTATAACGACCGGTTTGGTTGGCGATGATGACAGGGGTGGTCTCTCCCGTATTCCATAAATAGTCGTCGGCAGGGGAAACGGCGGTCAGCGCCAACTCGCCCTTATCACAGAAGTCACCGTCGGAAGATACAATCTCCACAGAGGTCTGCTGCACGTTCAGGTGCAGGATGAGGATGCTGTCGCAGCCCTCTGTGGCCGTGACGGTCAAGGTGTCAATCAGGGTGCCGGATTCTGCCAACAGATCAGCAGAGTAGTGGAATCCGAATCCAGTGTAGGGTTGCCCGGCGCATACGGAATCCTCAATGTGGACGGTGACGGACGGTGTGATGTTGATGAAGATGGAGTCGGTGAATGGCTCCGCACGACAGCCGCTGGCATCATAGCCCATGGCATAATAATAACCCGACTGGCTAATGGTTACATTGCTCAATAAAAAGCCAGTTATTGGGGTGTGGTCGGGGGCGAAAAGTTGCAGACCCGTGATTTTGGCGGTGTCGAATGCAAACAGGATATCCTCGCCCTCGCAATATTCGCTTTGCATGGCGATGGTGTCGAAATGAAGCTTGCATGCGATGTCGAAGTCCGCATAGTGCACGGCGGATGTCCCTTTTACAGTGTATAAGGTGGGCATGTCGTATTCCATGACAGTGGCTTGGAACGGCCCGTCGTCATTGGTGACATGGATGCATTTCCAGATGTCATTGTAAACGCTGTTACTCGTGATATCCTTGACACAATACCATAGATTTGTCCCTGGAATCATGGACCAGCTGGAAGGATCCAGCGTGAAAGTGATGCACCGAGGTCTCTCCCAGTTGTCGATGTGGTAGAGGTGGGTCGTAAAACCGTTACGGGCATTATCCTCACAGATAAAGGTGAATATCAAATGTTTTCTGAGCGGGGTGTTGTCCCCGTATGCTTTGTGCATGACTTTGTATTCCAAATCGTCAATGCCACGGCATTGCCAAGGTGAAAGCAGCGAGCCGCACAGGTTGCCGCCAAACCCGCTGACTTGGAAGACAAAAAAGGGCTTGTCGGAGCGAATGTGGGCGGGCGTACGGTTGGGGAACACAAACGTGTGGCAGTCGCCACGGTTCAAAGATACGGTTTGCGTCTGGTTCCCGTGCAGAATCTCGATTTCGGTGTTGTTCTCAATGGCGTAAATGAAAGCATATTCTTCCAAAGGGGCGGTGGTGGCAAACAAGGCAGCTGCCGGCGCGGGAATCACGATGTATTCGCGGTCGGCGTATTCTTCCGGCAGAAGCTGCTCTAACAACATGTCGGCTTGTGTGCCGTCGGGAGTGACGGCATTGTCGGCGACCTCCACGACCACGGGTTTGTCGCTGTGGATTTCGCTTCCGCCGAGATGCCCTTCCGCTGACTGGGAGGCGGCAGCGAAACAATAGACCTGTCCACGGTTAAGCTGCACGTTGAACGGCACGCCCGCAGGATGTCCGCCATATAAATCAACCGAGGGGATGATGGTTGCCGTGGTCCCGTCTTCCGTGGCAATTACCTGCGCACTGTTGCGGGCCTCGGGGAAATCCGGCGAGTTGGGAAACAGACATTGCCACGGTATAAGGAAGCGTTTGCCCAGAGCTTTCTGTCCTTTCAGGGATGTGGTCTCGCTGTTGCGTGCGGTCACCGCTAAATGGGCCTGTATGACATGGTCCGTGTGCGTGAAGAAACCGTTGTTGGAGATGGAATCGAACGGGGTGATGGTGTTTGGATAATAGGAGATGTCCTCGGGAAACATGCCGACACTGTCATCGCAGGAGATACCGTAGCCGATATGGGTATGTCCGTCGGTATATTGGAACATCCACGGGTCGGTGGTGAAGAACAACTGGTTGTTCATCGCCGGGAACCGGATTTCGGGGATGTCAGTCGTGCCCATGCGGGCCGTGTTGAGCCAGACGTTAATTTGGCACGAGTCGGCAACGACGTGCGGCACAGAACACCAGAACTCGGTGTCAATTTGTGACGATGCAGGGATGATCGCC
>CACXUB010000062.1 GCA_902770735.1 uncultured Bacteroidota bacterium | reverse complement strand
GATGGTCAAGTGCAACGTGTCAACCTGCGTACAGCCGTTGGCATCCGTGTGACTGTAGGTGTAGTTGCCGGACTCGTTGTAGGTGGTGCCGTTCCAAGTATAGCTGCCGCAAGCATTCTTGGTGACGGCAGTGTGGGTCGGGTTGTTGATGGTCAAGTGCAACGTCACGATGGAGTCGCAGCCCGCCGCATTTTGCAAGGTGTAGGTTGGCTCATCGGTACTCGCGGTGTAAGTGGTACCGTGCCAGGTGTAGCTGCCACAGGCCGTCACCTCTTCAATGCCGGTGGTCGGCTCGCATGCCGAAACAACATTGAATTTGATTTTGTACTCGAATGTGGAACCATCCGTGTGACTGACCGTGAATGAAGCAGTGTAATTGTTGTTAGCATTGGCCTGTGTGACGGCTCCTGCTGTCGCTAAATCGGATTGCTTGGTATAGGAAACGTTAGGAATGTCGTTGGCATTAACATAGGAGGGGTATAGATATTCGTAGCTCCCGCTGTTGGCATTGTTTGTCGACAACTCTTCGTGCTTTGTCTGTTCCATTTGATTCATGAGATAGAGGGGGCTATTGCTGTTATATCCGGATGTCCGGGAGTAAGAAGAAGACCCGATAGTCAAAGTTTTCAGTCCTTTGTCATAAATGCAACGAAGGTGGTCAATGGTCACTTTGTCGTTCTTACTGCCGGAACCGGCTGCCTTGTTGGTGGAGAAGGAGGCCAAAATAAGGGATGGAGTGGTTGTGGTATTAGTCCATTCGATTTTTCCGCCGCATCTTGTCCAGTTCGTGCCGGGGTTGAATTCGTACAATAGGGATCCGTAACAGGTGCCGGATCCACTGTTTGAGTTGTTTGCCCGATCATAAAAAGTGGCATTGTCGTGAATATATACTTTAAAGTATGCGTTTCCGGCTAAGGACACCTTTTTTGCGCGAAAACAGATGGAGTCGGGGCGACCATGAAATTCCCAACGATAACCGGAAGGGTCGTAGTTGTAGTTGTTGGAACTTCCAGCTGTTGAACTACCGACGTGAGTGCGACCGCAGGTGACAGACCCGTTTGCGATTATTTTTTTTACCCATAAATCAACTTCCCCTGCGTAGATTTGAATTGCATTGCCGGTGTTTTGATATCCAGTTACTTTGTTTGGAGTTGTGTTTCCTGCCGCCGCCGCAGTGCCAGACAGGCTTCCATCGGCATCGGATAATGAGTGCCAATTGTCAGGCAGGGCGTTGTTCCAGTTCTCGAAATCGGAATTAGGCAATTGGTAAACCCCTTGTCCTTTCATCACGCCCGCCGCCATCAGCAGCAGGACGATTAAAAATGTAACATTTCTCTTCATTTATACATTGATTTTTGTTATTACTCTAACCACTCGTTACTCTTAATTCTTAATTCTTAATTTTGAATTCTGAATTCACTAATCACAAATCACTAATCACTAATTCATAATTCATAATTCATAATTCATAATTCATAATTGAAAAAAACTCGGCGGCAAAAATACAAAATTCATGATTCGATATTCAAAAATAAACACTTTTTATAATTAAGTGCTTTATAATCAGAGAAATAATTTTGTTAAAAAATGTTAACACGCAAGAAAAAGGCGACAAAATAGTGTATGTAAGACATTGAATACCAATATCTCACATATACTAATAAGTGTTAAAACGCGGGATGGCTTGAGCCGCCCGTTTTCCTTCAGCAGGAGGGCAGGGGAAGGGGACTATCTCCCCAGCAGCGCCACCGCGTCGGAAAGGGAGACCTCCACGTCCTCCAGGGTGACCTCGGCGTCGTCGAGGGTGGCGGGCATGTAACCCATCTCGATGGCCTTGTCGCCCGCATAGACGAAGTACGTGCAGGTGCACTCGGCGCAGCATTCGCCGTCGGGGTTGAGGATCTCGCCGTGCACCACCGCGACGGAGTGCCGCTGCTCCACCAGCCGGGCGTTCAGCCGGATGTACGCCCACTTCGTGCTCACCGGCTTGCGGTAGCGCATCTCCATCTTGGCCGTCACGCCGGAGGTCTGCAGCTGGTAGAAAACCACCCACCCGCAGATCTCGTCCAACAAAGTGGCCTGGATGCCGCCGTGCAGCGTGTCGATCCAGCTCACGAAATTCGGGTTCGCCCTCCAGACGGAGACGACCTGCTCCCCGTCCCAGTAAAAGCGCATGTGCACGCCCCTCGGGTTGTCAGGGCAGCACCCGAAGCAGTTGTATCCGTTTGTGTTCCCCACCCAGGGGTTGATGATTGCTCGCATATCGGTTTGAAGTTAAAGGTTAAAAGGTTAGAGGGTTAGAGGGTTAGAGGGTTAGAGGTTTAGAGTTTAGGGCCCCACACTGCGGCTTCGCCTTGTGTGGGGTTATTAGCGCTTCGCGCGTCTTGCCCCTTCGGGGCTGCTTAAGGAATATGTTTTAAAAAATATTACCATTTCCTGCTCACTGTTCATTGCTCACTGCTCACTAATCACTAATCACTAATCACTAATCACTAAAAAAAAATCGCCGCGAAAATACATTTTTTTGCGTGACGTTGTGAAAAATGTTATCTTTGCCGTTTCAAACCCTTAAAATTTCAAGATTATGAGTTACAAGATTATTGACGTGGAAGGCATCGGCGAAGTCTATGCCGGAAAGTTAACGGAAGCCAACATCAACACGGTTGAGGAACTGCTGGAGGTCGCGAAGAAGCCTGCCGGCCGTGCCGAACTGGCCGAGAAGACGGGCATCTCCCCGAAACTGATCCTCACGTGGGCTAACCATGCCGACCTGATGCGCATCAACGGCGTCGGACCGCAATTCTCCGAACTCTTGGAAGCCGCCGGCGTGGACACCGTCAAGGAGTTCCGCCATCGCGTGGCCGAGAACCTGTTCGCCAAGATGACCGAAATCAACGAGCAGAAACATCTCGTGGGCCGCGTCCCCACCGCCACCGAGCTCCAGAAGATGATCGACCAGGCCAAGGAGATGGAACCGATGATGGAATACTAATCCTCCGGAATGCAAAAGCGTCAGGGACGGCTCCGCTTTCGCGGCATCCGGCTCTGACGCTTTTTTTGTGCCCTTTTGTCGGCGTTTTAACCGAGGGTCTTGGCTTTCGGCTCCTTGTGGAAGAACCAGGCCAAACATCCCGCCGTGACGACTGCGGCGAGGCAGTAGCCCAACGTGCGCGGGAGGAATGCGCCGAGGAACGTGGGCGAGACGAACACGAAACTCACCGTGACCATCGTCATGAAGAGTGCCGGGATGAGCGCCATCCAGTAGTAGGGCAACGTCTTGTTGCGGCGCAGATAGACGGTGACGGCCCACAGCGTGAAGGCGGCCAGCAGCTGGTTGGCCCACGAGAAATATTGCCAGATGACCTGGAAGCCGGAGGGCGCGGCGAGGCTGAACACCAACAGTCCGCCGGTGACCGCGAACAGCGGGATGGCGATCCAGAGGCGTTTCGAGATGCTCTTCTGTTCCAGATGCATGAAGTCGGCCACGATGAGGCGGGCGGAGCGCAGGGCGGTGTCGCCGGAGGTGACCGCCGCGCTGATGACGCCGAGGATGGTGATGACGGCGATGGCGGCCGGGAACCACGTGTTGGCGATATGGCCCACCATGGCGGGACCGCTCTTGGCCTGCAACGCCGCGTCGGAATGGTAGAAGTAGGCCGCCGCAGCCGCCCAGATCAAAGCCACGATGCCCTCCACAATCATCGCGCCGTAGAAGATGTGGCGCCCCTGTTTCTCATTGGTCATGCACCGCGCCACCAAGGTCGATTGCGTGGCGTGGAATCCCGACACCGCGCCGCACGCGATGCTGATGAACATCATCGGGAATATGGGGTTGGCGGCCGCCTGCGGATGACGGTTCTGCAGGCCGCTCCAGATTTCGGGGATTTCGGGCTGGTAGATGGCGAACGCCACCACGATGGCCACGGCCATGCCCATCAGCAGGAAACCGAATATAGGATAGATCCTGCCGATGACCTTGTCGATGGGCAACAAGGTGGCTATCAGGTAGTAAGCCAGGATGATGACCACCCAGACGTAAACGCTCGTGTTGGGGGTGAACTGCGACTGCAGCAGCTGCGCGGGCGTGTTCACGAAGACCACCCCGACGAGCACCATCAGCAGCACCATGAAACCGCGCATGAACTGTTTCACGCCGTTGCCGAGGTATTTGCCGTGCGTCTCGGGCAGACTGCAGCCGTTGTCGCGCAGGGAAATCATGCCCGACAGGTAGTCGTGGACCGCGCCGCCGAAGATGCACCCGAAGACAATCCACAGGTAGGCGGCCGTGCCGAACTGTGCCCCCATGATGGCGCCGCAGATCGGACCCACCCCCGCGATGTTCAGGAACTGGATGAGGAAAAGCTTCCACGGCTTCATCGGAACGTAATCGACCCCGTCGGCCATCGTCTGCGCCGGCGTCGGCCGCTTCTCGTCAACACCGAACACCCGGTCCACGAAACGACCGTAGAAAAGGTATCCGAGGATGAGCAATACTAATGCGATACAAAAGGTTATCATAATTTTGGCTTTTGGCTGTTAGCTTTTGGCTATTGGCCGTTGGCTAAAGGCTAAAAGCCAATAGCTAACAGCGAATAGCTGAATCGGCGGCAAAAATAGTCTTTTTATTCGGAAGATGTTCCTTGCATTGCAATTCATTCGTCAGTCTTAATCTCTTCCTCAAGTTGCCCGAACCAGGCCCTTCTGTCTTCCTTTCCTTCCACTTTTTCGCCTCGCGCCGTCATCGCCTTCAATTCGGCAACGAGGAAATCGCGGAAAGTCACCGTGGTGTATTCAATTCGCTCGAACTGAATGCCTTCCAACAGATGGTCACCGCCGTCGGCAATGAAGTTCAGCGTGACAAGTTTGTAGAGACGGTTTTCGTCGATGGGCAAACCTTGAACAAAAATAGCCAACGGCTCCCATTCTTTCTGACCGCCCCCGTAAATGATGACTGCACCGGAATACGGGGCGTTGTACTTGTCGGTAAAGCGATCCAAGGCTTTCTCTAGCTCGCTGCCTTTCAATACAATGAAGGTGAGGTAATTGTCAAACGGGGTGATGCGGTAGAGATCCCCGACCGTCACATCGCCTTTGGGCATGGAGGCGCGGATGCCCCCGAAGTTGAGCATCGAGAGGTCGAGGTTGGCGAATGTCGTGTCTTTGGCGTACTTGGAAGACTCGTTTAACAAAATGTCTGTCAGGAAGTTGGAGAGCGGGCTTTCGGGTGCGTAGGACTCCAACTCGGCGTCGGATTGCGCGACCACCACCTGCATCCTTTTCTCCAGCTGCGCCCGTTTCTTGGCCACGTATTTGGCCAGCTTGGGGTCGGTCTTCGAGTCGTACGTGGAGTCGAGGCAGACCGTCCGGTAGCTGTAGCGATGCTTCGGTGCAGAAACATTTTGAGCATAACCCCAAGCGGTTATGCTCAAAATGATGCAAACAAGGATGGATTTTGCGTTCATCCTTACTTATTTTTTCGAAGGAGTTTGGTTGCCCTGTCCCATCTTGCTGATACCGTCGCGCATGGAGGTGTCGGCCTTGATGTTTTCGAGCTTGTAGTAGTCCATCACGCCGAGGTTGCCGCTGCGGAAGGCGTCGGCGAGGGCTCTCGGGACTTCGGCTTCGGCGAGGATGACTTGGGCGCGGGCCTCCTGGGCCTTGGCCTTCATCTCCTGCTCCTGGGCCACAGCCATGGCGCGACGCTCCTCGGCCTTGGCCTGCGCGATGTTCTTGTCGGCATTGGCCTGGTCCATCTGCAACATGGCGCCGATGTTCTTACCCACATCCACGTCCGCGATGTCGATGGAGAGGATTTCGAACGCGGTGCCGGAGTCCAAACCCTTGGTCAGCACGAGTTTGGAGATGGAATCCGGGTTCTCAAGCACCGACTTGTGCGTGTCGGCGGAACCGATGGCGGAAACGATGCCTTCACCCACACGGGCGATGATGGTCTCTTCGCCGGCACCACCCACCAGCTGGCGGATGTTCGTGCGCACGGTCACTCGCGCCTTGGCGATGAGCTGGATGCCGTCTTTGGCGACAGCTGCCACGGGAGGCGTGTTGATGACCTTCGGGTTCACGGATGTCTGGATGGCTTCCAGCACGTTACGGCCGGCCAGGTCGATGGCGGTGGCCGCCTTGAAATCGAGCGTGATGTTGGCTTTGTCGGCGGAAATCAGCGCGTTGACGACCGGTTTCACGTGGCCGCCCGCAAGGTAGTGGGCTTCCAGTTGGTCGCGGCTGATGTCGATGCCCGCTTTCGAAGCCGTGATCATCGAGTTGACAATCATATCCGGCGGAACGCGACGCCAGCGCATCAGGATGAGCTGGATGAGGGAGACGTGGACGCCGTTCAGGATGGCGATGAACCACAGACGCAACGGCACCATCCAGAAGAAGAGGATGACGAGCGCCAATACGATCACAATGGTGATAATTGTTTGAGGCATAATGTATTAATTTTGATGAGAAATTTCAACAATAACTTTGCTTCCCTCGATTTTGTGGATGACGATGGGCGTGTTCTCGTCGATGAAGCCCTGCAGGGAGACCACTTCGACCTCCATGTCGCCGAACAGGCCCGTGCCTGTCGGGGCGAGACGGGAGATGGCCACGCCCTCGGTCCCGACCGTCAGCCTTGATTCGTCAACTTCGTTCATCTTGCTGTCTATCTTTGTTTTAAGTTGCAGCCTCCGCCATGTCTTCGACCGCATCATGAGCCAGAAGAAGACGATGGTGAGGATGGCGGTGAGCACCAAGGTGAGGAATCCCACCGTGGCGCCGAATTGCACGAACGCGGTGACCACGCCGCCGATCATGCACAGCACACCGATGATAGCCACCACCCCGCCGGGAATGACGAGGAAATCCAGGATCATCAGGACGATGCCGAGGAGGATGAGGAGGATTAAGGATATATAGCCCATTGTAGTGGTTAAATGTTAAAGGTTAAAGGTTAGAAGGTTAGAAGGTTAGAAGGTTAGAAGGTTAGGCAACAGTGTTCGCGAAAGTCATAGTCATAGTCTAAGTCTAAGTCTAAGTCTAAGTCATCATAGTCATAGTCTAAGTCATAGTCTAAGGTTTCATGTCTCTCGCCAGTGAAAAACTAACAGCCAACAGCTAACAGCCAATAGCCGAATTACACGAACTTTACGATGTAGTAGTTCTTTTTGCCTTTCTGGACGAGGACATATTTGCCGTTGAGGAGGTCGTCTTTGGTGACGGTTTTGTCCTCTTTCACCTTGGTCTTGTTGATGGCGACGCCGTTGTCTTTGAGCATGCGGCGGGCTTCGCCGTTGGAGTTGAAGACTTGGGTGTGTTTGGCGAGGAAATCGACCACGCCGCAGGTTTCGTCGAGGACGGTCATCGGGACCTCGAACTGCGGGACGCCTTCAAAGACGGAGAGGAACATCTCTTCGGAGAGGGCGGCGAGGTTCTCGGCGGTGCCTTTGCCGAAGAGGATTTCGGAGGCGTTGACGGCCGCGTCGTAGTCCTCCTGCGAATGCACGCGCACGGTGAGGTCCTTGGCAAGGGCCTTCTGGAGGATGCGCAAGTGCGGTTCGGCGTCGTGCTGGCGCTCCATCTCCTCGATCTCCTCCTTCGTGAAGTGGGTGAAGATGCGGATGTAACGCTTGCTGTCGTCGTCGGAGCAGTTGAGCCAGAATTGGTAGAAGGCGTACGGGGAGGTGCGGGCGGGGTCGAGCCAGACGTTGCCCTTCTCGGTCTTGCCGAACTTGCCGCCGTCGGCCTTGGTGATGAGCGGACAGGTGAGCGCGTATGCCTCGCCGTTGAGCATGCGGCGGATGAGCTCCGTGCCGGTCGTGATGTTGCCCCACTGGTCGGAGCCGCCCATCTGCACCTTGCAGTTCTGCGTCTGGTAGAGATGCAGGAAGTCGTAGCCTTGCACGAGCTGGTAGGAAAATTCGGTGAACGACATGCCGTCGCCTTCGCCGTTGAAACGCTTCTTTACGGAGTCCTTGGCCATCATGTAGTTGACGGTCAGGTGTTTGCCGACGTCGCGGATGAACTCCAAGAAGGAGAACTTGCTCATCCAGTCGTAATTGTTGACCAGCAGGGCGGCGTTGGGTTCCTTGCTGTCGAAGTCGAGGAACTTGCTCAGCTGCTTCTTGATGCACTCTTGGTTGTGGCGCAACGTGGCTTCATCCAGCAGGTTGCGCTCTTGGCTTTTGCCGGAGGGGTCACCGATCATGCCGGTGGCGCCGCCGAGCAGGGCGATGGGCCGGTGCCCGCAACGCTGCAGGTGCGAGAGCATCATGATGCCCACCAAATGGCCGATATGCAGGGAATCCGCCGTGGGGTCGATGCCCAGATAGACGGAGCAGACTTCTTTGTTAAACAACTCTTCGGTTCCGGGCATGATGTCGTGCAACATGCCGCGCCATCTCAATTCTTCTACGAAATTCATTACTGTAAATGGTTAAAGGTTAAGGGTTAAAGGTTAATGGTTAGAAGGTTAGAAGGTTAGAAGGTTAAAAGGTTAGGGTTTAGGGCATGACGAGGGTGACTTTCCATTTGTCTTCTTCTTTGATGAGGTTCCAGGTGTCCTGGCGGGGTTGGTCGTTGAGGATGACCTTGCAGGTGCAGGTGGCGGTGGAGTCGGTCAGGTCGTCCACGGAGGTGCTCACGAACTCCACCTTGTTGTTCTTCATCTCTTCGAGGTGGGCGGGGTTCGACTTCATGCCGTTCTGCGCGTTTTTGATGATCACATGCGACTTTTTGCCCGAATACTGGTACTGGTGGGTGAAATCCGCCGTGTAGAATGCCTTTGCGAAGGCTTCGGTGGCGGCCTCCGGGGTGTCTTTTTGTCCGTTATGGCAGGAAAGCAGCAGCAATCCGAAACTTAGCCATACGAAAAACCAAAATTTACGTTTCATAAGTAACATCAATTAAAACCTGCAAAAATACAAAATTATTCGCTTTGCCCGATGAAAAAAAAACATTATCTTTGCACCGTTTTTAGAAGTCTCTCCACTATGTTCCGGAAATATGCCCTTTTGTGCCTTTTGACGGCGGTTTCGCTCGTGGTTGCCGCGCAGACCGACCACTGCGAGACGGTCCTTCTCACGCAGGACACCACCATTTTCGTCGGCCAGTCGGTGCCGTTGCACGCGCACAACCTGTTCGAGTACACCTGGATGCCGGAGACGGCGTTCGCCAACCCGCACGACAGCAACCAGGTTGTTTCCCCGACGGAGACGACAACCTATTATATCACAGGACGTTACATTTACGGCAATATAGTCACCAACGGCAGTTTTGAGAGCGGCAACACGGGGTTCACGAGCGGTTACAGCTACTACACCACCAACTCCAACACGTGGGGGATTATCGGGCAGGAAGGCACGTACACCATCAACACCAACTCCTCCAACGTGCACACCAATTTCGGCACCTATCCGTGTCTTGACCACACCTACGGCAACGGCATGGGCAAGTGCATGTACGTGAACGGCGCGGGCACGGCCAACACCACGGTGTGGCAGCAGGTCATCAACGTGCAGCCCAACACCGACCATATTTTCATCACGTGGGTGGCCAGTCTCGCGCAGGGCTCCACTTCTTCGACGTCGGAATTGGCGCGTCTGCAGTTCAGCATCAACGGCCAGACCATCGGCAACATCTTCACCGCGCCCACCGCCACGGCGCAGTGGCAGCAGTTTTACCAGATCTGGAACAGCGGGACTTCCACCACCGCCACCATCCGTATCCTCAACCAGAACACCGTCGGCAGCGGCAACGACTTCGCGCTCGACGACATCAGCTTCTCGCCGATGTACACCTGCACGGACTCCGTGACCGTGGAGGTGCTCGTGCCCCTCTACGCGCTGCCTGACTCCATCGTCACCTGCATCGGCGCGACCGAGACCCTGCATCCGTTGGACAATGACACCATCGATGCGTTCTGCAACCAGGACGGCAACGTGCAGCCCGAAATCATCCGTTACCCCACGCACGCGCAAGTTGCCGTCATGGGGGCCAACAACGACATCTTCCAATTCCAGTTCGACCCCGCGTTCGTGGGCGTGGACACGTTGCTGTACCGCATCTGCTGCGCCGGCAACTGCGACACCGCCCTGGTGACATTAGTCTCCAAAGGCTACCGTTCGGAGTTCAGCGACACCGCTTGCGTGCAATATGTCTGGAATGGTCATACGTACTCTGCGTCAGGTGATTACGAACAGCATTTCACGGCTCCCGACGGCTGCGACAGTACTGTCACGCTGCATCTGGAGATCATCAATCCGTCGGTGTATATCGTCTCCCACAATCCGGATTTCTGTTCCACGCACGAGACGGTGCTGGAGGCAGTGAGCGATTTCGAGCATTTCGTGTGGAGCACCGGCGACACCATGCAGTCCATCTCCGTGGAGGATCCGGACACCTATTCGGTGACGGCCAGCAACAAGTTCTGCGACGGCCGCGCGCACTACACCATCGACAACTGCGAGTTCGTGGTTTATCTTCCCAACGCCATCACCCCGACCAAAGCCGACGGCGTGAACGATTATCTGTCCATACCGGAATTGGTCAGGTCCGAGATTTCCGACTTCGAGATCCTGATTTACGACCGTTGGGGCGAGATCATCTTCGCCACCACGGATGTGAACTTCGAGTGGGACGGCACCGTCAACGGGAAGCCGGTGGAGAACGGGGTCTATGTCTATCTGATGCGCTATATGCCCCCGACAGGCAAACAGGTGACGAGACGCGGCACCATCACAGTCTTGTAGTTAGCAGTTAGTAGTTAGTAGTTAGTAGTTAGCAGTTAGTAGTTAGCAGTTAGTAGTTAGCAGTTAGTAGTTAGCAGTTAGTAGTTAGCAGTTAGTAGTTAGCAGTTAGCAGTAACCTCCTAACCTTCTAACCTTCTAACCTCCTAACCTTCTAACCTTTAAATTGACATGGCAAACGTAAAAAAATAAAGCGCATAACCCGATTTTTTATACTTTTGCGGCTTTGTTTTTTTTGAATGTAAAATATTGTAAATATGATGAGAAATAGTCTGCTCTTCGTCGCAACGTTGTTATCGCTTATGCTCATGAATTTTGCCGCATTCGCCCATGACGGCATCATCTTCCCATCCAACACCGACGTGCTGTCTACGGCTGCCAGCCTTAAGGAGCTGATACCGGCAAACAACGAGCGTCAGCAAGCCAATGACTTCTCGGTAATGGCAGATGAGCCGATATTGACCACCAACGACACGTTGTGGGGTGCAAGCACCCAGTGCCTCTGCGACAGCATCCGTGTCATCCATGACATTGGGGAATTGAAGACCCTCTTTGGTATCAGCGATGCCGGTTCTGGCGAGGGTGTCACCTTAGTGAGTTCGTCGAAAACGCTGAAAACCGGCGAACACTGCGCCGACACGGTGATCATCGCCTACGTGGTGGCCGATGCCACCAGCAACCAGACGACCTTCTATCATGCGCAGTTCATCCAAGACACGATAAGGCCCACCTTTACCGTCGCTCCCAAAGACACGACCCTGTGCGTTGACCCCGACGGCGACTACGGAAACACCGTCGCCCGTGTCGCAGCCGAAATAACGGTTACGAATCTGCACGACAACTGCACGAAACTGCAGGAGAGTTTCAGTGTCCTAAGCTCGATGGACACTTCCCGCTTTGATTTTTATCATCCTCGGGGGTATAGGATAACTCAGGGCGATTCTGACAATGGGGTGCGACACTGCAAGCAACTCTGGACCGTGACCGACTCCTGCGTCAACACCACCTACGATTCGATCTCCATCCACGTTCGTCCTTTGCCGAAAATCACTCAAATCACCATTCTCAATCAAAACATCATCTACGGCAATGATCAAAGCATCATCTACGGCGATGCCATCAGGGATGTGTGGATATATCATCAGTACTCCGACCTTTCCATAACGGGTT
>CACXUB010000061.1 GCA_902770735.1 uncultured Bacteroidota bacterium | reverse complement strand
CTATGAAGTGCTGGATTCCCTGCAAATCGACCCGCTGTACCAGGTGCAGGAAATCGAAAACGGCGGCAAAATCTTCATGGGAATCGAACTGGATGCGTGGGGGCGTGAAGTTGCGTATTACTGGCGCGAAACCATCAACGAACAGTATTTCAGCGGCCCGCGCATCCGCATCCCCGCATCCGAAGTGATTCACCTTTACCGGAAGGAATTTCCGGCACAATATCGCGGCATTTCCATGCTGGCCGGGGCCGCGCTGAATTTGAAACAGCTGGACGATTACCGGAACGCCGAACTGGTGCACGCGCAAATTGCTTCGTGCTGCATGGGCGTTTGGGAATGGGATGGCCGGAATCAGGAAGATGTGATTACGGACGCGCAGGCGAACGATCAGGGCGAATTTGTGCGCGAAATCAAGCCGGGCATTTTTCCAATTGCACCGCGCGGCTACACTGCCAAATTCCTTCAAAACAGTTCGCCGAACTCGCAGTTTGCGGCGTTCTGGAAGGCCGTAATGCGTTCCATTGCCAATTCGTTGGGCCTTTCCTACAACAAAGCATCCGGCGATTATGAATCCGTGAACTATTCTTCCCTTCGCGAAGCCGCACTGGAAGACCGCGAAACATACGGTGAACTGCAAAAGTTCATCATTGAAAATTGGAAATCAATTCAGTACAAACATTTCGTGGAATCCTGCCTGGTGAACGATTTGATTTCCGTGAAAACGCTGGCTTCCGCCACGTGCCACCAGTTCTTTGGCAGGCGGTTCAGCTGGGTCGACCCGCAAAAGGAAATTGCGGCGAAGAAGGAAGAAATGGCGTTGATGCTCACCGACCCCATTGCGGAACTGGAAGCACGCGGCGAAGACCCGGATGATGTAATCGCGCGGAACGCTGAATGGCTGAAGAAGCTTGAAAACGCAGGGCTGAAAGATTTCTGGCTTGCCGCATTCGGTAATGCCACCACCGAACCCGAACCCGAACAAGCTCCAATCACATTCGAAACACCTAAGATCGGAACTGATATTTGGGGGAAAAGCGAACCGCAACCGTTTGAAACCCAACCCAAAGGCTATGACGATGACGATGTTTTCATCAATTTGGTAGAAAAACCGGCCTTCATACGCGAACAAAGACAAGGTGCAATCCAAAACAAAACCCAAGTGATGGTAGAAGAAACTGTCTCCACAGCCTATTACGAAATGACAGACGATGTGGATGACGTTTTTCGCGGATTTGCTGACTAAACGCCGACTTCCCGCCGCAGCACACGCTCCCAGCGAGAATACGCTTCCAAATATTGATCGTGGTGGTCCCTGTCCGGGGTCACCACTTTTATTTTACGCAACGAAAGGAAAGCCTCCCCGGGCGTGCTATAATAGCCGCAACCCAGTGCAGCCCCCGTGGCGGCCCCGACGGAACCATCCGTCTCATACAGTTCGATGACAGCATCGGCGACCGTGGATAAGGTGGTGCGGAAAACAGGGCTGAGGAACATATTGGCATGGCCGGCGCGAATCACCTTCGTGCCCATGCCCGTGGCCTGCATGATGTCCATCCCGTACTTGAACGAGAAAGCCACCCCTTCCTGGGCGGCACGAGCCAAAGTGCTGGCATTGTGATTGTTGAAGTTGACCCCGTGAATGGAGGCGTCCAGCTGACGGTTCTCTAAAATGCGCTCCGCCCCGTTGCCGAACGGCAAAATCGTCACCCCGTCGGAACCGATCGGGACCTGTGCCGCCATATCGTTGAACTGCTCATACGACACATGCGACGCGACAGTTCTCTTCATCCAAGCGTTCATAATTCCCACCCCGTTAGTGCAATGCATCACGCCAAGCCGTGGATTGTCAGCAGAATGGTTCACATGCGCGAACATGTTGATGCGCGAGTGCGGATCGGTGTTCACCTTGTCGCTGATGCCATAGACGACCCCAGAAGTACCTGCCGTGGCCGCCACCTCTCCGGGATTCAACACGTTGAGGGAAAAGGCGTTATTAGGCTGGTCGCCGGCTCGATAACTGATCGGGATACCCGCGCAAAGTCCCAATTCCTCAGCGGCGGAGCGTGAAACACGACCTTGTTCGCCAAACGTGGAAACCGTTTCGGCAACCATCTCCTTGGGAATACCGAAATACGATAACAACCTGTCTGACAATTTATTGTCAACAAAATCCCAGCACATGCCCTCCGAAAGTCCGGGCACCGTGGTCCTCACCTCGCCCGTCATGCGCATGGCAAGATAATCGCCGGGTAACATATATTTATATATAGTATCGAAAACCACGGGCTCGTTCTCGCGCACCCACGCCAACTTCGCGACCGTGAAGTTGCCGGGCGAATTAAGCAAGTGCGTCAGGCAATAATCGCGACCAAGATCCTCGAATGCCTTTTCCCCGTACGGTACGGCACGACTGTCGCACCAAATGATACTGGGACGAAGTACACGCAAGTCCTTGTCAACCAGCACTAACCCATGCATCTGATAGGTGATGCCGACGGCTTTGACATCCTCCGCCTTGACGTTGCTGGAGGCCATCGCCTGCCGAAGCGCCGTTTTCAGATACGCCCACCAATCTTCAGGATTCTGCTCCGCCCAACCGTTCCGAACTGAGAGGATGGGGGCTTCCGTTTCGGGTGCCATCCCTTTCGCGATGACATTCCCGGTATCGCCGTCCAAAATGGAGACTTTTACGGAAGAACTGCCTAAATCAATACCCAAAAAACAATCCATATCTCGAAATTCTATTAGTGAACGGCAAAGATACGATTTTTCCCGTTGCCTGCTTTCCGGTCATCCGACCTTTCTCCCACATTTTTTTTCATGTCGGCACGTACAATCATAAAAAAAATACTATTTTTGCGTTGGTTTTTTATTTGGTAAATTAAGGGGAGGAAAAAACCGTCGCGAAGTGTGGAAGTTGTTAATAATTAAAAATATAGGAGGTTTATTATGTTAAAAAACAGAAGTTTGATCGACCCGAACGATTTCACGCGCGAGGAATTCCGCGAAATTTTCGATTTGGGACACCAGATCATCGCCGATCCGGCGAAGTACAGTAAGAGTTGCGAAGGCAAGATCCTGGCAACTCTTTTTTATGAGCCGAGCACACGCACGCGCCTGAGCTTCGAGACGGCCATGCTGCGCTTGGGCGGACAGGTCATCGGTTTCTCCGAGGCTGCGTCCTCTTCCACCGCGAAGGGCGAGAGCATCGCCGACACGCTGCGCACCGTGGAATGCTACGCCGACATCGCGGCCATGCGCCATCCCAAAGAGGGCGCCCCGCGTCTGGCCAGCCACTACATCCACATGCCGCTGATCAAGGCCGGCGACGGCGGTCACCAGCACCCCACGCAAACCCTCACCGACATTCTCACCATCGAGCGGTTGCGCGGCAATGTGGAGAACAAAACCTACGGTTTCTGCGGTGACCTCAAGTTCGGCCGCACCGTGCACTCCCTCGTCAAATTCCTCAGCAACTACGAGGGCGTCCGCTTCATCTTCATCTCCCCCGAAGAACTGCGTGTCCCTGAGTACATCCGCGAAGAGGTGGTCCGCAAGAAAGGCATCCCCTTCCAAGAGGTCGACCAAATGGAACCCTACATGAACCAACTCGACTTCCTCTACATGACCCGCGTCCAACGCGAACGCTTCTTCAACGAGGAAGACTATATCCGCCTGAAAGACCGCTTCATCCTCGACAAGGAGAAGATGTCCTACGCCCGCCCCGACACCTACATCCTGCACCCGCTGCCCCGCGTCAACGAAATCAGCACCGAAGTCGACGACGATCCTCGCGCCCAGTATTTCCAGCAAGCCAAAAACGGCATGTATGTCCGTATGGCGTTGATTCTGAAACTTTTAGGCATTTATTAGACGTAAGACGTTCAAGTCCTGAGTCTCAAGTCCTAAGTCTCAAGTCAAAAAAAGAATTAGAAACAACATCCTTAATAAGAAACGCCATGTTAGAAATCACCAGTATAGAAAAAGGTATTGTCATCGACCACATTACCGCCGGCTACGGAATCCAAGTGTTCAATTACCTGAACCTTGACAAGGCCGATTATAATGTCGCGCTCATCTGCAACGCCTACAGCGAGAAGATGGGAAAGAAAGACATCATCAAAATCAACAATGTCATCGACATCAACTACGACTTCCTCGGGCTGATTGACCCGAACGCCACGGTGAACATCATCGAGGACGGGAAGACCATCAAGAAGGTGAAGTTGGAAGTGCCCGACCGCGTGGAGAACATCATCCGCTGCAAGAACCCGCGCTGCGTCACCTCCGTGGAACACTACTTCCCGCACGTCTTCCACCTCGTCGACAAGGAGAAACGCTCCTACCGCTGCGAGTACTGCGACGACATCGTGGTGCCGTACCCGGTGAAATAGCATTTGTTTCCCCGCAGATTACCTTGTAGAGACGATGTGCCATCGTCTCTACAATTTTTTTCTGCCACTGTCGGTCATATCAAAAAAAAGTGTATTTTTGCCGCGTCAAAATCAAGGTCTCGTGGCCGAGTGGTTAGGTACCGGTCTGCAAAACCGTTGACTCCAGTTCGAATCTGGACGAGACCTCAAAAATGTGGAGACGATACGCACATTGTCTCTACATTTTTTTATGTATTTTTGCCACCATTATGAAACCGCAGAAACTGTTTTATATCTTATTGGCAATCTGGGTGTTAGTGGACCTGCTGCAGGCCATTGTCACACCCCTGCACGCCGACGAGGCATACTACGCCCTTTACGGCAAGTTTCTCGACTGGGGCTACTACGACCACCCGCCCATGGTGGCCCTGATGACCTTTTTAAGCAGTCACCTCTTCAAAGGCTACCTCTCCATCCGGTTTCTGACCGTCCTTTTACACGGCGCAACAGTCTTGCTATTAGGCATTACCGTTGAAGAGAAACTCACCACCAACCGCGCCGTCATCACCTTTTTCGCGATCGCGTCTTCCATCCCGATATTCATCCTCTATGGCTTCATCACCACCCCGGACGCCCCGATGCTCTTCTTCACCGCGCTCTTCTTCCTGCTATACAAGAAGTATGTCAAAAAACCGAGTTGGAAGCTCGCCATCTTTCTCGCAATCGCCATAGCCGCAATGCTTTACAGCAAATACATGGCGGTTCTGGTGGTGGCCTTCGTGCTCCTTTCCAACCTGCGACTCCTGAAAGACCCGAAGATCATTTTCGCAGGCATCCTGGCGCTCGTCCTGTTCTTACCCCATATTTTGTGGCAAATCCACCACGATTTTCCGAGTTTCCAGTACCATCTGCTGGAACGGAACACGGCCTTCAAAATCCAATACATGCTGGAATATCTCCCGCTCCAGCTGGTAGTCTGCAACCCGGTATGCCTGATCCTTGCGATTTGGTTTTGCTGGAAAAACCGCCACACGCGCGACACGTTCCTGCGCGCATGCGGTTTCACGGTCGTCGGATTCCTCGTGTTCTTCTGGGCGATGACCGGCAAAGGACACGCCGAACCGCATTGGACCATGGCCGCGACGGTGCCCATGATCCTCCTTCTTTTCGACGAGCTTTGCAACGAGCGATGGGTCAAATGGGTGAATTTCGCCCTGATCCCCATCTCGGCTATCTTGCTCTTTTCACGTCCATTCATCCCGATTCTCGGGGATGAGGAATACGAGGTTTTGGAGGGCTGTCCGTTTTTCTATGACCAAATTTGCCGCGATGACAACACTCCGGTGCTGTTCGCAAGTTCGTTCCAGATCCCCTCTGTGTATTGGTTCCACACCGGCCACGAGACAACCGCGCTGAGCTCGGTTTACAATCGCCGCACACAGTTCGACATCTGGCAATTCGACAGGAAATACCAAGGCAAACCCGTGTATGTGCTCGAACCCGCAAATTACAAAGTCCCCTACCCCGAAGAAAAAACCGAAAACATTTACAACTGCAGCAACACAGAGTTTAATTTACTGAAAATCAATAATTTCCAAGGAGCAAACAGAATCACAATAGACATTGACGAATACGCTTTGCACAACGATTCCCTGAATCTGAAACTGACTTTGCACAACACCTACGATCAACCGTTCGTTTTCGCGCATCCCGAACTGCCTGTCACACTGCATGTTGTTTATGCGCTTGAAAACGGATCTCATGCCATAACCTGTCCTATCCCCGACAGCATCGTGATTCCAGCCGGTGGAAGCGTGAAATTGACAACCAAAGTGCAGTACATTCCCAACGCTCCCCTTATCGTTTGCCTCGACAACCTTGTGTGCCGCTCAGCGAACAGCAAGCCCTTAAAAATCAAAGCGCCCAAATAGATGTTAGACAAAACACTGATACTCAAGTTTTTGAAGTTCTGCGTGGTCGGTTTTTCGGGCATGGTGGTCGATTTCGGCGTCACTTGGCTCTGCAAGGAGAAATTCGGCTGGAACAAGTACGTCTCCAACTCCCTCGGGTTCATCCTCGCTGCCACTAACAACTACCTCTGGAACCGACTTTGGACCTTCCAAAGCACCAATACGAACATTCCCGTCGAATACGGAAAATTCTTTTTGATTTCCATTATCGGCTTGGGAATCAACAACTTGGTAGTCTATCTTCTCCATGGAAAAATGAAACTCAACTTCTACCTCGCCAAAATATTCGCCATCGGCGTCGTCACCATTTGGAATTTCACGATGAACTATTTCTTCACCTTCTAACCTTCTAACCTTCTAACCTTCTAACCCACTAACCTTCTAACCTACTAACCTACTAACCTTCTAACCTACTAACCCCCAACAACCAACAACCATTCATAAATGACCGAACTTTTCCACTCTTCCGCATTCGACTGGGACAAAAGCCTGTTCCAATTCATCAACAGCCATAACTCGCCTTTTTGGGACAAAGTGATGTGGGTGATCACCAGTGCCCAGTTCGGTATTGTATTCTTTCTGATTCTGTCTGCACTGGTCGTGTGGTTTTACCGGAAACAATCGTGGAAGATTCTGCTTGTTATCGCTGTTGTCGCATTGCTTGCGGATACCATCGGCGCCCGGGTGCTGAAACCCAACATCCAGCGGCTGCGTCCTTCGCACGACTTTGAATATCATGGCGATCATCAGGTGCATTTGCTTCAGAAAAAAGACGGAACTTACTATTACGGAGGCCGTTACAGCTGCCCGTCGAACCATGCCATCAACTATCTGACCTCCTCGTTGCTTTTCTTCTACTTCTTGCGAACAAAAGTCAGAAGGCGCTGGCTGTTAGCGCTTTTCGTCTTCGGAGTCACCCTGCTGACCTGCTACAGTCGCATTTATGTAGGCGTGCACTACCCATTTGACATCCTATGCGGTTGGACTTTCGCCGCCATTTGGACAGGCCTGGCCATTTGGGGGATAAAGAAATGGGGACCGCAGCCCGGCGAATGAGGGCAAACTCGCTACTTGCGATCCTGTTCAAAGACCCACTGCGCATTTTCCCGCAGGCACTGCTCAAGGCTTATTCCCTTCTCCTTCGCCTGCTCTTTCACTTTTTCATACCACTCCGGCGTTGCCTTGATCCGCTCTATGATAGCCAGTATGGCCTTCTCAGGATCATAATCGGGACCGTCTTCCAACGTCCTGTCAACGGTTTTGATAAACCCGAAAAAGTAGTCGAACGCGTGCATGTCCGTGAAAACCACCAAAACCACATCCGCTTCCGTCAAAATTTCATAACGATTTAAGTATGAGATATTTCCACTACAATTCGGACGTGTAGAATAAGCCGTTTCGTTGTACTTCCAATAATCAACATGACGGAAAGCCTTCACGAAATCCGTCTTTTCGAGCTGGGTGAAATAGCTGTCGCCGATCACTAACAAATTGGGTTTCTGGGATTTAGATTCGCCTTGTAACGTGAACTTCGGAGTCGGAATCCGTTCATGCCGCAACGGAAACAGCAAATTCAATTGTTCTTCCAACTCTTTGTCGCTGCCAAAATAACGGACGGAGACATTGCTGTCCACACAAACGGCATGCGGCATGGCGTAACCTTTGACCGACGCGATTTTCTGCAAAATCGTGTCCGCCACGAACGGAATAGTGGAATAAGCCCAATGTGTGCCGTATTTCGTGTAGAGAGGATACGGTTCCGTTGCTTTCATCTGACGAAAAACAGGGACAAAGTTGATGTGTTCGATGCCGGCTTGCGCATACAATTTCGCATATTCCTCCTGTATGGAGAAAGGGTCATGCTCCCGTTGAATATCCTCCGGCAGATATTCCGGATAAATCAACGGCTTCGACGGGGCAAGCACTACGATAAGTTCCGTCCCATACTTCTTAAGGCTGTCCGCGATACGACGGGTTTCCAACACGTTCGTTTGCATGGCCGCCCGCGCGCTGTCTACCGTGCCGTAGCGGTCGCGCAGCGTCTTTCCCGTAAACACGTCCGTGTATTGTTTCAAGAAAAGCTCGCCATGCTTCCCTATCACCATATTTTGATTCGTCGTTTGATGGAAAATACTGTAATAGAACTGGTTATATGCCCGGATATACAAATTCCGGAACCCGAAATTCTGTTGGAGGAATTTTTGCTCGTAATCCTGCCAACTTTGGTCCCGGCACGTCTGCCAACTCCATTTGACCGGCTCCAAAGGGGCTGTGTATCCGCCCAACTCCTTGAATTTGAACACATGGCCGAAGTGCTGAACCAAGGGGAGGCAGAGTGCAACCATTAAAATGGCAAACAGGACAGTATGGTACGACGGCTTTTTCATCAGAATCGGAAATATATAAACGGGTTGAAATCCGTGACGGCGAGATTGCCGACCGAGAGGAAAAACAGCAGCATCGACACTGTGAAAAGGGCAATAGTGACACCTTTCGAATGCGTTTCGGAATAGAGTGCACCCATACATTGGTCGCCGAGACGGGAAACGGGGGAAAAGGAGAAGAACACTGCCAGCAGCAAGAAAAGGAGGAACTGCGGGGCAACCACGGCCGTCGCCCCTTGACGGAACGCGAACAACGCCTGGTAAAAATGCCACGCGTCGCCCACCGTTTCCGCGCGGAAGACGACCCAGCCGAGCACCACCACCAGGAACGTGAGCAAAATTGACGGGATTCTTCCCATCTTTTTCAAAATATCGAGCATAAACAACCGGTCGAGAATCAGGAACGTGCCGTGGAAAACGCCCCACAGGACAAAGTTCCAAGAAGCACCGTGCCAAAGTCCGGAAATCAGGAAGACCACCCAAAGGTTGAAGTAGGTGCGGCCACGCGACACTCTGTTCCCACCCAGCGGAATGTAAAGGTATTCCTTCATGAATCCGCCCAGTGTAATATGCCAACGCCTCCAGAACTCACTGATACTCTGACTAATATAGGGTACATTAAAGTTCTCTCCGAACCGAAACCCCAACATTCGTCCAATGCCGATAGCCATGTCGGAATAACCGGAGAAATCGAAGTAGATCTGGAACGTGTAGGCGAGGATGCCCAACCACGCAGTACCCGAAGACATCGAACCGAAATCCATCGCGAAAACCTCATCCGCGAATACAGCTAATGTATTGGCAATCAACACTTTCTTTCCCAATCCAACCGTGAATCGCATAAATCCGCCCACCCGATCCTCCATCGGAATCGACCTCGAAACCAGCTGGTCCGCAATCGTGTTGTAGCGGATAATCGGGCCGGCAATCAACTGCGGGAACAGGGAAATATACAGCATATAGTCGTACCAGCGGCACAACGGTTCGGAAACCTTTCGATAGACATCAATCGTGTAACTTATTGATTGGAAGGTAAAAAAGGAGATTCCGACCGGCAAGGCCACATGAGTAAGTTCATATACTTGAAATAGGCCAACAAGCTGATATTCAAGACTATCGACACTGCCAACCAACCCTTTCTGCCCTTAGGCGCTTCTGTGTTATGCATCTTATTTGTAATCAAGAAATTGCATATCATAGAAGCGATAAAAATCGGGAAAAAGTCGGGTGCGCCCCAAGCATAAAACACGAGAGAGGCGATCAGCAGCACCACATTCTTGGCCTTATCCGGTGCAAGATAGTACACCAGCAAGACCACAGGAAGGAAGTAGAATATGAATACAATGCTACTGAAAACCATTCGCGAAAAATTTCGCAAAAATAAACAAATTACGGACATGGGGAAGGCCGTATCAACGACCCGTGATTACAATTTTACGATCCTTCGCCGCCTTCAAGCCGAACACAGTCTCGCGAACCTCATCGGTTTCAAATGCGTGATTGACAGCACCTTCCGGATAGACATACAACTTCAATCCCGGTTTCTTCCCCTGGAGATACGGGGCCAGGAAGCCACCGTCGGTCTTTCTCAAATAATTCAGCAGACTGACAATTCTTCGGGACGACAAATGCTTGTTATACTCGCTGTTATGCAACGGGCTGGCAAATCCGCTGATGGCTAAATCCACGGTGTCGCCGTTTTCCATCGCTTCGACAAGATACTGTTGCAGAAGTTGTAAACGTGCGTAGCCCGTTTGCACGGAGTCGCGCATGAAGCCTGCCACGGCGTACATGGCCGCACGTTGCTCCTCGCCCGACAATCCTTCGCCAGATTTGTGTATATATTCCTGAATATCACCGATATACGTATTGTAAAGCTCCAAATAGTCTTTGGCTGTGGTGTCAGAAAGAGACTTCGGATCGGGACAGTCGTTTTGGAAATAGAGCGTGATCGGCAGCACAGAGGCGATTTTCTCGTGAACATTTGGGACAGGCTCTTCAGCAACTACTTCTTTCTCAGGAAGTTTCCAGTCCACGTAGAAAATATCGTTACAGCAGGTGTCATCGTTCACCACATCGCGGTATGGACGGTTGGAGGACAGAAAACCACTGATACCGTCTTGATTCACAACGAAATAGAAATCATTATAAACCGAATTGAACGGTTTGTCGAGGTGTTGCACCGACTGCCAGCCTCCCAAAGCACCTTCACTGCAGAAGATATCGAAGTCGCCCATGCTATGATGCTCTTCGGAACTGAAATAGAGCATATTACGGGTTTTATCGTAAAACGGCGTAACCTCGTCGCCCTCCGTGTTGATGACCGGACCGAGGTTGACCGGTTCCTGAAAATGCCCATTTTTGGAAATGGAGTACCAAATGTCGCTTTTCCCATATCCGCCAGGACGGTCAGAAACAAAGTAAAGAACCTCGTAATCAGTCATTTGCACCAAACACGGCTGCATAGCGGAACAGCCGTTCCCATTCACTGTCGAGGACAACCGTTTGGGCTTCTGCCAGCTCTTTCCGTCTTTTTCCGACTGCCACAAATCGCAGCGCAGGTCCCCCTCCCCTACCCGCACACACCGCGTCAAAATCATCCGGCGCCCGTCCTCGCTCAGACAGAAGTTGCTGTTGAAACTCTTGGGATTATTGACGACTGCCGGCAGCGGTTTGGCGGGCGTGAACCTCCCTTCCGGCAACGCTTCGGATTCGTAAATATAACAGTACCAGTTAGTTTCAAAAAAATGTTCAAGATCCTCGGCCGCATCGTTGCGCAAGGATGTGAACAAAAACGTGGAATCCGGCAACAACCGGCACGCATACTCCGAAAAATGAGAATTTACAGCTGACGGCAAAGGCTTAATCGTCACAACAATGGAATCCGTTGTAGGCAGAACAAATGCATCGCCATCCTGCGCCCCCGCAGAAACCCACAAGGACAACACCATAACTGCAACGTTCAAAACCCTTATTATAACCGACTTACCTTGCATTCAACCTATTCTATTAACCTTCTAACCCATTAACCTTCTAACCTTCTAACCTTCTAACCCATTAACCTTCACATAATGTCATACGGACACGGCTCCTTCCCAATCCTCGTAATAGTTCTCCTCTTGAAAATATACGACACGGCGATTTCCAGACCGCCGCGCCCGTGTGTGGCCACCACGAACGGCGACACGTTCACATCGTAGGCGATGGAGAACCGGAGATTCTGCCAACTCACAAACCCGTTGAAAACCAGCGCGTCATTCCAACGGTAAAGGATGCCGCCGCCCAACGTATAGAGCGTGGTGTAACTGTTTTTCTTGTTGAAATACTCCACGTTACAGCCGAACAAATACTCGCTGAGCGAACGTTGCCAGGAAGCGTAAAACATTGGAGACAAGGAGATTTCGCGACTGAGAGCAATCTGCGAGTAGAAATGGGCGGTGTATTTCACGGGCAGCCGTGCATTGGTCTCCCCGAAACCGTAGAACGGCCGGTTGACGTGCGACGCGCTGACCGCCGCCCGCAGGAGAACCGTCTTGGTGGGCAGAAAACTCCAGAACACACCCGCCCCGACATCCGCATACAATCGTTGGATTGTTTCAAAATCCTCACCTGCAGGAAGATACGGGTAAAAAATCCCATCCACGAACTGGTTATCCCACGTGCTGAGATCCAAATCGAAATGGTTGTTGATGATGCCGCCATACAACCCCAGCCCGAGTTTGTGACGGCTGTGGCGACCGATGTTTTTGATGTACGACAGCGACAACACCGCCTGCACGGAACGGTAGTTCACATCGCCGGCCTTGTCGCCGTTGAACGTGAGCCCGAGCCCCAACAACTCCTGCCGTCGATGGTTCTTATAGACCGCACCATCGACCTCCGCGCCCATCGTCATGAACGGCTTGGAAACCGCCAGCCACTGCGAGCGCATGATGATTCCACCGCGCACCACCCCGTCGAAAGCTGCTGTCAATGCAGGATTCACACCCGTCGGGTTGGCGTAAAACTGGGAAAAGTGGTAATCCTGGGCGAAAGCTATCTTAAAAAAAAAAGTCAGTGCTGTCAGCAACAGCATCACATAGCGGTATTTCTCGTTCCAGCAACTTCTCAGATACCTGCGCAGCTCGTTCTCGCGTGGATTGTTCTGCGGTTCATAGAGTTTCGTGCCGGCAATCTGCTCAGGCATGAACTCCTGATTCACGAAATTATGTTCGAAATCGTGGGCATACTGGTAACCCTTGTGGTAACCGAGCTCCTTCATCAGCTTGGTCGGGGCGTTGCGGATGTGCATCGGCACGGGCAGGTCGCCGGTCTGCTTGACGAGCGCGATGGCGTTGTCAATGGCCATGTAGGAGGCATTGCTTTTGGGCGAAGAAGCCAGATACACAGCAGTTTGCGACAACACGATGCGCGCTTCCGGCATCCCGATGACGTTCACCGCCTGGAAGCAGTTGTTGGCCAACAGCAGCGCATTGGGGTTGGCGTTTCCGATGTCCTCGGAAGCGAGGATAACCATGCGTCGGGCGATGAAAAGCGGGTCCTCGCCAGCCACGAGCATACGGGCCAGCCAATAGACCGCCGCATTGGGGTCGCTGCCGCGCAACGACTCCATAAACGCGGAGATGATGTCGTAATGTTGCTCGCCCTTCTTGTCGTAAAGCGCCAGATTCTGTTGGATGACGTGGATGATTTGCTCGCGGGTGAGCGTGATCACGCCATCGACAGGCGGAGTCATCCAAGTAACCAACTCAATGGCATTCAGTAGTTTACGCGCATCACCACCCGAAATCCGCATCAAGGCTTCCGTGTTCTCCAACTTGATTTTGCAATTCATCTGGCCTTCGAGATAGGCGACGGCCGTCTGCAGCAACTGTTCGAGGTTGTCCTTCGAAAGTTCTTTCAGGACATAGACCTGGCAGCGGGAGAGCA
This sequence comes from uncultured Bacteroidota bacterium, assembly GCA_902770735.1. Classification (GTDB taxonomy): domain Bacteria; phylum Bacteroidota; class Bacteroidia; order Bacteroidales; family WCHB1-69; genus F23-D06. Next base: position 8,245 of record CACXUB010000061.1, on the reverse strand, counting down.
ACGGGGAGATGACCTCGAAAGAGGGATTCTCCGTGGTGGCGCCGATGAGCGTGACCACGCCCTGCTCCACCGCGCCGAGCAGCGAATCCTGCTGCGACTTCGAGAAGCGGTGGATTTCGTCGATGAAGAGGATACAGCGTTTTTCGGACTTCTTGGCCTTGTCGATGACCTCGCGGATGTCCTTCACGCCGCTGCTGATGGCGCTGAGGGTGAAGAACTCCGCATCGATGGACTGCGCAATCAACAGTGCGAGAGTCGTTTTGCCCACGCCCGGCGGTCCCCAGAAGATCATCGACTGGATGTTGCCGCTCTCGATGGCCGTGCGCAACACCGCCCCCTCACCCATCAGGTGTTCCTGACCGATGTAGCCCTCAAGCGTGTGCGGGCGAAGGATCTCTGCCAACGGCTGTTTCTGCATGACACGGAATTTGACCGCGCAAAGATAGACAAAAAACGGATATGCGGGGAGGGCGAGAGGGGATTTTCTGTAGTCTCTACGGATTAGTCTTCCTTTCTAATTCTTCCACACGTTCTTTCAGTTGTCGGATTTCGTCATCATTCTCCCGTTTTACCGTATGTTTGAATTTGAACATTGCGAGGTTCAACTCCACGGAGGTCTCGCTGCTTTGTATTGGTAAGGTGTCTGACAGGAGTTCAGCCGCCAGTTGTCCGCCACGCTGTACCAATGATTGTTGTACCACTTTGTCGTCCTCGTGTTGCGGCACTTCTATAATTACACGTGCGAGTTCTTTCAGTTTCGCGTATGCCTCCACAATGGCAATAGTCGTCTCAACTGCCTTGGGGCTTTTCAAAATTGTAGCCAGCATATAGAGTCCTTTTTCGGTGAAAGCCTTTGGAATGGCAGTAGAATGCTTTTGCCGATGGAACCGGTCGAAATTTTCGACCAGTTCATTTTTCTCATTCTTAGATAATTCCAAGATATAGCCATCAGGGAATTTTTCGGGATTATTGCTGACCGCTTCATTAATCCTCTTGGTTTCCACACCATAGAGATCAGCCACATCGGCATCAATTATCACTTGTTGGTTTCTCAAGGTGATCATTTTGTTTTCTACTTCTACAATTGTTGTCATAAATCTTTATTTTGATGATTATAAAACGTTAATATTTCCGCCGACAAATATACAACAAAACCGACCGTTTGTCAAGGGTTTTGTGATATTTTTTTCATTCTTGACAATCAATCAATTGTGATTAAATATTAACTATTTCGATTTGAATAGTTAAAATTCGGATTGGGTTTTTGGAGGGAAATGAAGGATGTAGTGCCAATAGTGTCGAAGACACTATATTTTAGTAACCCCACATAAGCGAAACGAAGTGGAGCGCAGTGTGGGGTGAAAGCGGAGACAGCACATCGATGGCGTGTTGAAAACACGTTACTATCAGCGAGTCGAGTAGTGGTGTGAATAAAACAAAAGCAACCTCGTAATCTGCAGAAAACAAGTGGTATTAGAGATATAATAAATAACTTTTCGAAAATCTTGACAAAAATTAACAAAAAAAGTTTGGTGGTTCCAATTTTCCGCTTTACCTTTGCACTTTGAAAGTTATTTATAAACAAAAAAACGAGAAATTATGGAAGAAATTATTAATTTTGATTTTTTGAAAAATCCATTTGATGGATTAACCGCGGGCAATGTGAAAGAGTTTCAAAACAAATGCTTTTCCATCGCAAAACAACTATTGAGTGATTTTTGCATTGAATGTGGTGAAAAAGAGAAGAAGTATTACAATATTGTGGAAATAGAGTTTTATTATTTCGACAAAAACGATTTCAATGAAGATTGGAATATCGTCACATATGCAAGAAACGAATACAAAGCAGGTGATTTATTCTACCATTTGAGCGGAGTTGACATATGCTTTGAAAGTAAATATAGTGATAATCGATTTGGTGGAATTCTCATCAGATCTTTGAAAGGTGATGGTCAAAAACTTATCACAGGACCGTTGAGTTGCAAAGATGAATTATTAAATGCTTGCAAGGGAAGTTATATGCCTAAATTGCAAAAATCTAAATTTCCCGTTGCAAAGGAGCCAAAAACCACAAAACGTTTATTAGGCCATACAGCAATGATTGATAATATAGATGGGGATTATAATTTGTGTTTCTATGATGGAGATATAACAAATTGGAATACAGAACGGACTTGGTATGACAAAAGAAAAGGCGTGGTGAAAAGTATTGAAAAAAAATATACCATAGAAAGGAATTTGTTCTCTAAATAAAATCATAACAATGGATATGATCACCGACAACCAAACCAACACCGTTTACTTTTCCGACCTGTTGCCGGAGAAATGCCCGATCCTCAACGCACATATCACGAAAGTGTTGCAGGAATACGGAATCACGTATGCTTACCTGTCGGAGACCAAGGACATCTGGTGCCGAGATTATATGCCCATCCAGATTGAAAAAGAGCGTTTCGTGTTCTACAAATATACGCCCAATTATTTGAAAGACACATACGGCCAAAGCGTTCAAACCAATCCTGATGATGTGTTCCAATCAGAAGCGAACCATTTGCAGCAACTACTACCCAAAAGTATCAGAATCAACCTCGTTTTGGACGGCGGGAACGTGGTGAAATGCGGCGATACCATTGTGATGACGGAGAAGGTGTTTGAAGAAAACCAAGACAAATCTCGCGCTGAGGTAGAAAAGATGCTGCGCGACGCTTTCCAGTGCGACATTCTTTTTCTACCGAGGGAAAAATGCGACAGATATGGACATAGTGACGGCATTGTTCATTACGTTGGTGACGGAAAGATTCTCCTGACCAACTATGATGATTTCTCAACAAAGTTTTACAACCTTTTCTATGAAATATTGGAAAAACGCTTTGAAATCATCCCGTTGAAATTCAATGTAGAAAAGCATAATAAATACAGTTGGTGTTACATCAATTTTCTGCAAATCAGCAAATTGGTCCTTGTTCCACAATTAGGTATAGATGAAGACAATCAGGCTCTGGAACAAATTGCCAAAGCCAATCCCGAATGCGAAGTGGTCGGCATACCCTCTTTGGAAGCCGTCAAAAGAGGTGGTGCGCTGAACTGTATTTCATGGAATATTAAAGTTTAAAACGACAATTTCCCCGTCAAATACTCGAAATCCCCCAACGACAGCTGCTCCGCGCGTTTTGTGAACAGCGGCTCGGTTTCCACGAAGGTCTTGTCGAAGGGCAACGACTGTAACGCGTTGCGGAGGGTCTTGCGGCGGTAGTTGAAGGCGGTTTTCACCACCGTGCGGAAGGTCTTCTCGTCGCAGTTCAGCTTCTTGTCGAAATTGCGGGTGAGGCGGATGACGGCCGACTTCACCTGCGGCGGCGGCGTGAACTCATGCTCTTGCACTGTAAACAAGTATTCAGCATCGTAATATGCTTGTAGCAAGACGCTTAGGATGCCGTACTGCTTGTTGCCCGCGTGCGCGCACACCCGCTCGGCCACCTCCTTCTGGAACATGCCCACGACCTCCACCACGGTCTCCTTCTCGTCCAAAACCTTGAACAGAATCTGCGAGGAGATGTTGTACGGGAAATTGCCGACAATCACTTTCGGGCCGTCATAAAACGAGGCCAACGGATATTGCAGAAAGTCGCCGTGAATCAGGTTGTTACCCAATTCCGGATAGTGAACCTGCAGATAGTCAACGGATTCCTCATCCAGCTCGATGACGGCGAACTGCGGGAACTCGCGCTGCAGAAGATATTGCGTGAGCACGCCCATGCCGGGACCGATTTCCAACACGTGCGCGTCAGGCGTGCGGATGGCGTCGGCGATGTCCTGCGCGATCGCTTGGTTGTTCAGAAAATGTTGTCCTAAACGTTTTTTTGCTCGTACCATTTTCAATGCTCAATGCATAACAAAACAGACGGCGAAAATACATTTTTTTTGTAACCATTTTGTATTTTTGCATCTACATTTTAGAACGGCAAGAATAGATGAAGAAAGCTGAATTCTGGGCAAAGGAGTACCGACGCAACATCGGCAAGCTGGTGGGCGTGTGTTATCGTTATGTCGGGGACTGGCAGGTGGCGGAGGATTTGGCGCAGGACGCTTTCTTGAAGGCGATGGAAAAGGGCAGTTCGTATCACGCGTGGGGCAGTTTCGAGGGATGGTTAAAGAAGATAGCTGTAAACGAGGCGCTGATGTACCTGCGCGACCGCCCCGAAATGGTGGCGGCGGACGACAACCTTCCCGACATAATTGTGGAGGAGATAGAGGAAAAAACAATGGATGAGTTCGAGTTCACGCGGGAGGATTTCGAGGAGGTGATTCAGAAACTGGGTGTCAAGCAGCGCACGGTCTTCAACCTCTACGCCGTGGAGCACTGGTCGCACAAACAGATTGCCAAGGAATTAGGCATCTCCGTAACCAACTCCAAGGTACTGCTTTCCCGCGCGAGAACGGAGTTACAAGGGATGCTGACGGCGATAAGAATTAAAAAACAAAGAAATTAAGAAGTTAAGAGATTATGGCAACATCATTTTTTAAGCAACAGTCCATTCCCCTTCATTTAGAAGGGGTACCCGAAGGGCGGGGTAGTTACAGAGGCAAGAGCTCGGTAGAGCAATCAACCCCACCCAAGCGCAGCGCAGTGTGGAGCATAGCTGTCCTCCTGATGGCCGTCGCTTTTCTGACGACCGCCTGCACGAAACCCGAAAAGAAAGCGCTTGACGGCACCTGGCGGTGGACCGCCACTACGGGCGGCATCGCCGGCGTGTGGCTTACCCCCGAAAGCGAAGGCTTTGAGGCCGAACTCGTCTTCAACGGCAGCAGTTTCACCCTACTTAAAGATGGCGAGAAGGTTGCCTCTGGAACCTATCGCATTGATTATGACGTGGATGAAACGTTATACACCAACAAGGGAGACCAGGACGAACCTTTCTACTCCTGGTTCAACATACGTTTCCAACTGACACAGGCTCAGCACAAGAAAATCGCAGATGCCTTCAACGGGAAGATTTCGTTGGCCACGCCGCACAAGTTTCTCGCCACCCTCGGTTACAGCGAGGCAGAGGGGCAGGTGTTTTCAATGTGCGAAGACGGTATGTATGACGGTTTCTGCTATACTTTTGTAAAGAAATGAGAAGTTAAGAAGTTGGATATGAGACCTCGGTGCAGGACGTCAGGTCTGCAGGACTCGGTAGGGAAGGACGATGTCGATAGAGATTCGCACGCCACAGGTGTGCGGGTAACAAGAAAAAAATGATGGTAAATTCCAAATAATACAGATATGAAATTGACGATACGATTCACAGCAATTATCTTGCTAACGGTACTGGCCACCGCTTGCGATCCAGGCTACAACGAGGATATGCTCATCCGTAACGCCTCTTCGCACAGCGTGACCGTCATCCCCGCCCCATACAGCTGGTACGATAGTGGAACGGACTCCACCCATACCTGGACAAACGAAAGTTACACGCTTGTCCCCGGGCAGGAAGTGGTGATACATCACTCCGGCGGTATCGGTGCTGCCAGTTTTGAAGAAGGGGTACAGGCATTTCTCCAATATTACAGTAACAGTGTGACTTTTCGCTTCGATGGGGAACTTGGGCCACAAGTAGTGTATTATGCGGGGGACACAACAGGCATCAGTCCCTATAATTTCAGTTCCACCCTCTATCAATATGAGGAGACACGCCACTACGGCCGCTGGTTCAACGGTCATCCATCCTATGGGAAACTCACTTTTACCATCACGGACGAGCATTATGAGAAATAACCATACGAATATAGACCGAATGTTTGAGCGAGGCGTTTCCGATGTCTCCCGTATGCCGCAGGCCCCGATGACAGACGCCCAGGTTGCCGCTGCCGCAGCCGCTTCCAAAACCGGCGCGGGCATCTGGCTGCTGTCGCACGCCAAGGAGATCCTGATAGGGGCCGTCTCATTCACCGTGGGCGTGGGCGGCACCCTGCTGGTCACGCACGCACTGCAAGACGAGGCGCCCTCACAGCTTCCCGCCGAACAAACCGCCTTGGTGACGGCTGACTCCTTGGCGGAAGAACCCTTCACAGACAGCACGGTCCTTTATACAACAGAATCCTCTGAGCAGGCTGTTGTCCGACAGGAGAACCAGACATCAACTGCTTCAAATAGTTCCAAGATTTCTTCTCAAAAGGAGGAAACCGTCAAAATGACAACTCCCAAAACCGCGGCTGCATCCACGATATCTGAGCCCGTCGTCATCAAGAAGACTGTCGTCCAGCGCGACACCGTGCGAATCAACGAAACTGTCGTTGTCAAAGATACCGTGTATATTGAAAATTGAGAATTATGAAAGATCTGTTCATGTTCAAGAAATATAGCCTGATGCTGGTTGTCGTGCTGATGCTGGCGGGGATGGACGAGCTTGCGGCGCAACAGCGCGACACCATCTACGTGATTGAGACACAAAAGGTTTATGACACCATCGTCTCCCGTGACACGGTATTCCTGCACGACACCATCCGACTTCATCATAACGTCGGCAATGAGAAGGCCGCCGAAAGTCTGAATGGAGAGGAGAATACGCTCCCCGCAAAAGCGGACACCACCGTCCAGACCATCCAAACGCCCGCCTCAGAAAAGGCTCTCCATCAGAAAGAGCCGAAGAAGAAGTGGTATGCCGATCTGCCGGAGGCCCTGTTCTTCAAGGGTTTCCAGCTGGGTTATGTGCTGGAGGCCGACATCCTGTCCAAGGCGAAGCTGTCTAACACACAGTATATGAAGGCCAAAAATTCCATTGGCGGCCATGTCGGGTTGGAGTTCGCCTACCACTTTGCCAAGTACCTCGGCCTCTCGGCAGGGCTCGAATACGGCACCACAGGGGCTTTCCGTTCCAACAATCGCAATGATTGGGAGGAGTCGTGGATAGCAAACGAGAACAGAGTGCCCTTTAACAACACCTATTACCGCATATACAGCACCGGTTTCTCGATGCCGGTGAAGTTCGAGTTTCACGCGCCCGTCTCCCCGAAAACATGGGTGACGCTCTCCGCCGGCGTGCGCCTCCGCATGCCGTGGTACACCTTCATGGCCGGTTACGACGACGATGTCAGCAGTCCGTACTCCATGCCAGGACTGATATGGCCCGACACCACCGAAACTTACGGTCACCTGCGACTGGCCCCGGAAGTGCTGGATGCCAACCGCTTCCATGTGGACTTGCTGGCGAATGCGGGTTTCTACTTCCGTTTAGGTTACGGAGGACTGCTCCGATGGACATTCGGCATAGACCTCCCGTTCAGGGATTTCGCCAGCGGCAACTACTCGGTACGGAATGAGGAGTATGATCAAAACCATAACCTGTTGCCACCCACTTACGACAATGGCTCCTTCCGCTTGCGCAGCAATATGTTCAACACGCAAATCACATTCATCCAAACATTCCAAAAGTCGAAACGATGTGCCGAGAAATGTGAAAAGTGGAAAGAAGAGGGACTGTACCGCCACGAGTTCAAGTTCGATGTGTGCGACCCCACGGGCGTAATGCTCTTCGACCGCTACTTTGTGTTCGTCTATCCCGAAGGTTTTGAACCCAATAAAGCGTGGCGCAGCAAGGGCTTTGCGGCCACGCCGGTGTTCTCGATGAGCGGCCACTGCCGTGTTGCCAAGTGGTTCTGGCTCGGCTTCGGAGTGAGTATTGCGCAATATGAGGATTCACAAAGCCATTTGTACGAATCTGGCAAGACAGGATTATGTCAACGCAATTTCCTCACAGTGGCTTTTATGCCCGAAGTGCGTTTCTCCTACCTTAACCGTCCGCACGTGACGCTCTACTCAGCCTTGTCGGTAGGAATGGCACAGTTTTTCGGCGAGGAAGACAACTACGATGTCGTCTATCCTGAGAACCGCCATCCTTGGTTCAGCGACGGCATAAACGGTGACTATACGCCCACGCAGTTCTCCACCTTCCACGTGACGCTGTTGGGTGTGAAGGCCGGCTGGCGACACGTGTTCGGCAGCATTGAACTGGGTGCCGGATACAAGGGGTTAGGCAGCATTGGCATTGGCTACGAATTTTAGTAGATATATATAAATGATTGATAATTAAACAATTAAAAATAAGAATTATGAAAAGATTAGCTTTTGTTTCATTATTGTTTGTCTTGGTCATCGCTGCTTGCGAGCGGCCAGCGGTGGATCCGAGCGTGCGGTTTTACGTGGAAGGGGAGGAACTCACCTCCGACACGCTTGTGGTCCCGCTGAACTCGTATCAGGAAATCG
>CACXUB010000060.1 GCA_902770735.1 uncultured Bacteroidota bacterium | reverse complement strand
GGCGGCGCCGGCTCGGCGCACCTTGCGCGCACGGCCCACAACCCGAAGGCAGGCCCTGACGGCGGCGACGGCGGCAAGGGCGGCAGCGTCATCGCGCGCGGCAACCGCAACCTCTGGACTCTGCTGCACCTGCGCTACACCAAACACATCTTCGCCGAACACGGCGGCAACGGCCAGAAAAACCAATGCTTCGGCAAGGACGGCGACAACGCCTACATCGAAGTGCCGTTAGGCACCATCATCCGTCTGGTGGACACCGACGAAGTGGTGGGAGAAGTGCTGGAGGACGGCCAGGAAGTGGTCGTCATGAAGGGAGGCCGCGGCGGTCTCGGCAACGTCCACTTCAAAAACGCCACGCACCAGACGCCCCGCTTCGCGCAACCCGGCGAAGAAGGCGTGGAAGGATGGGTATCCCTGGAACTCAAAGTGCTGGCTGACATCGGGTTGGTGGGATTCCCCAACGCGGGCAAATCCACCCTCATCACCCAACTGTCGAACGCACGCCCTAAAATCGCCGACTACCCCTTCACCACCCTGAAACCCAACCTCGGAATGGTGGCCTATCGGGAATTCCAATCGTTCGTCATCGCCGACATCCCCGGCATCATCGAGGGCGCATCGGAAGGCAAAGGCATCGGACTGCGGTTCCTGCGCCACATCGAGCGCAACGCCGCCCTACTCTTCATGATCCCCGCCGCAGACGACGAAGGGAAGGTGAAAACGGTCACGCAAATCAAGAAAGAGGTGAAGATCCTCCGCAACGAACTGGAACAGTTCAACCCGGAACTGCTGGACAAAAGCTGGCTGCTCGCCATCACCAAATGCGACCTCGTCACCGAGAAAGAAGCGCTGAGTTTGGAATCGAAATTGGCGAAATTCGCGCCCACAATCTGCATTTCCGCCGTCACAAATTGGCGACTCACAGAATTAAAAGACAAACTTTGGGGTCTTTTGCAAACCGATGAAGAAGTCTAAATATCTGAATCATAATAAATTAACAGCTGTTAATAAAAATATTTCCTAAAATTACAAAAACAAAGCATACAATTCAAAAAAAGTGTATTTTTGCAGCCTAAATAATTAAGCGAAAGAAATGGCAAAGAAAACGAAGGAAGCACGTCAACAAGTGATACTTGAGTGCACAGAGCAAAAGGCAAGCGGAGTTCCGGGAATGTCCAGATATATCACGACGAAGAACAGAAAGAACACTCCCGACAGACTTGAACTCAAGAAGTACAATCCGTACTTGAAGAAAATGACAATTCATAAAGAAGTTAAATAACAAAAACTGATAAGAGATGGCAAAGAAAGTTGTTGCATCATTGAAAAGAGAGGGTGGCGTCACCTACACGCGTGTCGTGAAGATGGAGCGTTCACCGAAAACCGGAGCATACACCTTCAAGGAAGCTGTGATCGAATCCGGCGCTGTTAAAGACTTTTTGGCTAAAAAGTAATATTTTGTTTTCATGGTTGAAAAAAGGTGGGCGCCTGCCCGCCTTTTTTCGTTTTAAACATATCGATAAAAATCGTACTTTTGCGGAAAATTCATACGTATGGGATTCTTTTCATTTTTTAACAAAGATAAGAAAAAAGAGATCAACGAGGAACAGAAGAAGGAACTGAACGAAGGCTTGCAGAAATCCAAGGAAAACTTCTTCAAAAAACTGGCGAAAACCATCGTCGGAAAGTCGAAAGTCGATGACGAGGTGCTCGACAACCTCGAGGAGGTGCTCGTCACATCCGACGTGGGCATCGAAACCACCCTCAAGATCATCGACCGCATCGAGAAGCGCGTTTCCAAAGACAAATACCTGGGAACCAACCAGGTGAACATGATCCTCAAGGAGGAAATCGCCGGTCTGCTCCTCGAAAACGACCTCGAAAAAGAGAACGATTTCGTCATCCCCGAGATGGAGACGCCCTACATCATCCTCGTGGTGGGCGTGAACGGCGTGGGGAAGACCACCACCATCGGGAAACTGGCCTACCAGTTCAAGAAGAACGGCTATTCGGTGACCCTCGGCGCCGCCGACACCTTCCGCGCCGCCGCCATCGACCAGCTCAAAGAGTGGGGCAACCGCTGCGACGTGCCTGTCGTGGCCCAGAAAATGGGCTCCGACCCCGCCGCCGTGGCCTTCGACACCGTCAAGTCGGCCATCGCCAACCACAGCCAGGTCGTCATCATCGACACCGCCGGCCGTCTCCACAACAAAATCAACCTCATGAACGAGCTCGTGAAGATCAAGAACGTCATCCGCAAGCTCGTGCCCGAAGGCCCGCACGAAGTGCTGCTCGTCCTCGACGGCTCTACGGGCCAAAACGCCTTCGAACAGGCCAAACAGTTCACCGCCGCCACGGAGGTCAACGCACTGGCCATCACCAAGTTGGACGGCACTGCCAAGGGCGGCGTGGTCATCGGTATCTCCGACCAGTTCCAGGTACCCATCAAATACATCGGCGTCGGCGAGAAAATCCACCAGCTGCAGATCTTCAACCGCGTCGAATTCGTCGATTCCCTCTTCCCCGACAACTGGTAGCCATGCCCAGAACGGTCGTCATTGACGAGAACTCCGGCTTCTGCTTCGGGGTCATCAACGCCATCCAAACGGCAGAAGACTACCTGCGGGAACACCATTCGCTGTTCTGCTTGGGCGATATCGTCCACAACAACGAAGAGGTGCGCCGACTGGAGGCAATGGGGCTGCAGATCATCACGCGCGAACAATTCGAAAAATTGCATGACACCGCCGTGCTCATCCGCGCACACGGCGAACCACCGGAAGTGTACCGCATCGCGCGTGAAAATCGTATCCGGCTCATCGACGCCACCTGCCCTGTGGTCCTTCGGCTGCAAAAACGCATCTTCGACGAATACCATTCCAACTCAACGCCGAAACAAATCCTGATATTCGGCAAAAAAGGCCATGCGGAAGTCGTCGGGCTATTGGGACAGACCGACAACACCGGAATTGTCATCTCCTCGCCCGAAGACATCGAACGCATCGACTTTTCGCGCCCCTCGATCATCTATTCCCAAACCACCCAGAGCGTCGAGGAATACTATCAACTTATCGACCGCATCCGCAATCGCTACGAGTCCGAAGGAAACTCGGAACTTTTTGAATACAAGGACACTATCTGCCGGAAAGTGGCTTCCCGCGCCAAACAGATCGCCGACTTCGCCTCCCGATTCGACATTATCCTGTTCGTGTCAGGGGAAAAAAGTTCCAACGGCCTGTACTTATATAATATATGTAAGGAAAACAATCCGAACAGCTTTTTCTTGACCGGTGTGGAACAACTGAGAGACATCGATTTGACAGACGCGAACAGCATCGGCATCTGCGGAGCCACCTCCACTCCGATGTGGCTCATGCAGGAATTGGCGGCCGAATGCGCGAAATAGCGCGATTTTGCCCTTTGCGACCCTCCCGAATGTCGTTTATTTTAACAGAAGATTCTTAAAAGAATTTCCAAAATTAACTATTTTTACTTAATTTTGGAAATTTTTATTTTTATAAACACGTTATTATCAATACTTTAAAAATATTTTTGCGGAAAAATATAATAAAGTATTGACTTTTCATTAAAATCATTGTATATTTGCCGTGGATTTGGTTTTGGTTTTGAACAATTGAAAAGAAAGGAAATGAAACAAAAAATCACACGCATCAAAACAGGTCTTCTGGCACTTGTCCTACTCGGAGGATTCTTGCACGCGAAAGGACAGACTATATTATTCGAAGAGAACATGGGTGTTCCTTACATGAACACGCCCATCCAGTTTTACGACGGGTGGCAGGACACCTCCGTAACCTACGTGGGGAACGGCACTTGCGATGTGCGCTCCTCGAGCGCCTCGACGGGATACGGAGGCGCCTCGGGCGGCGGGAACGTCATGATCAACGACACGGTGAAATGGTTCCAGATTTCCGGCCTCAACACGACCGCCTCTCACCCCACCGTGAGGCTCTACTGCGGGCTTCGGAAGACCGTTTCCGAGAACGGAAGTAACTTTGTGGTGGAATTCTCCACCGACAGCATCGTCTGGGTGCGGCTCCCCATGGAGGACACGCTGCCTTCCGGCACTGGCACGTCAGGCTGGTACCGCGTATGTTTCCCCGATGTGCCCGCACACCCCCACCTTCACCTCCGATTCTCAAACTTAGCCAAGGTCGAGTACCGCATAGACGACATCCGAATCGTGGACGGCATCGAGACCGTACTGGAAACGGTGGAAACGCCCGTCTGCACGCCATCGGGAGGCACCTACTATGAGCCACAGCAAGTGACGTTGACCTGCGGGACACCCGGCGCCACCATCCATTACACGTTAGACGGCACTGTCCCCGACACATCATCACCAATATGCAACGGCATCCTGAACCTTGACACCATCTGCACGTTGAAGGCGATGGCCACCCACGACAGCATGTACAACAGCAACGTTGTCACGGCGAACTACATCATCCTCGACACCAGCTCGTTGGTGGCTCTTCCCTTCGACATATCCGGCAACAGCGACTCCACGCATGCGGACATCAAATACATGCCCGGATTCCGCAGCAACAAGTTGGGGACCTCCTACGCAAACGGATCCGCCAAGTTCGAGTCCAAAAACGCCGGATCCGCCTCCCTCATCGCTCACCTCGACAGTTCCCCGGGAACCCTCTCCTTCGATTTGAAGGGGATGAAAAGCGGGACTCCGTCATCCTACAACGGCATCACCTTCCTGGTCAGCGAGTCCACAGACGGTATCCAATGGACAACCGTGGTCTCCTTGAACGAGTCGGACATCAGTTCAGAAGAGTTCAGCCACTTCGAAGAGATCCCGTTGGCCGCGAGCACACGGTACATCCGGTGGCTGCTGGCTTCTGCTTCGAACGGCAACACCCAACTGAACGACATCATCATCACCCGACAGCCTGTTGACACCAGCGACGACAGCGGCATTGACGACCACGGCAGCGACGTGCCCGCCCCCTACCCCAACCCGGCCAGCACATTCTTCCGATGGAATCTTTGCGAAGACGCACAGATGGTACAACTGTACAACGAGTCTGGCGCCCTGATCCGGCAATGGAACAACGTGCCGAACGGTGATGCCCTCGACATATCCGGAATCAGCCCCGGACTTTACATCCTACAGGCCAAAACCAACGTTGGAAAAGCCACTAAAAAATTGATTATCAAATAAGTAAAAGAAAGGAGGTGTTACACAGAAAAAAACACAAAACAATTTCAATTTCCATGTTTTCTTTATTAAAGTTCATAGTTGAATAGATAGACGGGGGAGACGTAGTGCTGGTTTGACAGGAGTTCGACTGCAGGTTTTGTACATTATTTGTTTTCTATGGTTGTAACTTGGTTTTCATATTATCAGCACGAACTCCCCCTTTACTGGTTGACTTTCGAAATGTTGCGAGGCTTCGGAAAGGGTTCCCCGGAAAGTAAAGGAGTGGATTTTGGTCAGTTCCTTGGCCACGGCGACCGGTTTGTCCGGTCCCATGACTTCAATCATCTTGGCCAATGTTTTCAACAATCGATGCGGCGATTCGTAAAAGATTACGGTTTCCTCCATCTCGGCAAAACGTTTCAACAGTGTTTCCTTGCCTTTCTTGTGAGGCAGAAAACCATAGAAATAGAAACTGCTGCACGGAAAGCCGGACTGGACAAGTGCGGGCACGAAAGCTGTGGCGCCTGGCAGGCATTCCACCTCGACTTCCTGTTTCAGGGCTTCGCGAACCAAAAGATAGCCGGGGTCGGATATTCCAGGAGTTCCCGCATCGCTGACCAGCGCGGCCGTTTCAACCTGCTGAATCTGGCGAATATAGTTGCCGACCTGCTCGTGTTCGTTGAAGATATGGTACGCCACGCAGCGCTTGCCCTCGATTTCGTAATGCTGAAGCAGGTTCTTGGTAGTTCTCGTGTCTTCACAAAGGATCAAGTCCGCGGATTTCAAGATGTTGAGAGCGCGGAGGGTGATGTCTTCCAAATTGCCGATAGGAGTCGGCACGATGAATAGTTTGGCCATAATGACAGGTTCTAAAACAATGAAAGACGGCCATTTCAACCGTCTTTCCTTTGAGTGCCCAGAACAAGAGTCGAACTTGCACATCCGTTCGGATACTACACCCTGAATGTAGCGCGTCTACCATTCCGCCACCTGGGCTCAATAAATACCCTCCTTGATGATGTCGTGAATATGAATCACGCCGAGGTATTTGTCCTCATCATCCACCACAAAAATATTTGTGATGTGATGATCTTTCATCATCTGCAACGCATCCACAGCGAGGGTGTTCTCGTGGATGGTTTTAGGTTTCCGGGTCATGATGTCTGCTGCTTTGAGCGACATGATTTCCTGGTGATGTTGGATGGCTCGGCGCAAATCACCGTCTGTGATCGCACCGACCACCTTACCATCAACAACGACTGCCGTCACGCCCAAACGTTTGCCGGAGATTTCCAGAATCACCTCCTGCATGTTGGCGTCCTCCTTCACGGAAGGAACCTCGTTCAGCTTGTAGAGGTCTTCGACCTTCAAGCGGGTTCTTCTTCCGAGGATGCCGCCGGGATGCACTTTCGCGAAGTCTTCCGTCGTGAATCCGCGCATCTTGATAAGCGTTGAAGCGAGGGCGTCGCCTATGGCCAACTGAGCCATCGCGCTGCTGGTCGGAGCCAGATTGTTGGGGCTTGCCTCGCGCGACACCGTGCAGTTAAGCACGTAATGCGCTTCCTTTGCCAGAAAGGACTCCATGGCGCCTACAATGGCGATGAGGATATTCCCGTTGGCCTTCAAAAACGGTATCAACACGGAAATTTCCGGTGTGTTTCCGCTTTTGGAGAGGCAGACCACAATGTCATCTTTCTGAATGATGCCCAAGTCACCGTGAACCGCATCTGCGGCGTGCATGAACACTGCCGGCGTTCCCGTCGAGTTGAACGTCCCCACGATTTTCTGACCGATGATGGCGCTCTTCCCTATACCCGTCACAATGACGCGACCTTTGCACTTGATAATCTCTTGAACGGCTTTCACAAAGTTTTCATCCAGATAACCGGTGAGTTTTGACACTGCATCGGCTTCTTCCTGCAACACTTTCGTGGCATATTGGATAATTTCCTTTGGTTCCATTCTACAAAGATGCTCTTGTTGCCTTTTTGCTTCTATCAAAGAACGAAATTTTGCATACTTCCTTCTCAGAATCGAAGTATCCGAAAAATAATGCTTGAACCCCGTTTCATCAAGCGTTTCCAAGTCATCATTTTTGAGCGGCAAAAATAAGGATTTTTTCGACACGTTCAACGGGTTGGCCAACTTTTTTTTGTTTCGAGGGCAAACTTCCTGGCAAATGTCACATCCAAAGACATATTTTTGATTCGCCAACTCACTGTAATTCGGACACTTATCTTCTGTGTTATGATACGACACACATCGTCGCGCATCCACCTGAAAAGGGGTTTCCAAGGCATTTACCGGACAACTTTTCACACAAAGATCACAGCTCCCGCAGTCTGATTTTCGCAAAGATTCGTCATATTTGTCGCAAAACCGATCAACCAAAAGAACGCCGATGACAAAGAAAGATCCATGCTGGTTGTGGATTAGTCCATTCTTTCCCATGCACCCCACCCCGGCTTCCATCGCCCATCGCTTCTCAGAAATGGCGGAGCTATCGACCGTGGCCTTATATCCTATTGATGGACAAATATTTACAATCTTTCTCGCCAACTTCTCCAACAAACTCTTCACCAGAATATGATAATCTTGAATCCAGGTGTAGCGAGCGGTCCGATACTTGTCGGATTCGGGTTCACAATCTGTCAAGTAATTGTAAGTCACCACAATAACCGACTTACATCCTGGCAACAGAGACTCCGGGTTGAAACGGCCGTCGATGTTCCGCTCCAAATAGTGCATCTCGGCGTTGTAAGCCTTGTCGAGGGAATGCCGGAACTCCGCCTCCGCTTCCGAAAGCGACCGCGCCCTCGCAATGCCGCAGTCCTGGAAGCCGATCTCCGACGCCCACGATTTAATCTGCTGTGAACTAAGCATTTCCGGAATCATATTCACAACGTTATGCGCTCGAATTTATCCGGCACCTTGATATTCGTCACGCCTGGCACATTCAACCGGACCACCTTGATTTTACCACGGATTTCAATCACGCGGTTCAATTCCTTGAAGACAAACTCCGTGAAGAAGGAACTGGTGCTATCTACGGGCTGAAAAGCCGAGTATTCATACGACAATTTCTGTCCCTGCGGAAGTTTCTCCATTTCAGCATTGAACAGTGCCTGAACAGTCTGGAAATCAAAAGTGAAGGGCAAAAACCTGTTAACAGGGGCGTATGTGTCGTAGAAATACTGTTGTGTCAGTTTGTTCACGTATTTGATGCTGTCGGGGGTGAAGACGGCACGCATGACCTCAACACCGTAAGCGTGGATGTTGAGATAGAGGATGCTGTCGGTGCGGTTGACCAGGTAGAAATTGCACGTACGCGTGCCCCCCGTATCGATGATGTCGGCCTTGCCGCGATAGGTGACCCAGTCGTATCCAGAAGCCATGGGAAGGACTGTCGTGTCAACCGGAACAATCACGCTGTCAACATTTTGCGCATCCAATCCAGCACAAGAGAGAAGCACTGCAACCGTCAACAAAAACAAGCGAACTCTTTTCATTATCATCACTATATAATATCATAGACGAATTTCGGTCCGAAAAGTTTCATTTTTCCACCCGAAAATTGTAACATCTTAAAATATGGTCGTTTGAAGATGGTCTTAAATGCATCGCACCGCCGAGGCACTGCTTGAAACCCTTGCATTTCCGGCACATCCCCGTGCGCATCCATTCCCGGTCGCGCATAAGTTGAAAACGGTTGTCCCACACATCCAACAAATCGTCCTGATAGATATTTCCCTGCACGAAACTACGGTCGATGTTGGGGCATGCGGAAATGCCACCGTCAATCAACACGCTGCCGATGTTGATGCCCGCCCGACAGAAAAAATAGCTGTCGCGAACCTGTTCCTCGTATTTGCCCGTATAGGCTTCGCAGCTGAAGGTCAGGCGGATACGGTTTTCCTGACGCGTTTCCGCAATAAACTGCATCATCTGCTCCACCTGTGTGCGTGAAAGCTGCAGTTCATCGTTATGCGCCGCCCGACCGATAGGGGAAATGGTGAACAGCCGCCAATTCCGGATTCCGTTTTCTATCAGAAGTTCCTTGAGCTGAGGCAGTTCCGAGAAATTGCGCTGGTGCACGCAGGTCACCACATCATACGCAAGTCCGGGGGTGCGCGCGATAAGCCGCAACGCCCGCAATGCCCGTTGGAAGCTCTCAGGGTGGTTGCGCAGCCAGTTGTGGGTCGCTTCCAGTCCATCGAGGCTTACCGTGATGGAAGACAATCCGGCGGCAGTCAATTTGGCGTGCATCGCCTCGTCATAGAGCATCCCGTTGGTGACGATCCCCCAGCGCAAGCCTTTGTTTCTCAGAATCTTGCCGCATTCCGCCAGGTCCGGGCGCAGCAACGGTTCGCCACCCGTGATGGCAATGATCACAGAGTCGCGAGGATAGCGTTGCGCCAACGGTTCCACAGCCTTGAGAAAATCCTGAAAAGGCATATCTGGGACACAACTCTCTGACTTGCAATCCGAACCGCAATGGCGGCACGACAGGTTACACCGCCATGTGCATTCCCAGAAAAGGTAATTCAACTCGTGAATGGCTGTCTCGTTTTTGCGGAACACCCGAAACAGCCAGCGTTTGAAAGGTTTGATACAGCTACTCGACACTATTTTCCTTCATTTTGATAACAAGCGGGTTTTCCATGATTTCCTCACGGCTAAACGCGGAATCCAGAGGGGCATACTGTCCGCTAAGTCCGCCTGTTTCCGAATCAATATGACGGAAAGCAAGCCGCACGGAATCCCGTCCTTCATGTGCATTGACATAGAAATCACCGGTGGTATCCGTCATGCCGTATTCATATTCGAAACCGCCTATCAGTCCCACACGGACATCCGAAAGGGGCTCTCCTGTGGTTTCCGAGACCACCTTTCCCCTCACAGGGAAATAGTCATTCGGCATGCCATAACAGGCCTGAAACGTGAACATCAGGGCTGTCGCGGAAAAGGAGCCGAAAAGGAACCGCAATATCTGCTGTTTTTTCTGACGAAATATATTCATAGTATCAAAGCATTAAAACGAAAGTGCAAAGGTACATTTTTTCATAGATTACAAGCCGATATTAAAAAAAAACAGCCAATGGCAAAAAATCGTATTTTCGCGCTTTGATAAAAGGACAACAAAAATGGAGAAAAAAGGATTGTATCTACCTGTTGTTGAGGAGTTTTACTCTCTTCAGGGGGAAGGGTTCCACACGGGAAAGGCCGCGTGGTTCGTCCGAGTGGGCGGCTGCGAAGTTGGCTGTTCCTTTTGTGACGAAATGCGCACATGGAACGCCGCCAGGTTCCCCATGGTGGATGTGGACGAGATTGTGGCGCGAGCGGCTCAAAAGCCAGCCAAGGCGGTCGTCGTCACCGGCGGCGAACCGATGCTCTACAACATGGGGCCACTTTGTGCGGGCATGCACGCCCACGGCATCCAGTGCTACTTGGAAACCTCCGGCTCCGAACCGCTCTCCGGCGAATGGGACTGGATTTGCCTGTCGCCCAAATACGGTGCGCCGCCAAGACCCGAAATCCTCGCCAAAGCCGACGAACTCAAAGTCATCATCGGCTGCGAGGAAGATTTCGCCTGGGCCGAGGAAAATTCCCGCAAAGTCGGCAACCGGTGCCTGCTCCTGCTCCAGCCCGACTGGAACCGCTGCAACGTCATCATGAACCGCTTAGTCAACTACGTCCTTGAAAACCCCAAATGGCGTGTTTCCCTCCAGTCTCACAAGTACATGCAAATTCTTTAACCATTAACCTTTAACCATTAACCTATAATGTTAAAATACCACAATTACGATATTGTTTTCCAGG
This sequence comes from uncultured Bacteroidota bacterium, assembly GCA_902770735.1. GTDB lineage: Bacteria > Bacteroidota > Bacteroidia > Bacteroidales > WCHB1-69 > F23-D06. The sequence continues at coordinate 6,733 of CACXUB010000060.1, read as the reverse complement.
AGATCCCTGACGAGGTGACCCTGGCGGTGAACCTCACGAACTGTCCGCACCGTTGCGTGGGCTGCCACAGTCCTCACTTGCGGGAGGACATCGGGGAGGTGTTGAATGAAAAGGCGATGGATTCGTTGTTGAAAAAATACGGGAAACAAATCACCTGCGTCTGTTTCATGGGGGGTGATGGTCAAGCCCAGGATGTGGAAACAATGGCCCGGCACTTGCGGCAGCATTCGAGCCTCAAAGTGGCCTGGTATTCCGGCAACACCACCCTGCCCCGAAACGCGCAGCTTTTCGATTACGTGAAAATCGGAGGGTACCAGGCGAACCTGGGAGGTCTCCGCTCCCGCACCACCAATCAACGCCTATACCACAACATCAACGGCAAAAACGTGGACATTACCGAACGGTTCTGGCGGTAATTCGTCAAGGCTGCTTTCCCTCCAGTTTCGGCAAGCCACCCCCTTGTTTTTCCAACTCGCGCGGGACGAGCCACGGATGCTCCTCCAAATACATATCCCTCAATGGGATACTGAACACGTAACACACATCTTGCAAGGTGAGTTCGGATATATTCCATCCCCCGTGGCGGTCTGGAGTCTCCAATGCAGGGTAATAATACACTTTGTCCCTGATAGTTTTGAAACAATCCAGGTACATCATATCCACAATCAACTCATACGCCAACGCCTCTACATCATAAGGAGAGACAGGGCTATAGCTTTCGATTTCCGCCAGCAGATGTTCCGAATGCTCCTCGAGAAACTGGCTTCCGTTCATGTCTTGGAAAACCTTCTTCCCATATTCGTTCAAGCGCGCCGGACTATGACGCTCAGAAAGCGAAAGTTTACCGGCCGGAAACTTCGTCTGCAGGAATGTGACGACTTCGCTTAGCATCAACTCGACATGCCGTACATCTTGTTTCAGATCCCTGACGTCAAACTTGAGTTCATCAAATTCCTTGGCACTTGCCTTGGACTTTAGTTCATCCTTGATCTCCACTTTGAACTCCGTCAGTTCTTTTGCGCTCGCCTTCGTCTTCAGTTCCTCTTTGATCTCGGCCACATCCGCCGCACTCGCCTTCGTTTTCAGCTCCTCCTTGATCTCGGCCACATCCGCCGCGCTCGCCTTCGTCTTCAGTTCATCTTTGATCTCGGCAATGTCGCGGGTGTGGCCATTGACAACCCCCGTGAGCTCACCCATCCCCAAAGCCATTTAATATAACCGCAATAAGAACACTAACTTCCATTTCTTTTTGTTTTTCAACTTCGCCGCAAATATACAACAAAAAGAATACTTCTGTTATTTTTTTTGAAAAAAATTATTTCTTTACAGATCAGCAAATTACAAAATTTCCTCAATCAAAATTAACAAATATTTGTTAAAAATATTTTCACATTTCGCAAAATATCACGTGTCCGGAAACAAAACCAATCTCCGGCATTCGATTAAACGCAACACGAAATTTAGACTATTATCAAGCGCCGACGGCCAAACTGACCAACCGAACCGCAAACGCGGCAAGCCATGCCACGGTAGTGGTATATACGGCGGTGAAGAGCATCCATTTGCCGTTTGATTCCCGTTTCACAGCAGTCAAAGCTGCCACACACGGGAAATAAAGCAGTATGAACACCATATAACCGAACGCCACCCACGGGGTGAAAACAGGTTTTCCGACATCGGGTCCAGAAGACCAAGTATGCGTCTGCAAGCTTTTCTGCAACGCAGAGGAGTTCTCGTCAGCCTCCGCGTCGCTATGATAAAGCACCCCCATGGAGGAAACCACAATCTCCTTGGCGGCAAAACCCGTGATCAAGGAGACTCCCATCTGCCAGTCGAAACCGAGCGGACGGAACACCGGCGCCACAAAACGGCCGAAACGTCCGATGTAGGAATTCTCAATCTGACAGGCCGACCGGTCAAGCTCCAACTGTGCCACAACGGCGGCCTTCTCGGCCTCCGGCATCGTTCCGTCAGCCTCCACTTGTTCAATTTGCGCGGTGTAAGCATCGATTTGCGGGCTGTGCTGCGGGAAATATTCCAACGCCCAGATGATAACCGTGGCTACAAGAATCACCGTACCCATCTTCTTGAGATACTGCACACTCTTGTCCCACATGTGGATCACGGCGTTGCGGAACGTCGGGATGCGATACGGCGGCAGTTCCATCACGAACTGGTCGCGCTCCTTCTTAAATGCCGCTTTTTTCACAATCAACGACGTGACAATCGCCATCACGATGCCGAGAAGATAAATGCTGGTGAGAATAAGTCCCTGGTGTTTCGTGAAGAAGGCGGAAATGAGCAGCAAATAGACCGGCAATCGCGCCGAACACGACATGAACGGCACCGTGATAATGGTGAGGATTCGGTCTTTGCGGTTCTCCAACGTTCGCGTGGCCATGATGGCGGGCACACTGCACCCAAAGCCAATGATGTAGGGGATGAACGACTTGCCGTGCAACCCCATCCGATGCATCAGTTTGTCCATGATGAAGGCCGCACGGGCCATGTAACCCGTGTCTTCCAAAATGGAGATGAAAAAGAAGAGTATCAAGATGTTAGGCAAGAACGAACAGACGCCGCCCACACCTGCGATAATGCCGTCCACTATAAGGGCCTTGAGGATGCCGTCGGGCAAGAGACGCGTGGCGACATCACCTAAATGTGAAGGTCATTTGGAACATGAACCAAAGGAAAAAGATCAAAATAGGAAATCCCAACCATCTGTTCGTCAATATTTTATCAACAGAATAGGCAGGCTGTTTACTTTTGTCTTTGCCTTGCGTATAAGTTTCCAACAGAGCACCGCGTATGAAGCCGTATTTCGCGCCGGAGACGATCGTGGCGGCATCCTCATTGTAGCGTTTTTCGATTATCGCACGCTGCTCGTCAGCCACATTGCCGACACTGCCGTCATCGTCGAATCTGCTCACCAACTCCGTAATCACCTTGTCTCCTGCAAGCATCTCAATGGCCAAATAACGGGTGGAGAAAGCGCCCGAAAGGTCCAAATGCACCCTCATTTCCTCCTTGATGACGTCAATGGACTTCTCCAGATCCGCGCCGTAGTTGATATGGATGTGCTTGGTGTGCTGCTCCAAGTTTTCGTACAAATCCACAATCTTGGCCATCACCTCCTGGATTCCGGTTCCCTTCGAAGAGACCGTCGGGACTATGGGGAATCCGAAAAGTTCGCTGAGGGTGTCAAGGTCGAGTTTGTCGCCGTTTTTTTCGAGTTCATCGTACATGTTGAGCGCCATCACCATGGGAACGTTCATGTCGATGAGCTGGGTGGTAAGGAAGAGGTTGCGCTCGAGGTTGGAGGCATCGGCGATGTTGAGGACAATGTCCGGATGCTGCTCCATAATATACTGGCGCACATAGAGTTCCTCGGGAGTATATTCGGTTAGCGAATAGGTGCCGGGAAGGTCTGCGAGCGCGATGGTATAGTCCTTGTACCGGAAATAGCCGAGTTTGGAATCGACCGTGACGCCGCTGTAGTTGCCGACCTTCTCCCTCATGCCGGTGGCATGGTTGAAGAAGGAGGTCTTGCCGCAGTTGGGATTGCCGACGAGGGCGACATTGATTTTCTTGCCCTCGTGACCGAGGATGCGCTCGGTTTCTTCGGTGACCGTACCGTGGAAACTGTAGTTATTGGCTATTTCCTCTGTGACCGGCACCACCTCGACACGGCGGGCTTCAATGCGGCGTAGCGACACGTGACCGCCCATGATCTCATATTCAATGGGGTCGCGCAAAGGAGCGTTGCGAATGACCTTCACCTTTTCGCCCCTCACAAAACCCATTTCCATCAGCCGATGCCGAAACCCTCCGTGGCCCGTAATCCTCACGATCACACCATATTCGCCCGTCTTCACATCGGCAAGCGTCAACACTCTCTCGGTATTTTCTTCACTCTTCATCGATTCTTTCATTTTTCTACTCCTTTTGCCTTTTGCCTAAAATCCACACTGCAAAAGTGCAATTTACACAGAACTACGATATCCCCATTTTTGGGGATTTTTATGACGAAGACGCGAAGTCACAAAACTGTCAGAGAACCAGTGAAAACGAAAGGTTTGCCGTTGGCGTCCGTGCAACGGATGACATAGTTGAACACAGAACCGACAGGAAGCTTGCCATTGACTTCCCCGTTCCAACGGAAATTTTTGTCCGTGCTGTAGAACACCTGCTCTCCCCAACGGCTGAAAACACGGATTTCAAAGTCGTTCATCATACGTTGTTGAAGTTCGGGGACAAAGAAATAGTCGTTCAGCCCGTCATTTTTCGACGGGGTGATTGCATTGGCAAGGACAACCTGCAACTCGCAGCCAAAGACCTGAATATGCGAGGTCACCTGGCAACCGTCCTGCGCGGCTGTAACGGAATACACGCCCGGCATAGTAACGGTGATGTTCGGCGACTGTTCACCCGTATTCCACACATAATCAGCAAACTGAGTAACAACCATCAGTTCCGCCATCATCGCCTCGCAGAAGTCTTCCGTCATGGAGACGATGCGCAATGTCGTGTCCACAAAGTCAATATGCAACCGCAAAACGCTGTCGCATCCGCCCACAGTTTGCAGCGTCAACGTGCTGTCGATCGCCTCCAACCCGACAGTAGCGCTGCCCGGGATATAGAAACCATTGGCGAAATAGCCGGCGCCTTCGCACACGGACTCCTGCAAATCCCGCTCATAGACCGGGTTCACCTTGAGATGCAACACCAACACACTGTCGCACAGTCCTGTGGAGTAAGAATTTTCAAAATAGTAGTCACCGGGATTATCCGTCAATGTTCCCGGAAATTCGAAGCCATCGTATTGGAATTCCACGCCTTGGCAGACAGGCACCGTTACGGTATCAATAAAGGAGGAGGAAACCGTGAGCGAAACAACGTTGCTATAGGCGGTACCGCAGAAACAGCTCATCTGCCGTCGCAGGAAGAACGGTTCTCCTGCCGCCGACGGATAAGTGTAATTCTGGCTTGTACTGGAACCCGGCGCCGGCTGCCAATTCGTGCCGTCATATGAGATCTGCCACTGATAGTCGATATTGGCGTGTCCAGCGGCAGGAGTGCCTGTGAATGGCTGCAACTCCTCCCCTATGCAGTGCGATTGATCATCGCCAATTATGCCAGCATCCACAGGAGGAGAAACGGTTTGAATCAGTACCGAATCTGTGATCGTGCACCCCAACGCATCCGACACAGTGAAAGTGTAAGTACCTGCGGACACGTCACTCAGCTGCATGTTGGATGTCACCGCCGTGCCGGACGAACTGGTCCACTGGCAAGTATAGGGCGTTTGTCCGGAAGTCGGGAGAACCGTCGCACCACCGTCAGAACCGCCGTAACAGGTCACCGGGGTCACATTGCCATAGCTGGCGGAGACCATGTCCACCGAGAGATGGTACGTCACCACACTGTCAGAGCCGTTTGCCGCCAAGAGTGTTTCTGTGTAATCGCCCGCGTCCGTGAACGTGTGCCCGTGCCACGTGAACGGCAGATTTGCGCTGCACACTGTCGTGTCAAAGGAGTTCGACGTGTTCATATTGATGAAAACCGTCAGCGCAATAGTCGAATCGCATTGGTGCTGCGTAGGCAGGACGTAGGAGAATTGGAACTGCGTGGGCGACCCTACCAGGAAGGTGGTGTCCGACGGCGCGAAATAGTACGGCAACTGGTTCTGCACCAATGTCAGCACATCGCTGCTCTGAACGCTGTGGTTCACCGTCAAGTTCAGCGTCACCACACTGTCGCAGCCTGCCGGATTGGCCAGTATGCGCGAATAGGTACCAGAAGTGACGTGCAAGCTGTCGGACCAGAGGTAGCTGTCGCACACCACCGTGTCGATAAAGGTGTGCTTCAGGGCATAATAGTTCACATCGACAATCGTGTCGAAGTGGCAGCCAAAGTCGTCGTACATGCTGAACCGGTAAGCGATGGAGGTGTCGTGGGCGAGCGTGGCGGGCGGGTTGAGGGAGAACTGCGTGGTTCCGAGATAGTTGACCCAAGGTCCCACGATGGAGTCGTGCTCGTAAGCGAACGAAGCCACCTCACCGGCACAGACGGAAGGACCGTCACAAATCGCTGACACGCAAGGGATTCTGACGGAGATGAAGACACTGTCGGTCACCCATGGGTTCCCGCTGCAGCCCACCGCCTTTTTCGCCCGAAGGAAGTAGTAACCGGTGTCGGAAGCCAGGGCGTCGTGAATGACGAACGGCGCTTGGTGCAGCGTGTCGCCCGAAGGAGTGACAATCTGCACGGAATCCACATTCAAGGCGGTATAGTTGAAGACGATGTCGTCGTGGAGGCAATAGAACCCCGACATCGACAGCGTGGGATCCGGAGCACTCTCGAAGCTGTGTTCCTCGAGGAAAACCCCAGAATCATATTGGCTGTCACCGACGTCCGCAATGGTCAGTTTCATGTGATAGCTGACACAGGCCTGAATCGGGCTGCCGGCCTCCAAGGCCGTGGTATAGCCGTCAAATTGGATGCCAGTCGTCGAACTGTTATGGATAAAATACTGCGGGTAGGAGGGCTCTGTCCCCGGACCGTTTCCACTGCTATGATATCCATGGTTCACATTGTTGATAGCCACCGGGACGCCGTTGGGATGGGCCGCGGAAACCGAACCCGGGATAATGGCCACATTTTTTGTGGTTTGTACAAGCGTCACGGGGTCCGGACCTGTCAGGAAAAAGGCGAAAACATCGTTGTAATC
>CACXUB010000059.1 GCA_902770735.1 uncultured Bacteroidota bacterium | reverse complement strand
CGACATCCTTTCACTGTGCTGGGACCTGAACTGATCCTCTTTCAACACAAATGGCCACGAATCAACCACGAATGAGCATAAATAATGTTTTTGAGCAATTCGTGGCATATTCAATGGTAATTCGTGTGGAATCCTAACACAAATGGCCACGAATCAACCACGAATGAGCATAAATAATATTTTTGAGCAATTCGTGGCACATTCGATGGAAATTCGTGTGGAAAATCAAAAGTCGTAACCGGCGCTAATGAAGAAACCGAATTTGTTGAACGCGCTGCTCCAATGGACGTTGGCCCTCAGCGGCCCGAATTTGGACTTGTAACCGTACTGCAATGCCGCCGCATACACGGGATGCGGGCTCATCATCTTGAGCGATTTTCCGTCGTGCAAGGTTGCCGCCAGTAACGACAAATAGTGCTTTTTCGCAAACTTGAACCGTAGCTCGAGGTCGGCCACCGTCAGCAGACGCTCGCGAGGGCTGACGGAATTGTATCCGATGAACGGGATTTGGTGGTCGTAATAATGCCCCTGCATGATGCCGCCCACATAGTTGTCCATGAACGAGTTCGGATTTTCATCCCCGAAAATGTAACGGCCGTTCGCGGAGGCCAGAATCGCGAACCACTTGCAGACGCGGATGACCCCGTGGATGCCCGCCGACGCGAAGTGCGTTCTGTGCAGGTCATAGTCGTAATTCGCCGTCACGCGCAACCCCTTCTCCGGGAAATAACGGCTGTTCTCGTGGTCGTAGGTGAACCGCAAATAAACATACGGGTAGAAGTTCTTCCAATTCCAAAAATTCGTGGCAGTCGAGTCAGCCATCGGACGGATGAGCTTGTAGTACGGCATATATTCAAAGCGCGCCCCCACGCTCAGGCTCACCTGGCTCCAGCGCGTGTCCGCGATATACACTTTCGCCTCGTTGTGCCATAACCGCTCGTAATACTGGTAATCATATTCGTGGTCTTCCGAGCCAAGCAAGGTGCGGTACATCGTTTTGGCGGCAATTCCGAACTTAGGACCTTTCTTCGGCAGATAATACCACTCCAACTTCAAGTACGGGGACATCGAGAGTCTGACGGTGACATCGAACAGGGAACCGAAAATCTTGTTCCGCCCCAATCCCGCATTGAGGATGGCGGAGAACCACTCCTGGGAATCGGCCCGGAAGCCCATGCCGATAGAATTTGCGGGTCTTTTCTCGCAATGGAACACCAGTTTGTATCCGTCGGCGCTGTCGGGCTCAAGCCGGTAGATCACCTGGGAAAATGCCATGGTGCCGAAGATGATGGCTTGCGACAGCTCGAAATCGTTCCTGTCGTAATACTCGTTCAGCTTGATGCGCACCTTCCCGTCGATGTATTTCTCTTCCGCCAGCGACACCCCTTCGTACTCCACATCGGAAATCTTCACCTTCATCGCCGACGTGTTGACGGCTCTTTTGTTTTGCAGCTCTCGTCCGCCGGTGCCTACAACATTCACAATGCTGTCGAAATCGCGCTCGTGTTTGGCCGCTTCTTGGTAGCCTCTGAGAATCAGTGTGTTGATCTCCTTCGTGCCAAAACTCAGCGTGTTGAAACCCGAAATGTTCGGGGTGATATAGAGCGTGGCGTTCTTCACGTTGCGGTTATGGGCTTCCAAACCGCCGGAGTACTGCGCCGTCTGTATCAAAACGTCCGCGATGTTGTTCACCCGCTCATAGTCGCGGGGAATGGTCATCTCAACGCCGATGATGATGTCCGCGCCTGCCGCAACGGCAATGTCCGTCGGGAAATTGTTCTTCGTGCCGCCGTCCGAGAGAATCATCGAATCCACCCGCACTGGCCTGAAATAGCCCGGAATGGACATGGTGGAGCGCATGGCGTCGATCATCGAGCCCGAGGTCCAATGCTTCTCCTTTTGCGACACAATCTCCGTGGCCACACAACAATAGGGCGTCGGGAATTCGAGGAAACTCATGTCCTGCTGGTATCCGACAGTGAGGGCACTGAGCATATTGTAGATATTCAAACCATATTTGAAACCCGACGGGAGGCTGTTCAGAAATTCAAATTTTGTGAACGGGATGTCAATCAAATAGGTGTTCTTGTACATTTTTCTGGTGTACGTGTAGTGATCCATCGGGATTTCGTCGCCCATCATCACATTCCAGTCGATGGCGCGCACGATGGAGTCGATTTCGTTGACGGAGTAGCCCATGGCGTACAAGCCGCCCAAAAGTCCGCCCATGCTCGTGCCCGCTATAAAATCGATCGGGATGCCCTTTTCGTCGATGTATTTCAACACACCGATATGCGCGGCGCCTTTCGCCCCGCCGCCCGCCAACACCAACGCCACCGTCGGACGATTCTCCGTCTTTCGGATCTGCTCCATCCGTTGCTGCATCTGCTCGAAGAACACCGAATCGGCATGCGGATCATAGCTGATGTTCACCAATTTGTCGGTCTGCCCCCATGCACTGACTGTCAACAAAGTCAGCGACATCAGGAAAAGAGCGCGTAAATATTTGGCAATCATCATTTTATATCCTTAAAATAAAAAAATCGATTCATCATTCGACAACTGCAAAAAAAAAAAAAAAGAAAAAAAATTTTCCAGATGTGTTGCATGTCAAAAAAAATGTATTTTTGCGGTGATATTATTTTGATATTGTTTCAATGTTAAATTAAAAACTATAATGTTATGGAAACCAAAGAATTCAACAGAAAAATGAACGCAGGAAACAATGGTTTTCTGCATATTATCCTGAACCTGGCGTTGCTCGCCTTCTCCATCTGGTTCACCATCCGGCTTGGCAAACTCGACTGTGTTTTGGACGCAGACGGCGAGCCTACGGTTTGGCTCCTGTTGCCCATCCTTACGGGCAGCTTGTGCATGTTCGTCTATATTCTGCACTTGTGCGGCTTCATGATTGTGCAGCCCAACGAGTCGCGGGTGCTGACCTTCTTCGGCAAATATTCCGGCACCGTGAAGGAGAACGGCTTTTTCTGGGTCAACCCCTTCTTCAGCAAGGTGAAGCTCTCGCTGCGCGCCCGCAACATGGATGTGGAGCCCATCAAGGTGAACGACAAGAACGGCAACCCCATCATGATCGGCTTGGTGTTAGTTTGGAAGATCAGCGACACCTACAAGGCCAATTTCGAGATTGACACGGAGTTTTCCACCGGCGCGGCTGCCACGGTCCCGGCGGTGAAATCGACCAAGACTTATGACTCGTTCGTGCGGGTGCAGAGCGATGCCGCGCTTCGCAAGGTTGCGGGCATGTATGCCTACGACAACATGGACCGCGCCGACGAGAAGCTCACCCTTCGCTCCGGCGGCGAGGAAATCAACGAACGGCTGGAAGAGGAGCTGCGCAAGCACCTGACCATCGCCGGCATCGAGGTCATTGAGGCACGCATCAACTACTTGGCCTACGCCGCCGAAATCGCCAGCGTGATGCTGCGCCGCCAGCAGGCCGACGCCATCATCTCCGCCCGCGAGAAAATCGTGGAAGGCGCCGTCAGCATGGTCGATTTGGCCCTCAAGAAACTCTCCGACGAAAAGATCGTGGAACTCGACGAGGAGCGCAAGGCCGCGATGGTCTCCAATCTCTTGGTGGTGCTCTGCGCCGATGAGTCCGCCTCGCCGGTCATCAACACCGGAACGCTGTATCAATAGGTGATTAGTGAATAGTGATTAGTGAATAGTGATTAGTGAATAGTGATTAGTGATTGGTGGCTGTGGATGGTCATGTAGCACATTGTGAATTTCACGTCACCCTTTTAGAGGTATCATTATGAAGAAAAATTTCGCTTTACGGGTGGATTCGGAAATCTTCGAGGCTTTGGAACGGTGGGCGGCGGACGAGTTCCGCAGCACCAACGGCCAGATCGAGTGGATCATCTCCGTCGCGCTGAAGAAGGCGGGACGGCTGCCAAAGAAAAAACAGCAACAGGAGGAGGTGGAAAAGAAGGATTAGCTGTTGGCTGTTGGCTGGCCACGGCATACATTAGACTAACGACCCAATCACTGTTCACTGATCACTATTCACTGCTCACTAATCGAATCCATAAACAGCCCCACCCGGTTCAGCACGATGCACGCTCGACTCTTGTCAATGACTATTCTCACCTTTTTCGTGGTAACGGTCTCGGTGAGCACAATCCGCTTGTAGCCGATGGTGGTCTCCTCGGCGATGGTGCGCCAGCTGCCGTTCTCGTCCTCTACCTCAACATGGAACTTCTCCACACGTTGGCCTAACGGGATGTACTCCTGCAGCATCACGCGGTTGAAGGTCTGCGGCTCGTCGAAACGCAACTGGATATAAGCCGTTGTCACGCCATCATCGGTGGCCCAATAATTGTCGTAATCGCCCCTAACCAACCACAACGGATCATACGTTGTTGGGCGGATATTACATTCTGAAATGTTTCTCTCTTCAGAAGCAAATATAAATTCCACTTTTTTCGCTAAATCATGCGCGAAGATACTGTCCAATGCTGCGCGGAACTCCATCAGCCGGAGCGAATCCTCGGCGGGGATGAGGCCGCGGCTATCAGGCGGCACGTTGAGCAGCAAAAGGGAATTGCGACCCACGCTGTTGTAGTAGATCTTCAGCAGTTCCTGCACACTCTTCGGGTGCTCGCTCTCGCGCCAGAACCAGCCCGGCCGGATGGAGACGTCCGTCTCGGCGGGGATCCAGCACGCGCCGTTGTAGTTGCCGGCGTTGAGCGTGTCCTGCGACGGGGCATCGGCACCGGGACCGAAGCCTTCAATATCGAGCCGCGACCAGCAGGTGCGCCCGCATTTCCCCTCCTCGTTGCCGACCCAACGGCATCCGGGACCCACATCGCTGAAAATCACCGCATTGGGCTGCAACTTCTTCGTCTGCCCGTTGAACTTCTTCCAGTCATAGACCTGCTTCTTGCCGTTCGGACCCTCGCCGTTGGCCCCATCAAACCATTGCTCGAAGATAGGGCCGTAATGGGTGTGCGCATGTCGTAAAGTCTTGAGGAACACTTTGTTGTATTCGGGGGTGCCGTATGTGTGCGCGTTGCGGTCCCACGGGGAGATGTAGATCCCGAACTTCACGCCGCCCTTCCGGCAGGCATCGGACAACTCGCGCAGCACATCGCCCTGACCGTTGCGCCACGCGCTCTCGCGCACGGTGTGCGTGCTCATGGGGTTAGGCCACAGGCAGAAACCGTCGTGGTGCTTGGCAGTGAGGATGATGCCGCCGAAACCAGCCTGCTTCGCCACGGCAACCCACTGGTTGCAGTCGAGGGCGGTGGGGTTGAAGATGTCCTCCGCCTCCGTGCCCTCGCCCCACTCCAGACCGGTGAAGGTGTTGGGCCCGAAGTGGCAGAACATATTCATCTCCATCCGCTGCCAAGCCACCTGCGCGGCCGTCGGCACTGGTCCGTACGGCTTTGGCGGGTCGGCGGGTCCGAGACTCACGTAACGGCTCTGCGGGTAGCTAAACATCCACAAAGCACAGAGTATCAATATAAAACAGAATCTTTTCACTTCGTGACTTTGACTTAGACTTAGACTTAAACTTAAACTTAGACTTAAACTTAGACTTAGACTTAAACTTAGACCTGTACTTTTTCGTTCGCGCTAACTACTAACTGCTAACTTCTAACTGCTAACTCTCCTCGCACCGCTTCCCAAAGCACGATGCCGGTGGCGACAGCGACGTTCAGGGAGTGTTTGGTGCCGAACTGCGGGATCTCGACCGCCGCGTCGCACAAGGGCAGAAGACCGTCGCTGATGCCGAACACCTCGTTGCCCACGAACAGCGCCACCTTTTCATACTGGGTGAAGTCAAAATCCTGCAACATCGTGGATGTGTCGGTTTGTTCAACCAAAATGATTGCGTAACCGTCTGATTTCAACTGCTTTGCAAGTTCTACGACATTTTCTTGATATGTCCAATCCACGCTTTCGGTGGCGCCGAGAGCGGTCTTGCTGATTTCTTTCTGCGGGGGCGTGGCGGTGATGCCGCACAGGTAGAGCCGCTCCACGTTGAAGGCGTCGCAGGTGCGGAACGCGGAACCCACGTTGTGCATGCTGCGGATGTTGTCGAGCACTAACACGACGGGCGTTTTTTCTTGTTTTTTATACTCTTCCGGGGTCACTCGCCCCAGTTCGTCCATTGATAGTTTCTTCATATTTCTGGTATTATCCCAGGGCTTCGCTTCGCTTCGCCCTGGGTTGACACGTGTCGGGCCTGCAGCCCTCTTGGAATAGTGGTTCAATGAAAATAGTGTCGGGCCTGCAGCCCTCTTGGATTAGTGGTTCGATAAAATGTGGTGTCGGGCCTGCAGCCCTCTTGGAATGGTGGTTCGGTGAAAAGTGCATAGCGGGGTGGGTTAGAAGGCGAAATCGTCTTCGTAGCCCTGTGTAGATGGATCGTTGGCGCCGCCGTCGCCGCCGTCGCCGTTGGCCGCGCTGTCGAAATATTGGGTGGAGAAGTTCTCGTTGGGCGTGATGCCGGCGCTCGGGGAGGAGTAGGTGCCGCCCTCGGAGAAGGAACCTTCGCTGACGTCGCAGAACTTGGTGAACTGGCTTTGGAATCGGACTTTCACGTTGCCGGTGCTGCCGTGACGGTTCTTCTCGAACATGATCTCCGCCATGCCGTCGGCGGGGGTGTTGTCCTCGAACGTGTCCAAATGGTAGTATTCCGGACGGTAGATGAAGAGCACCATGTCGGCGTCCTGCTCGATGGAACCCGACTCACGCAGGTCGGATAGCTGCGGGCGCTTGGAGCCGCCACGGGTCTCCACGGCACGGCTCAGCTGTGACAGGGCGATGACCGGTACGTTCAGCTCCTTGGCTAATGCTTTGAGCGAACGGGAGATGTAGCTGATTTCTTGCTCACGGTTGCCGCCGTGTTTGGAATTGTCGCTGCCCGCCTGCATCAGCTGCAGGTAGTCGATGATGATCATCTGGATGTCGTATTTGTGTTTCAGTCGGCGGCATTTGGCCCGCAGGTCGAAAACGGAGAGCGCGGGGGTGTCGTCGATGATCAGGTTCGCACTGTTCAGCCGGCTGACGTTTTCCCACAGTTTCGTCCATTCCACGTCGGAAAGCGTGCCTTTGGAGATGCGGTCGGACGGGACCCCGGACTCGATGGAGAAGAGACGGTGAACCAGCTGTGTGGCCGACATTTCCAAGGAGAAGAACGCGACTGGTCGGTCGAAGTCGATGGCGGCGTTGCGGGCCACGGACAGCACGAAGGAGGTTTTACCCATACCGGGACGGGCGGCGAGGATCACGAGGTCGGACTTCTGCCAGCCGCCGGTTTTCTCGTCGATGGCACGGATGCCGCACGGCACGCCCTGCAGTTCGTCCTGAGAGTCGCGCATCTCGGTCAGCTCGTTGAGGGCGAGACTCACCACATCGCCCAGCTCCTTGCTGTCGCGCTTGAGGTTGTTCTCCACGATGGAGAAAATCTTCGATTCGGCGCTGTCGAGCATCTCCAGCACGTCGTTGCTTTCGTCGTAGGCGTCGTTGATGATGACGTTGCAGTTGCGGATGAGTTCGCGCAGGATGAACTTCTCCATCACGATGCGGGCGTGGAATTCCAGGTTGGCGGAAGAGTTCAGTCGGTTGGTGAGGCCTGCCACGTATGAGGCGCCGCCTGAGAGTTCCAGCGTTTTGTCCTTTTTGAGTTGATTGGTAACCGTCAGGACATCAATAGGTTGCGAAGCGGAGAAAAGTCTTTGGATAGCACTGAACACGTGCTGGTTGGCTTCCACATAGAACATTTCCGGTTTGAGGACGGAGAGCACTTCCGTTACGGCGTTGTCATCGATCATCAGGGCACCGAGCACGGCCTCTTCGAATTCCACGGCCTGCGGGGTGAGCTTGCCGGTGGTGCCCAGAAGGCTGTCGATGCGGTTGTATGACATTGTCCGATTTGTCTTGTTTGTTGTAATCGTTTCGTTTTCCATATCTTACATAAATTCTTACCAGATTGTTTTGGGATGGCAAATATCCGATTTTTTGTGTGGTTTTCTCCGTCGTTTTATGAACATTTCATCACAAGAGGTTGTTAACAATTGTGGATAACCGGGGTATGGGGAGGGGAATAAAAAAGAGTCATCGTTTGGGCGATGACTCTTGGGATATGTATTATTTCGTAAAATCGAGGGAAGATCACCTAAAGCTTTGGGAGGAAGGCTCTTATTTGGAGCCTTTGTCCTTCTGGCCTGCGTGACCGCGGAAGATGCGGGTGGGCGCGAACTCGCCGAGTTTGTGGCCGACCATGTTTTCGGTGACATAGACGGGGATGAACTTGTTCCCGTTATGCACAGCGATGGTGAGGCCCACGAAGTCGGGGGAGATCATGGAGGCGCGGGACCACGTTTTGATGGTGGATTTCTTGCCGGACTCCTGCGCTGCGATTACACGTTGTTCCAGTTTGTAATGGATATACGGTCCTTTTTTTAATGAACGACTCATAATCTTTAGCTTTTAGGTTATTTTTTTCTTCTTTCAACGATGTATTGGGAAGAGTTCTTCTTCGGGTGGCGGGTCTTGTAGCCTTTTGCGGGCATACCCTTGCGGGAACGCGGGTTACCGCCGGAGGCGCGGCCTTCACCACCGCCCATCGGGTGGTCAACGGGGTTCATGACGACACCGCGGTTGCGCGGACGGCGACCGAGCCAGCGGCTGCGGCCGGCCTTGCCGGACACCTCGAGGCTGTGGTCTCCGTTGGAGACGATGCCGACGGTGGCCTTGCAGGCGCAGAGGATCATGCGGGTTTCGCCTGAGGGCAGTTTGATGATGGCGTAGCGGCCGTCACGGGACATCAGCTGGGCGTAGGAGCCTGCGCTGCGGGCGATTTTGCCGCCCTGGCCGGGACGCATCTCGATGTTGTGGATAATGGATCCGAGGGGGATCTCGCCGATCGGGAGGCAGTTGCCGAGATCGGGAGCCACACCCGTGCCGCTGACGATCTGCTGGCCGACTTTGATGCCGTGAGGCGCCACGATGTAGCGTTTCTCGCCATCGGCGTAGAACAGCAGGGCGATACGTGCCGAGCGGTTGGGATCGTACTCAATGGTCTTAACGGTGGCCGGAACACCATCCTTGTTTCTCTTGAAGTCAATGATGCGATACATCTGCTTGTGACCGCCTCCGCGGTACCGTACCGTCATCTTACCACTGTTGTTTCTGCCGCCCGTGCTGTGGTTCTTCGCCAACAGGCTCTTCTCGGGCTTGTTCGTGGTAATGTCATCGTAAGCGCTAATCATTTTGAAGCGCTGACCCGGCGTTACTGGTTTGTACTTTTTTAATGCCATTTTTTTATTTAGTTTAGGAGGTTAAGAGGTTAAGAGGTTAGGAGATCAATAATTAACCTTCTAACCTTTTAACCTTTTAACCTTTTAAATGTTACTGTAGAAATCGATTTTATCTTCTTTGTCGACGAAGATGTAGGCCTTCTTGAAGTTGTTCTTCTGACCGAGGATGACGCCGGCCTTGGTGTTGCGGGCGGTCGTCTTGCCGCGTTGGATGAGGGTGTTCACACGCACAACCTTCACGTTGTAGATGGACTCGATCTCGCGCTTGATCTCGGGTTTCGTGGCCTCGCGGGTGACCATGAAGCCGTAGCGGTTGTATTTTTCCGCGACGGTGGTCATCTTCTCACTGATGATGGGTTTTATGATGCAACTCATTGTTTCTGTTTTTTAAGGGTGAATGAATTATTCGCCTAACATCTTCTCCAACTCCTTGAGGCTGCTTTCGCAGATGATGAGGTTGTTGGCGTTAAGCACGTGATAGGTGTTGGCCTCGATGGCGCGCATGATGTTGGTGCGCTGCAGGTTGCGGCCGGAGAGGAAGACGTTGCGGTCGTTCTCGGGCAGCAGAAGCAGGGTCTTCTTGCCTTCGAGGTTGAGGCCCTTCAGCATGGCCTTGTACTCCTTGGTCTTGGGCTCGTTGAAGGTGAAGTCCTCGACGATGGTGATGCAGCCTTCCTGCTGTTTGTAGGTGAAGGCGGAGAAGCGGGCGAGGCGTTTCACTTTCTTGTTGAGCTTGAAACCGTAGTCGCGCGGGTGCGGTCCGAACACGGTGGCGCCGCCGCGGATGGTCGGGCTCTTGATGCTGCCGGCACGTGCGCCGCCGGTGCCCTTCTGCCGTTTCAGCTTGCGGGTGCTTCCGGATACGGTGGAGCGTTCCAGCGTATTGTGCGTGCCTTGTCTCTGATTTGCCAAATATTGTTTCACGTCCAGCCAGATGGCGTGGTCGTTCGGTTCCACGTTGAAGATCTTGTCGTTCAAGGTGACCGTCTTGGCAGTCGCGCTGCCGTCAATCTTATAAACTGTTAGCTCCATCTCTCTACTTTTAAATATGAACCATTGGCTCCGGGAACGGAACCCTTAACTAATAACATGTTCTTCTCTTTCACGATCTTGACGATCTGGAGGTTGATGACTTTCACCTTGGCGTTGCCCATCTGGCCGGCCATGCGCATGCCTTTGAACACGCGTGACGGGTAGGAGGATGCGCCCATGGAGCCGGGGGCTCTCAAGCGGTTGTGCTGGCCGTGCGTGGCATCGCCGACACCGCGGAAATGGTGGCGCTTCACGACACCCTGGAAGCCCTTGCCCTTGGAGGTGCCGCTCACATCCACGAATTCGCCTTCCTCGAAGACGGACACGTCGAGCACGTCACCCAAAGACTTCTGATGGCCTTCCTCGAAGCGGGTGAACTCGCGCAGAACTTTCTTCGGCGTGGTGCCGGCCTTCTCGAAGTGACCCTTCAGAGACTTGGTCGTGTTTTTCTCTTTCTTCTCGTCATAAGCCAATTGGATAGCACTGTAGCCGTCCTTCTCGACGGTTTTGACTTGCGTGACGACGCAAGGACCAGCCTCTATCACCGTGCACGGCACAACCTTGCCGGAGGCATCGTAGATGCTAGTCATCCCAATTTTTTTTCCTATTAATCCTGACATTTTTGGTTTGTTTTATAAAATTTATTGTCTTTTTCTGCCTGTTTCGACACTTTGCCGCAATACTTAACAGATTGAAAAACAATTCATTAAGCATCGAAAACCAGTTTTTCTAACAAGCGTGCAAATATACACTTTTTCTTTATACTCAGCCACTTGCGTGAAAAAAGTTTTCAACAGCCAACAACGGGCGTGCCGGTTTCCCGACACGCCCGTTGGATGTTTCGCGCGAACGAAAGGTTATTTCGTGGCGTCGATGGCCTGTTTGATCAGCTGGAAGGTGCGCTCCGGATCGTTGTCCAGACCCATGGAGAAACGGATGAGGCCTTCGCTCATGCCCATCTCGTGCTGGATGTCCTCGGGAACCTCGGAAGAGGTGGATTTGCCGGAGTTGCTGAACAGCGTCTTGAAGTAGCCGAGGCTGACGGCGAGGTAGCCCACGCCCAGCTCCTGCATCTTCTCCATGATGGCGCTGGCTCTCTCAGCCGTGCCCATGTCGATGGAGATCATGCCGCCGAAGCCGTAGCCGTCGTTCATCATCGATTTGAACAGCTCGTGGTCGGGATGCTCGGGGAGACCCGGATAGTTGTACTTGATGCCGGTCTCTTTGAAGCGCTTGGCCAGGTACATGGCGTTCTCGCTGTGCTTCTTCATGCGGATGTGCAGGGTGTGCAGGTTCTTCTGGATGCTCGTGGAGCGGAAGGTGTCGAGCACGGGACCCAGCAGCATGGCGGTGCCGGTGTTCACGTCGATCAGGGAGTTGATGTACTCGGCGGAACCGCAGATGGCGCCGGCCACACAGTCGTTCATGCCGTTTACATATTTGGTCATGCTGTAGATCACCACGTCTGCGCCCAAACGGTAAGGCGAGAAAATCATCGGGGTGAAGGTGTTGTCAACCAACAGCTTGGCGCCGGCGGCGTGGGCAATCTTCGACAGTTCGGGAAGGTTGGCGATACGCAGCAACGGGTTGTTCATCGTCTCGGTGTAGAGCACCTTGGTGTTCGGGCGGATGGCCTTCTTCACGGCGTCGAGGTCCTGCATGTTCACGAAGGTGACCTCCACGTTGAACTTCTTGAGGTAGTTGTTCAGGAAGGCGAAGGTGCCGCCGTAGGTGGTCATGCTGGAGACGATGTGGTCACCGCTCTTCACCTCGTGCAACAGGGCGACGGTGATGGCGGCCATGCCGGAACCGGTCGTCCAGGCCAGTTCAGTGCCTTCGATGGCGGCCAGTGACTGAGCCAAAGAGAGGGTGCTGGGGTTCCAGTGGCGGGAGTAGAGGAAGTAGCCCTCGGTCTCACCGTGGAAGGTGTCGGTCATGGTCTTGGCCTGTTCGAACATAAACGTTG
>CACXUB010000058.1 GCA_902770735.1 uncultured Bacteroidota bacterium | reverse complement strand
ACTTTCTTTTTAAAATCAACGGCAAAAATACAAAAAAAGTGAATTGTCGGGACATGGTGAGCTTTAGTTTGCTCGTTTCCCAATTTTTTGTACTTTTGCGGCGCAAAATTTATACTATGGCTAATTATCCGGATTCCATTGACAGAATAACCAAGGCACGACTCAGACTGTCCACTTTCGGCTCCATATTCAGCATCGCGCTGACCATGTTTTTCATCGGAGCGTTGTCTTTGTTCGCGTTTTTCTCCATGAAATTTCTGCAAAACCTGTCGCAGAAAATCGAAATGGAGGTGCTCTTTTATTCCGACGTCAAAGAGGCTGACATCGACGCGTTAGAGAAACAAATCAAACTGAAACCGTTCATTGAGAACTCAAGAGTGTCGTCACGGGAAGAGAACACCCGCATCGCGCAGCAGATTATCGGCAGCAACTACACCGAGGTGATCCCCAACAATCCCATTAACGCCTCCATCATCATCAACGTGAAACCGGAGTACGCCAACACCGATTCGCTGAACAGAATCTCCAAAGAACTGAAGCAAAACACTATCGTTCAGGATGTTGACTACCCTGAATCCATCGTCAAATCCGTCAGCAACAATTTCCACAAAATACAATGGATTATTTTGGCCATTTGCGCCGTGTTCATGGTCATTTCCATGCTGTTGGTAGCCAACTGCATACGACTGAACATATACGCCAAACGGTTCAACATCAAGAGTATGCTGCTGGTCGGCGCAACCCCCAGGTTCGTGCGCAAGCCGTTCGTGACCAAAGGGTTGCTGCAAGGCATCTGGGGCGGACTGATAGCCGTGGCGCTGCTCGCGCTGCTGCTGCTTTACGGGAACAACGTGGCACCCGATTTCGTGGATTTCTCGGCCATGCTGTACATCGTCATCATTCTCGCCGCCGTGTTTGTCTTCAGCATGCTGTTCACCATGCTGATCTCCGCTTTCTCCGTGAACAAGTACATCCGCATCAACGACGAAAGATTATATTTGTAAATAATTAACAATCAGAATATTATGAGTTCAAACAACGAAATCACGACCAATGAGAGAGGCAACCGTCCTCCTTTGTTCCGCAAAATGAACTACATCCTGATGGGTGTCGGCGCCCTGTTGCTGCTCATCGGCTATATCTGCCTGAGCGGCGGTGACGTGCCGGACAACACCTTCGACGGCGAAATCTTCAACGCCCGCCGCATCAAAGTGGCCCCCATCCTGATCTTCCTGGGTCTGTTGACCGAGATCGTGGCTATCATGTGGCGCCCGAGAGCTCCTAAAACCGACAACGAATAACCCATCCGTATGAGCTGGTTGGAAGCCCTGATCCTGGGCATCGTCCAGGGGTTGACTGAATTTCTGCCCGTCAGCAGCAGCGGACATCTCACCATCCTGTCCCATTTCTTCGGACTGGAGGGTGAATCGAACCTGACAATGATCGTGGCCCTGCATGTGGCCACGGTGCTCAGCACGTTGGTGATCCTGTGGAAGGAGATCGTGTGGATTTTCAAGGACATCTTTTCCAAACAGTCCTGGAACAGCTATTCCGGGCTGAACGAAGGCACGCGTTTCGCCATCAACATCCTGATTTCAATGATCCCCGTCGGCATCGTCGGATTCTTCTTCAAGGACCAAGTGGAGGAGATCTTCGGTTCCGGCTTGCTGATTGTCGGCATCATGCTGTTGGTCACCGCGGCGCTGCTGGCCTTTTCCTACTACGCCAAGCCCCGCCAGCGCGAGGAGATCTCCCCGCTGCATGCCTTCATCATCGGTATCGGACAGGCGGTGGCCGTGCTGCCAGGACTGTCCCGTTCAGGAACCACCATCGCCACCGGACTCCTTTTGGGCAACAAAAAGGAGCGGATGGCCCAGTTCTCTTTCCTCATGGTCATCCCGCCCGTGCTGGGCGAGGCACTTTTGGACACGATGGACATCGCCAAAGAGGGGTTCAGCATCGCCATGGACGGCATCTCCGCCGGATCACTCATCATAGGCTTCCTCGCGGCCTTCATCACCGGCTGCTTAGCCTGCAAATGGATGATTAACATCGTGAAGAAAGGCAAACTGATCTGGTTCGCCGTTTACTGTCTGATCATCGGCATTTTAGCTATCATATCCAGTCTATGTTAAAGAAGATGATCCACGATGTCACCTTCGACCTGCCGCCGGCGTTGGAAATCAACCCGGAGGGAGATTTGTTGCTGATTGACAAACCCTACAAATGCACTTCTTTCGACGTGGTGGGCAAGGTACGCAAGATGGCGAGCCGCGCCGCCGGACACCGCGTCAAAGTGGGCCATGCGGGCACGTTGGACCCGTTAGCCACCGGCCTGCTGCTCATCTGCGTGGGCAAGATGACCAAACAGGTGGATGCGCTGCAGGCACAGGAGAAAACCTACACCGGCACCTTCATGATGGGCGCGACCACCCCAAGCTTCGACCTGGAAAAACCGATTGACGCGACATTCCCCTACGAACATATCACCCGCGAAATGGCTGAAGATGCCGCTCGCTCGTTCACCGGCGACATCCAGCAGGTTCCGCCGATATTCTCCGCCGTGAAACACCAAGGCGAACGCTCCTACGAAATCGCCCGCCGCGGCGAAGAGGCACAGCTCACCGCCAAAAACATCACGATTTACGAGTTCGAGATCACCCGTTTCGAACTGCCGGAAATCGACTTCCGCATCCGCTGTTCCAAAGGGACGTACATCCGCGCCATAGCCCGCGACTTCGGGGCCGCGCTCAACAGCGGCGCACACCTCTCGGCGCTTCGGAGAACCCGCATCGGCAGCCTGTGCGTGGAAGACGCGATTAAACCGGAAATCCGGCATCGTGACACCCCTACATTGTAGAGATGCGACATGGCGAGCCCCCTGTCCTCTCAATAACAGAACATTAATTCGCCGACAAAAAAAGTGAGACATCAAACGGTTCGTTCAATGTCTCACATCGTACGTCTCTTATCGGTCGGCAGAGATGCCAACCCTCCTACTCCGCCAACAGCAGAATCTTGTCGTGGCTGACTTCCACCACGCCGCCGCGGATATCGAAGAACTGTTCCTTGTTCTGGTCATCCACCACTTTCACGCGGCCTTCCATCAATGCGGAGACCAGCGGGGCGTGCGATTTCAGGATCTCGAACAGACCGTCGATGCCGGGGAGCTGCACTAGCGAGACTTCGCCGGTGAACAGGGTGCTGCTGGGGGTGATAATCTCTAATTTCATAGTCCGTTATTTTGCAGCTGCCAACTCTTTTTCGCCCTTCTCGATGGCCTCCTCGATGGTGCCCACGAGGTTGAAGGCGGTCTCAGGCAGGTGGTCGAGTTCGCCGTCGAGAATCATGTTGAAGCCCTTGATGGTATCCTCAATGTTGACGAACTTGCCGGGAATGCCGGTGAACTGCTCGGCCACGAAGAACGGCTGCGACATGAAACGTTGCACACGGCGTGCGCGGTGCACGGTCTTGCGGTCCTCTTCGGAGAGTTCCTCCATACCGAGGATGGCGATGATGTCCTGCAGCTCCTTGTAGCGTTGCAGACTTTCTTTCACGCGCTGGGCGGTCTTGTAGTGCTCCTCGCCCACGATGTCGGGCGACAAGATGCGGGAGGTGGAGTCGAGGGGATCGACGGCGGGGTAGATACCCAGCTCGGAGATCTTACGGCTCAACACCGTGGTGGCGTCCAAGTGAGAGAACGTGGTGGCGGGAGCCGGGTCGGTCAAGTCGTCGGCGGGCACGTAGATAGCCTGCACAGAGGTGATGGATCCGCGTTTGGTGGAGGTGATGCGCTCCTGCATGGTACCCATCTCGGTGGCCAACGTCGGCTGATAACCCACGGCGGACGGCATACGTCCGAGCAGAGCGGACACCTCGGAGCCAGCCTGGGTGAAACGGAAGATGTTATCGACGAAGAAGAGGATGTCGCGGCCGCCGGTGGTCTCGTCGCCGTCGCGGTAGCCTTCAGCCACGGTGAGTCCGGAGAGGGCCACACGGGCACGTGCTCCGGGCGGTTCGTTCATCTGTCCGAAGACGAGGGTGGCCTGCGACTTGGCGAGTTCAGCCATATCGACCTTCGAGAGGTCCCAGCCGCCTTCTTCCATGCTCTTCAGGAACGCATCGCCGTAGCGGATGACCTTGGACTCGAGCATTTCGCGCAGCAGGTCGTTGCCCTCACGGGTGCGTTCACCCACGCCGGTGAACACGGTCGTGCCGCCGTAGTTCTTGGCGATGTTGTGGATCATCTCCATGATGAGGACGGTCTTGCCCACGCCGGCGCCGCCGAACAAACCGATCTTACCGCCTTTGGCGTAGGGCTCGATCAAGTCGATGACCTTGATACCGGTATAGAAGACCTCCTGCGAGGTGGAAAGGTTGTCGAATGTGGGCGGCATGCGGTGGATGTCGCTGCGTTTCTTGGAAGGAATCTCGCCGATGCCGTCGATGCTTTCGCCGATGACGTTCATCAGGCGGCCATTGATGTTCTCCGTGGGCATGGTGATCATGCGGCCGGTGGCGACCACTTCCATGCCGCGGTGCAGACCGTCAGTGGAGTCCATCGAGATGCAGCGCATCGTGTTCTCACCGATATCCTGTTCGCATTCCAAAATCAGCTTTTCGCCGTTTTCCTTGCGCACTTCCAGTGCGTCGTAGATGTTGGGCAGCGTGACGTTCTCTTCGAAGTGGACATCCACGACTGCGCCAATGATTTGGGAAATTTCCCCCTTTATCTGTTCTGACATATATTCAATTAGGTTAGTTTTTTCGCATAAAAATTTGAGCCGACAAAGATATAAAAAATTTGGAGACTTTTTCAATCAAACTTTTTTTGTTTTTAATCTTTCACGCAACGCACGGAAAGACCTGATGAAATGTGTTTCGTTATATTGTTCACACCTTCATAGTCACTTTGGATCATTCGGACATAAGCCCCAGCATTGCTGCTATAAGATGATGTCCAAAAATAAGCCCAATCAAACATATTAACGAATTGGTTAGTGAATTCAGCATTTCCTGCAGGCAATGCTGAAAAACCAGTGGCGTTGTTCCGCGACAAGTCATTCCCCACATCGCACTTGTCAAATGCAGGATTCCAGTCTGTCTGGGCGGAAAGGGCTTTGGCTATGGAAAAATCAGCGGAAGGCCAACAGCGCATCTTGCGGTCACTGCCCACATAGTCGGTAAGCTGGGTCCACTCAGCGTCACTCGGCACGTGCCACCCGTCGGGGCAGATGCCCTGTATCCTACTGGGATTGAGGTCACTGCCAATACTGTCGCGTATCACTGCCCTCCAGTTGTAGAGCCAGCCGAATTTCTGCACGTTTATATCCATATTGTTTGGAGCCCAACGGTAAGGTTTTTTTTCAGCCAAGGGGGTATAGCTTGAAGAAAATGTGGACTGCGGGATTTCCGTCCCGTCTGCATAGCGGGTCGTTCTCAAATTCTGCTTCATCCACACCTGATCTCCAATCCTCACCGCATCGTAGTGATTTCCGTCCACATCGGTGACGGCATCCTTGATGACTTCATAGACATGTTTTGAATGGGGCGTGGTGTCACACGACAAAAAGCCCACCAGAAGCACGATTCCGAACAGTAAAATGTAAATTTTTCTCATAGTAGAAGTTTTCGGCAAAGATACAATTTTTGAAAAAAAAATGCCAACCCTTTGTCATATCAAAAAAAAGTGTATTTTTGCCGCCGATTTCAACCAGCGGAAGTAGCTCAGTTGGTAGAGCACGACCTTGCCAAGGTCGGGGTCGCGAGTTCGAGTCTCGTTTTCCGCTCATCTGTAGAGACGTTGCGTGCAACGTCTCTACGTGTTTTAAACAATTCCCCCGCGTCCTTCAGCATAAAAAAAGGAGACCTCACGGCCTCCCCTATATAACAAACACTCTTTACTAAAAAAACTGCGGCTTTGTCGGTTTATTTCACCAAATCGACGATGGCCTTGAATGCCTCAGGATTATTCATCGCGAGGTCGGCGAGAGCTTTGCGGTTGAGTGCAACGTTCTTCTTTGCCAAATTGCCCATCAGGACAGAGTAGGACATTCCATACTCGCGGGCACCGGCGTTGATACGGGTGATCCACAAGCTGCGGAAATTTCTCTTTTTAGCCTTTCTGTCGCGGTAGGCGTATTGCTGGCCTTTCTCCCACGAATTCACCGCTACGGTCCAGACGTTTTTGCGTTTTCCGAAATAACCGCGGGTGCGTTTTAAGATTTTCTTTCTTCTTGCTCTTGAAGCAACATGATTGACTGATCTTGACATAATTTCTTTTCCTTTCCGTTTACGTCAGTGGCGCAAGGCACTTCGGGAACTGCGCGTAAACATTTTTTTTGTTAATGACTTAATTTAGCACTGTCCCAGCATTTGCTTGACGGTGCGATCCAGGTTTTGTTCGACAATAGCGCTGTAAGCCAGGTTACGTTTTCTCTTTTTGGTCTTTTTGGTGAGAATGTGGCTGTGGTAAGCGTGATGTCTCTTGATTTTGCCGGTGCCGGTCAGAGTGAATCTTTTCTTGGCAGCGGACTTTGTTTTGATTTTCGGCATTTCTTTCTATTTTTAAAGGTTTATATATAAGTGTTTGTTATAAGTCTTTACTTTTTCTGTTTAGGCACCATGAGGAGGGTCATGTTCCGGCCGGTGAGCACGGGCATCTGATCCACCTTGCCGTAGTCCTGAAGACGTTCGGCGAATTTGAGCAGTTCGAGCTCGCCGTTGTCCTTGTAGATGATGCTGCGGCCGCGGAAGGTCATGATGATCTTCACCTTGTAGCCGTCCTGCAAGAAACGGATGGCGTGATTGCACTTGAACTCCACGTCGTGCTCGCTGATCTGCGGGCTGAGCCGGATCTCCTTGACTTCGGTCTTCGCACTGTTGGCCTTGATTTCCTTGAGTTTCTTCTTCTGTTCGTACAAGTACTTCTGGTAGTCCATCACCTTGCACACGGGCGGATTGGCCTGCGGGGAAATCTCCACCAGGTCCACACCGTGCTCGTCGGCGATTGCCAACGCCTCGCGGAGTGATACGATTCGGGGTTCAATGTCGTCTCCAACCACACGCACGACCTGCGCCGTGATGTACTCGTTGATTCTGTGCTGGGCGTCTTTCTTGTTTTTCGGTCCGAAAGATCTGTTGGGCCGGTTGTTCTGAGCGATGATCAATTCCTTTCTTTTTAAGTGTAATAACTTTATCTATAAAATTTTGGGCGGCAAAAATACACAATTTTTTATTGTATAAATCGTTTCTGCATTTTTTTTATTTTTGCAGCCTTAAATATATGAAAGAAATGAAGAAGATCATATTGGGAATCTGGATGGCTTTCGCGCTGTTCTCGGGCGTTTCCGTGCAGACGCTAAACGCACAGAATTCGGAAATCGGAGCCACTGTGGGCACGATGTTCTACCTCGGGGAGCTCAACCCCTCGAAACTTTTCGCACAACCGAAGCTGGCCGCCGGCCTCGTTTACCGCTACAACCTGTCGCCGCGATGGGCACTCAAGGCCGACTTCCTGTTCGGCAAGGTGGCTGGCAGCGACGCCCTCACCAACGGCGGCTACGCGCGCAACCTCAGCTTCCACTCGCCCATCACCGAGTTCTCCGCCGTGGCCGAACTCAACTTCCTGAGACTGTACAACACGGTGGGACAGAACCATTTCACCCCCTACATCTTCGCGGGACTCACCCTCTTCTCCTTCGACCCGATGGCAGAGTACACGGACGGCACCGTCTATGAACTGCAAAGTCTCGGCACCGAAGGGCAGGGTCTGGAAGGCCAGCCCAAAAAGTACTCCCTGACCCATTTCGCCATCCCCTTTGGCATCGGACTGCGCGTCAACATCGGCAAATACGTCTGCCTCGGCGCCGAGTGGGGCTTCCGCTACACCTTCACGGACTACCTTGACGACGTGGGCGGACGATACTACGACAACGACCTGCTGCGCGAACAACGCGGTGACATCATCGCGGATATGGCCGACAGAACTCCGGAACTCTTTGACGCAGAAGGGAATGCACTTCCACTGCACCGTGCCGGCGAACAACGCGGCAACTCCACCACGCACGACCTCTACTCCTACGCCGGCGGCACCATCACCGTGAAATTCGGCAACCAAGACAGAACCTGCGACCTGAAGAAACCGCATAAACGGAAAAAGTATTAAGCGGGAGCTGAATGACCCGAAACGCAAAATGATTATCAGTCACACAGCCAACAGCCAACAGAAAGAATGGGAATTGAACATAAAATCAACCATATAGCCATCATTATGGATGGCAACGGACGCTGGGCGCAGCAACAGGGACGCGAACGCACCTTCGGGCACCTGCACGGTGTGGAAGCCGTGCGCAGCGTGGTGGAAGGCGCCTGCGAACTGCAAATCCCCTACCTCACCCTCTACACCTTCTCCACCGAGAACTGGAACCGCCCCAAAGAGGAAATCGACATGCTGATGCGGCTGCTCACCAAAGCCATCGCCGAAGAGGTGGAAAAACTTCACCAAAACGGCGTCCGTCTGCTGACAACCGGCCGGATGGAGAGCCTGCCCATCGACTGCCAGGAATCACTGCGAGAGGCAATGGCGAAAACCGCCGGCAACCAACGGCTCACCCTCGTCCTGGCCCTCAGCTACAGCGGGCGCGCGGAAATCGCGGACATGGCGAAAGGCATCGCCCGCCTGGCCGCCGCCGGAGAACTCAACCCCGACGACATCGACGAAAACACCGTCCGCCAACACCTCTACCGCCCCGAAATCCCCGACGTCGATTTGATGATCCGCACCGGCGGCGACCTGCGTATCAGCAACTTCCTGCTGTGGCAGCTCGCCTACGCGGAACTCTTCTTCTCGCCCGTCCTGTGGCCGGATTTCCGCAAGGAACACCTGCGCGAAATCGTCTCGCAATTCACCTCACGGGAACGCCGTTTCGGAAAAACAGGGGAACAAGTCCGTACGCATTGAAATTTTCACTATCTTTGCCGACTTTTTTTTGAGGAATGCAATTGAGAAAAAATATTGTACTATTGTTGTTGGTTTGCCTTGTCGCGACAGCCGTCCGCGCCCAAGTGATCGTGGGTGCCGACGGTCCCGACGAACCTATCAAAATCGACTACTCCTCGCCCAAAACTTACGAAATCGGCGGCATAACCTCCTCCGGAACCGCCCCGCTGGACCAACGGCTTCTGCCTTTCCACGTGGGCGAGACGATTGAAATCCCCGGCGAGAAAATCTCCAAAGCGGTCAAAAACCTGTGGAACTCCGGTCTCTATGAAGATGTGGAAATATCCGCCACCCGCGTCCAAGGCAACCTCATCTTCCTTGACGTGCGCCTCGAAGACCGAGCCCGGTTGATCGCCTTCGGTTTCAAAGGAACCACCAAAAGCGAGGAAAACGACCTTCGGGAAAAACTGGGCATCTCCCAAGGCAACATCGTCAACGACAACATGAAAATCACCTGTCAGAACAAAATCCGCAAATACTTCATTGACAAGGGATTCTACAGCTGCAACGTGGATGTTCAGGAAATGCCGGACGAAAAGGTGAAAAACGCCGTCAACCTGCTGTTCAACATCCAGAAGTCCAAAAAAGTCAAAATCGAGAAAATCAACATCAACGGCAACAAAGGCGTCACCGATGCCGTACTGCTCCGCTCCATGAAGGAGACCAAAGAGCGTTTCCGCTTCATGCCCTTCTACAAAGCGGACACGGCCATCGCCTATTGCCTCAAGCACAAAGGATACTATGAGTCCAAGGACATCAAGGACCACATGGACGACTATTTCGCCGACCGCGTGAAACTCCGCATCTTCAAGCCCTCCAAATTCATCAAGGGCAACTACGAGAAAGACAAAGTGAACCTCATCAACCGCTACAACGAACTCGGCTACCGCGACGCCGTCATCACGCATGACACTTTCTACGTCAAAAACAACAAAATGTACATCGACATTGATGTCAACGAAGGACCGCAATACTACTTCCGCAACATCAACTTCGTCGGCAACACAGTTTACCCGACCTCATTGCTGAAACAGCTTCTAGGCATCAGCAAGGGCGACATCTACAACCAGACACAGCTCAACAAAAACCTAACCATGAAGGAGGACGGCGAGGACATCGCTTCTCTCTACATGAACAACGGTTACCTGTTTTTCAGCGCCAACCCCGTGGAAGTGGCCATTGACGGCGACTCCATCGACATAGAAATCCGTATCCGCGAAGGCAAGAAGGCGAGATACAGATCCATTGACGTGATGGGCAACACCAAGACCAACGACAATGTGATTTTGCGCGAGCTGACGACCATTCCCGGACAGCTGTTCAACCGTGCCGACATCATCCGTTCGCAGCAGGTGCTGATGTCCATGGGTTACTTCAACCAAGAGAAGATGGACGTGCAGCCGAAACCGAACGAGGCCGACGGCACAGTCGATATCACCTACGTGGTGGAGGAGACCAGTTCCGACCAACTTTCCCTTTCCGCAGGCTACGGCGCCACGGGCTTCATGCTCACCGCCGGCATCACATTCAACAACTTCTCCACCCGGAAACTGTTCAAGAAGGACGCGTGGACGCCCATCCCCGGCGGCGACGGCCAGCGCATCTCCCTGCAGGCATCCGTCAGCACCAAATACTACCAATACTACAGTTTCTCCTTCACGGAACCCTGGCTCGGCGGCAAGAAGCCGAATGCCATGACTTTGGGCGTTTACTACCAGCGGCAGAACAACGGCTATTCCAAGAAGGACAGCCTGTTCGCCTTCACCAGCATCGCCGGTGCCTCCCTCTCCTTAGCCAACAAGCTCAAATGGCCCGACGATTACTTCCACATGTCACACACCCTCTCCTACGAATACTACAAAGTGCGGAACTGGGGCGGATTCATCTTCTCCAACGGCTACGCACACAGTATCAGTTATATCTTCACGCTGTCGCGCAACTCCGTCAACGCCCCCATCTACCCTCGCGAAGGCTCCGACATCTCCTTCTCCGTGCAACTCACCCCGCCCTACTCCATCATCGGCCACAAAGACTACACCGGCGCCAAAGATCAGGAAAAATACAAGTTCCTGGAATTCCACAAATGGAAATTCAACGTGTCGTGGTTCACACGCATCGTGGACAATCTGGTGCTCAACGTGCGCATGAAGATGGGCTTTATGGGCTGCTACAACCAAACCATCGGCATCTCCCCGTTCGGCCGTTTCTACTTGGGCGGCGACGGAATGTCGAACTGGTCGTACGACGGCCGTGAAATCATCGGCATGCGCGGTTACGACGACGAAGTGCTGTCGCCCAACGTGAACGGCAGCGTCGTCGGCGCCTCGATATACCACAAATTCACCGCAGAACTGCGTTACCCCATCTCCCTGAACCCGTCGGCGACCGTCTATGTGCTGGCCTTCGCGGAAGCGGGCAAGGGCTGGATCGATAAGCGGCAGTACAACCCGTTCGACATGTACAAGTCACTCGGTTTGGGCGTGCGCGTCTATCTGCCCATGTTCGGTCTGCTCGGTTTCGACTGGGGCTACGGTTTCGATCCCATCCCCGGCATGCCCGCCTCCAGCTCCGGAAGCCACTTCCACATCTCCATCAACCAATCCATCGATTAAACTTATCACAAAATAAAAGTCTTTACCAACGTCATCAAAATTATTCAGGATATGAAAAAACAACTCTTATTCACCGGATTGTTCACCTTGCTGATGTTTTTCGGATTCGCGCAGAAGTACGCGTACATCAATTCCGAATACATTCTCTCACAAATCCCTGAGTATAAGGAAGCTCAGGCGGAATTAGACCGCGTTGCCGTGCAATGGCAGAAAGAAATCGAGGCCAAATTCTCCACCATCGACTCCATGTACAAACGCTACCAGGTGGAGTCCATCACCCTGCCTGAACAAATCAAACAAAGCCGCGAAGAGGCCATCATCGCCCAGGAAAAAGCGGCTAAAGAGCTGCAAAAGAAGCGTTTCGGCCAAAACGGCGACCTCTTCAAGAAACGCGAGGAATTGGTGAAACCCATCCAGGACCGCGTCATCAACGCCGTGAACGACTACGCCAAGGAAAAAGGCTATGCCTTCGTGTTTGACACCGCCGGCGACCTGACCATCATCTACGCCGACCCGAAATGGGACATCAACGAGGAAGTGCTCCAAAAAATGGGCATCTCCGTCAACAGAGATTTGGACGATTAATATTTAGTTAGAACATAAAGTACAGAAGATCAATGAAAAAGGTATTAATGATTCTGGCCATTGCCGGACTTTTCTCCGTACAAGCCGCACACGCGCAAAAATACGGACACGTTAATTCGAGCGAAATCCTGGAAGTGATGCCCGGCATCGACTCCCTGCAAATCAAACTGCAAGCTTTCCAAGAGGACCTGCAATCCAT